>DKJA01000197.1:0-53094 GCA_002454505.1 Oxalobacteraceae bacterium UBA6704
GACAGACCCTGTTTTACAGGAAACATTCCCGCCGCCGCCGCGGCCCGGGTCCTGAGGCGTGCCCTGCAGGATCGCGCCAGCCATGCCACAATGCCCGCACCGTTGAAGCGGAGCCAGGCTGCCGCGGCGGCACGGAACACTCACCACGAAAGGCAGGACTTCGCCGGTATGCCGGCGCACCTGAAACACACCATGATTCCATTCTCGATCCTCGACCTCTCCCCCGTCGCCCAGGGCAGCGATGTCGGCGCGTCGCTGCGTCACACGCTGGACCTGGCGCAGCACGGCGAACGGTGGGGCTACAACCGCTACTGGCTGGCGGAACACCACGGCATGCCGGGCATCGCCAGCGCGGCCACCGCCGTCGTCATCGCCCATGTGGCGGGCGGCACGCAGAAGATCCGCGTCGGCGCCGGCGGCATCATGCTGCCGAACCATTCTCCGCTGGTGATCGCCGAGCAGTTCGGCACGCTGGAGGCGCTGTTCCCGGGCCGGATCGACCTGGGCCTGGGCCGCGCGCCCGGCTCCGACCAGACGACGGCGCGCGCACTGCGCCGCAACCTGGGCTCCGATGCCGAGGAATTCCCGCAGGACGTGCTGGAGCTGCAGGACTACATGTGCGACGAGCCCCGCCAGCGCGTGCTGGCCGTGCCGGGCCATGGCGCCAAGGTGCCGCTGTGGATCCTCGGTTCGAGCCTGTTCGGCGCGCAACTGGCCGCCCATCTGGGGCTGCCGTATGCGTTTGCGTCGCACTTCGCGCCGCAGATGATGATGCAGGCGATCGCCTTCTACCGGAACAACTTCAAGCCGTCGGCGCAGCTGGACAAGCCCTACGTCATGCTGGGCTATAACGTCTTCGCGGCCGACACGGACGAGGAAGCGCAGTTCCGCGCCACGTCGATGCAGCAGGCCTTCGTCAACCTGCGCACGGGCCGGCCGTCGCAACTGCCGCCGCCGGTGAAGGATTACCGCGGCACGCTGGGCCCGCAGGAAAACGCGATGCTGGACTCGGTGCTGTCCTGCACCGCGGTTGGTTCGGCCGCGACGGTGGCCGCGCAGATGAAGAGCTTCATCGCCAGCACGCAGCCGGACGAGCTGATGATCACGTCGCAGATCTTCGAGCACAGCGCGCGGCTGCGCTCCTACGAAATCCTCGCCGACGTGCATAAACAACTCGCGTAAACGCCGCGGCGCCTGCAGGGATGGGCGATATCTCCTACAATATCGCCCCCTTGAAGCAACAGGAGCCGCAGTGAGCATCCCACAAGAACAACAACACGCCGTCCAACCCGATATTTCGCCCGCGATGGTATGGCTGATGGCCACCGCCACCGGCCTGATCGTCGCCAACCTGTACTACGCGCAGCCCCTCGTCGGGCCGATCAGCCTGGCCACCGGCCTGGACGCCGGCGCGGCCGGCCTGATCGTCACGCTGACGCAACTGGGCTATTGCCTCGGCATGCTGTTCATCGTGCCGCTGGGCGATCTGGTGGAAAACCGCAAGCTGATCGTCACCGCGCTGGTCGGTACCGCCTGCGCGCTGGGCGTGGCCGCCTTCAGCACGACCGCCGCGCTGTTCCTGCCGGCGATGTTCTGCGTGGGCCTGGGTTCCGTCGCCGCGCAGATTCTGGTGCCGTTCGCCGCGCATCTGGCACGGCCCGAAACGCGGGGGCAGACGGTGGGCACCGTCGTCAGCGGCCTGCTGATGGGCATCATGCTGGCGCGGCCCGTGTCGAGCCTCGTCACCGATGCGCTGGGATGGCACGCCGTGTTCGTCATCTCGGCGCTGGGCATGGCCGCGCTGGCATGGCTGCTGAAGCGCCGCCTGCCGCTGCGCGAACCGGACCACTCAAGCACCTATGCCGCGCTGCTGGGCTCGATGTGGCACCTGCTGACGTCGACGCCGATCCTGCGTCGCCGCGCCGCCTACCAGTTCTGCATGTTCGGCGCGTTCAGCCTGTTCTGGACGACGGTGCCGCTGGTGCTGGCCAGTCCGGCCCATGGCCTGTCGCAGACGGGCATCGCCATCTTCGCGCTGGTGGGCATCGCCGGCGCCATCGCATCGCCGTTTGCCGGCCGCCGCGCCGACCAGGGCAAGTCGCTGTCGACAACCGCGATGGCACTGGGTGCCGGTGCGATCTCGTTCATCGTGCCGCTGTTCGTGCACGGCAGCCAGCTGCTCGAGCTGGGCCTGCTGGTGGCCGCCTCGGTGGTGCTGGACATGGGCGTCTCCGCCAGCCTCGTCACGGGCCAGCGGGCGATCTACTCGCTGGGCGCCGACGTGCGCTCGCGGCTGAACGGCCTGTACATGTCGATCTTCTTCCTGGGCGGCGCGCTGGGCTCGTCGCTGGGCGGCTGGATGTACGCCCACCACGGCTGGACCGGCGTGCTGTGGACGGGGCTGATGTTCCCGCTGGCGGGCCTGGTGGTGTTTGCCACAGAGCAGCGCGGCCAGCGCTGATACGGCCGAGGCCGTGTCCACCCTGGTGTCAGACACCGAACCGGACACGGCCTCGACAGCTGTACGGCCGAGCTCGTGTCCATGTCGGTGTCTGACACCACGGTGGACACGAGCTCGGCCGTAGACAGTAGCGCCTACTTCTTCGCGCGGATGGCGCCGAACGGGTCGCCGGCCTTCCACTGCGGCATCTGCGGTGCATCCGCCACCATGCGGCCCAGGTTCAGCGTGAACTGCGCCTGCTGCGTCATGCCGGACAGGTCCCAGGTCGGATCGTATTCGTCCGACACCTGATGGTACTTGGCGGCGTAGGTCTTCTGCAATGCGGCCGTTTTCTCCTTGTCGCCCAGGTAGTCGCGGCCGCCGTGCACGGAGAACGCCGGCACGCCCGCCTTGGCGAAGCTGAAGTGGTCGCTGCGGAAGTAACCGCCGCCCAGGTCGGGCTTGACCGGCGAGATCGACATCTTCATCGCCTTTGCCGTCGCCTCGGCCATCTTGCCCAGGTCGGTGCGCTCGCTGCCCTGCGTGCCGACGTCGCGGGCGGTGCCGATCCAGTTCAGGCTGTCCAGGTTCAGGTTGGCCGCCACCTTGTCCATCGGCCACAGCGGGTCGCTGGCGTAAGCGGCGCTGCCGAGCAGGCCCTGCTCTTCGGCCGCCACCCACAGGAACATCTGGCTGCGTCTGGCGGGCGACTTCACCGCCACCTGCGCCATCGCCAGCAGGGCCGCCGTGCCGGAGGCGTTGTCCACCGCGCCGTTATAGATATTGTCCTTGCCGTCACCCTGCTTGCCCAGGTGATCCCAGTGCGCGCTGTAGATGACGACTTCGTCCTTCAGCTTCGGATCCGTACCCGGCACGATGCCGGCCACGTTGTACTGCTCGACCAGCCGCACGGCGGACTTCATCGAGCCGGCCAGTTTCGCGTTCAGCGTCACGGGTTTGAACCCCTTCAGCTCCGCGGCGGTGCGCAGCGCATCGAGATCCTGGCCACCGGCCTTGAACAGCGCGACTGCCGCATCGTTCGTCAGCCAGCCCTGCAGCGCCGTGCCGGGCGTGCCCTGCGCCAGGCCGAAGCGTTCCACGCCGCTCCAGCTGTTCTGGATCACGCTCCAGCCGTACGAGGCCGACGCATCCGTGTGAATCAGCAGCACGCCCGCCGCGCCGCGGCGCTGCGCTTCCTCGAATTTATAGGTCCAGCGGCCGTAATACGTCAGCGCCTTGCCGCCGAAGCGGTTCGGGCTGTCGGCCGTCGGCTGCGGGTCGTTGACCATCATCACGACAACCTTGCCCTTCACATCCTGGCCCTTGTAGTCGTCCCAGCCCTCTTCCGGCGCGGCAATGCCATAGCCGACGAACACCAGGTCAGCGTTGATGTCGTGCGCCGCCTGCGCATCGCCGGCGCCCCATACCCAGTCCTTGCCGAAGACGATCGGCAATGCGGCGCCGTTCGCTTCCGCGTGCAGCGTGCTCGCTTCCGGCAACGTCTTCACGCCGGCGATCTTCACCAGTTGCCGGTAGCTGCTGCCGTTGGCGGGTTTGAGCCCGACGGCCAGCGCCTGGTTCTCCAGGTAGGAGACGGTCAAGTCGCCGCCCCGCTGGCCCGTGCCGCGGCCTTCCATCAGGTCGCTGGAAAGAAACGCCATGTGGGCGCGCAGCGGCGCTTCCGGGACTTGCGGGAGCTTGGCGGAAGTGGCGGCAGCGGCCGGCAGCGCCAGCGCGGCGGCGAGGACGGTCGGGATCAGCAGGTTCTTGTGCATGTGGTTGTCCGTGGAATGAAAAAGAAGCGGTCTCGGCCGCGCGGGAATTGTATGCGATCCGCACCGGTTGACGCCCCTTGCCGGGCTGCCCGATACTGCGCCCATGACTTCCTACATCGGCCGCTTCGCCCCGTCTCCCACCGGTCCCCTGCACCTCGGCTCCCTCGTCGCCGCAATGGCCAGTTATCTGGACGCGAAAGCGCATCATGGCCAATGGCTGGTGCGCATCGAGGACATCGACCGCGACCGCAACGTGCCCGGCGCGGACGAGCACATCCTGGCGTCGCTGCAGCGCTGCGGCATGCAATGGGATAACGAGGTGACGTGGCAGACGCGCCGCGAACACCTGTACGACGCGGCGCTCGTGCAGCTGGCCGAACACATCTATCCGTGCGGCTGCTCGCGCCGCGAAATCGCCGATTCGCAGACCAGCCTGGGCCTGATCCCGAACGCCACGCTTGTCTATCCCGGCACGTGCCGCGCCGGCCTTGCGCCGGGCAAGGTGCCGCGGGCCCTCCGGCTGCGCACGCCGCAGCATCCCCATCACGTGATCGGCTTCGAGGACCGCTGGCACGGCCACGTCGAGCAGGACATCACGGCCACCGTCGGCGATTTCGTCATCCGCCGCGCCGACGGGTTCTGGGCCTATCAGCTGGCCGTGGTCGTCGACGACGGCGCGCAAGGCATCACCGACATCGTCCGCGGCGCGGACCTGCTGGACTCCACGCCCCGCCAGCTGTACCTGCAGGAGCTGCTGGGCCTGCCTCATCCCCGCTACCTGCACGTGCCCGTGGTGGCGAATGCCGATGGCGAAAAATTGTCGAAGCAGACGGGCGCGCAGGCGTTCGACAACGGTGCCTCGGCCGCCGGGCTGCTCGCCGCCAGCCTGCAACCGGCCGCCCGGTTCCTCGGGCTGGACGTGCATGCCGATTCCATTCCGGCATTCTGGCGCGCCGCCATCCCCGCCTGGGATGCGTTGCTGAAAGCGCACTCGACAGGAAAATAGCCGGCGGGGCTGTAGGACTGGTCCTCCGCGCGATCGTGAAGTGTCTAACAGACCCGCCAACGGCCTGCGCGCACACTGGTGCCATCGTCGAACAGGAGGTCACCATGCGCCGCTCCATCATCCCCATTACTCTCAGTCTTGCCATGCTGGCCGGTTCGGGCGCGATCGCCAGCGACCAGATCTACAAGTGCATCGATCCGAACGGTGCAACCGTGCTGTCCGACAAGGCGTGTGCCGCCATCGAGAGCGTGCCGGCAAACGAAGTTGCCCCCACCACCGCGCCGGTTGCCGCGCCGACCGACATGCCGGCAACCGTCGCCACGCTGCCGGCCATGGAAACGGAGCGCCCGGCCGTGACCAAGGAATACTACAAGCTGCCGCAGGCCGAGCTGGAGCGCAGCAACCGCGCGAAGGCGCAACTGGCGACCGCGGCACCGAAGATCGATATCGCCACGCTGAAGGCCGCCAAGCTGAGCCTGGAGCTGTCCGACAAGACCGCGTCGCTGCGCTGAGCTTTCCTTCTGCAAGGCTGTCGCAATTTCCGCACGCCGCCGTGAACGAATAAAGTTCGTTACGGCGGCGTCGCCGCGTCTGCCCGTCTGCCGCATGCCGGCTGACTCCGCTGCTCAGCAGGCAAGCACATAATTCCCCCGCCTTCATTCCCGTCCAGACACTGCCCTTTTCGGGTGGCACTTTGTTACAAAATAGTTACGAGTCGTCTTTGACAGCCGGTATCCCACTGCCGAGAATGACTCACCGCATTGACCAAAAATCAATTAAATCCGGCTTAAGGTGCATGGCCGGGCGCGGCGAGCGAAGTGACCACAAACAACCAATTGAGGGACTCTCATGAAAATGAAGCAGGCTTGGATGGTGTTGGCAATTTCCCTGGCGGCTGGCGCCGCTTCCGCGGCAACCACCGATTTCTCCTCCGGCACGCAGGGCTGGGGCGGCACGCAACCGCTGGACGGCAATGGCGGCTCGGGCATCGATACGTCGCTGGGCAATGGCGCACCGGCCTACCGCACCATCATCAACAACTTCGGCATCACCTTCTCGAACACCACCAACACGGACTTCGTGAAGGACTACACGGCGTCCGGCAGCGTGACCTTCGGTATCGACGTGCTGACGCAGCAGGTCAGCTTCTTCGGCCAGGACGTCACCCGCGACCTGGTGCTGGAACTGCGCGACTACGACAACGCCGGCAACGGCCTGCCGTACACCAGCGTGTGGTACACGGTCGGCACGCTGGACGCGTCCGTCGGCGGCTGGCAGCACTACTCGGTAACCATCGACGACACCAGCGCCATCGGCCTGCCATCCGGCTGGGGCGGCTACGGCGCAGAACAGGCGGACGGCACGCCTTACCTGCCGACCGACCGCACGTTCGCCAGCGTGCTGGCCGGCGTCGACGAGATCGCGTTCACCACGTACAAGCCGGGCTATATGTACGGCTTCACCGACTTCGACGTGGCCGTCGACAACATCAGCGTCAGCGCCGTGCCGGAACCGGGCACGTACGCGATGCTGGCTGCCGGCCTGGGCCTGATCGGCGTCGTCGCGCGCCGCCGCAAGTCCGCCGCCAAATAAGCATGCCATGCCGGGGCCGCCGCCGCTTCCACGCGACGGCGGCCCTTTCCATATAACCACAATAATGATTCGAGGATTCCACATGAAGATGAAGCATGCCTGCATGGCACTGGCCGTTTCCCTCGCGGCAGGCTCCGCCGCGGCGGCCACCACCGACTTCTCGTCCGGCACCGAGGGCTGGGGCGGCACCCAGCCGGCCGACGGCATCGGCGGCACCCGTATCGATGTCAACCTGGGCAACGACGCGCCGGCCCTGCGCACGATCATCAACAACTTCGGCATCACCTTTGCCAACACCACCAATGTCGACTTCGTGAAGGACTACACGGCGACCGGCAGCGTCACGTTCGGCATCGACGTGCTGACCAACCAGGTCAGCATCCTCGGCACCGAGCTCGCCACCGACCTGGTGCTGGAACTGCGCGACTACGACAATGCCGCCAACGGCCTGCCGTACACCAGCGTGTGGTACACGATCGGCACGCTGGATTCGTCGCTGGACGGCTGGCAGCATTACTCGGTGACGATCGACGACACGTCCGCCATCGGGCTGCCGGCAGGCTGGGGCGGGTACGGTGCGGAACTGGCCGACGGCACGCCTTACCTGCCGGCGGACCGCACGTTCGCCAGCGTGCTGGCCGGCGTCGACGAGATCGCGTTCACCACCTACAAGCCGGGTTATATGTACCTGTTCACGGACTTCGACGTGGCGGTGGACAATATCAGCGTCAGCGCCGTGCCGGAACCGGGCACGTATGCGATGCTGGCTGCCGGCCTGGGCCTGATCGGCGCCGTCGCGCGCCGCCGCAAGGCCTAAGGCCGCAGCCGCTTCGGCGCACCGGCCGGGCGCCAGCACAAGGCGATCGCCAGCAGAGCGTCCAGCACGGGCGACAGCTGGACGAGGAAGCCCCCCTGCGCCGCATCGTCCAGCATGCCCAGCCGCAGCAGCGTCACGCTGAGGACGATGGGCAGCAGCGCCAGGCACGCCTGCCCGGCGCTGGCCGGATTGATGCGCCACACGGCCGCCAGGTTGGCGGCCAGCGCGGCCAGGTGCAGGCCGCGCAGCAGCCGCTCCTCGTCGACCATCTCAAAGCTCAGCCGCGACAGCATCCCCTGCACCAGCACGCCGATCAGCAGTACCAGCAGGAATATCGGCAAGGCTTCGCGCTTCATGGTGGTCCTCTCGGCGACGGTGAATATCGCGCAATGAAAAGCAGATTGCGTGCCATCCTGCCACCGCCGCGTGCCGGCGGTCCGCCGCAACTTTCGCGACAGCGATGCGGCCGTATAATGCGCGCTTCCGCCACCCTTGCCGCAGCCGCCATGACCACTCCCGACCAGCGTCCCGCCGTAGTGTTGCTGCACAGTTCGATGAGTTCGCGCAGCCAGTGGGCGGCGCTGATGACGGAACACGCAGCGCGCTACCGCTTCGTCGCGCTCGACCTGCTGGGTTACGGCAAGGCGCCGTTCCCCGTCGCGGCCACGCACGCCGATTTTGCGCTGGCGCACGAAGTCGAGGCAGTCCGCACCATGTTGGCAAGCGAGCTGGGCGACAACGAACCGTTCCACCTGGTGGGCCACTCGTACGGCGGCGCCACGGCGTTGCAGCTGGCGCGCCGGCTGCCCGGCCGTGTGCTGTCGCTGGCACTGTTCGAACCGGTGGCGTTCCACCTGCTCGAAGCCACCGATCCGGCACGCATCGAGATCGCCGCCGTCATCGCCGGCATCGAAGGGGCCGCCACGCCGGCAGCTGCCACCCGCGCCTTCCTCGATTACTGGAACGGCGCCGGTGCCTTCGACGCCATGCCGGCCCCGCTGCGCGAACGCTTCGCCGCGCAGATCGCCAAGGTGCGGCTCGACTTCGTCGCGCTGATGAACGAACCATCCACGCTGCACGATATGACGGCGCTCGACGTGCCGGCGCTCGTGCTGTCCGGCAGCGCCGCCCCCGTCTCGACCCGCGCGGTCGCCGCCCGCCTCGCCGCCGCCCTGCCCCGCGCCCGCACCGTGCAAACGCCAGGCGGCCACATGGCGCCCGTCACCCACGCCGCCGACGTCAACCGCGCAATCACCGCGTTTCTCGATGAGCTCGTGTCCAACCTTGGGGTCAACCCCAAAATTGGACACGAGCTCGTCCGTGATAATGGCTGACAATCAGATGGCTGACAGTCGAGTTCGTGTCCAGAAACAGGGTTGACCCCATGGTTGGACACGAGCTCGGCCGTACACAATCCCGCCCGCTGACGGCAGGCGAAGTGGCCTGCTGCCGAAAGCTGTTCGGCGACGCGGTCGACTATGCGCGCGTGCGCATTCATGGGCGGGGCTGGTTCTGGTTCGGGCTGCAGCTGCGGCATACGGCGATGGCGCCGGATGGCCATGTCTGGTACCGGCCGGAGGATTATCGGGACGACTTCACGCGCGAGCCGGCCTGGCGGCTGCTGTGGTTCATGCATGAGATGGTGCACGTGTGGCAGGTGCAGCTGGGTTACCCCGTCAAATGGCGCGGCGCGCTGAGGCTCGGGCTGACCTACCGTTACGAGCTGGATCCGGCGAAGCGGCTGGGCGACTACAACATGGAGGCGCAGGGCGACCTGCTGGCGGACTGGTTCGCGTTGCGCTGGCTGGCCGCGCCGGGCGCGATGCGGCAGCCCCGCTATGGCAATGACGAGGCGCTGTTCGCGCTGGTGCTTGAGGATTTCCTGCGCGCGCCGGCGGACCGGGCGAACCTGCCGCGGCGCCGGTGGCAGCCCCGCGTGAGCCGCCAAGCCTAGCGCATCAGCCAGTCGCTCAGCGCCGGCGAGCCCAGCGGCCGGCTGTACAGGTAGCCCTGGCCCTTGTCGCACTGCAGGCCGCGCACCACGTCGGCCTGCGCCACCGTCTCGATGCCTTCGGCCACCGTGTTCATGCCCAGGCTCTGCGCCACCTTGACGGTGGCCTCGATCAGCACCCGGTGGTGGTGGCTCGTTTCGCTCTGGCTGACGAACGAGCGGTCGATCTTCACCGTGTCCACCGGCAGCAGGTGCAGGCTGGCCAGCGACGAATAGCCGGTGCCGAAATCGTCCAGCGCCAGCGTGATGCCCAGCGCCTTCAGCTCGTGCAGCCGCTGCTGCACGTCGGCATCCTGGGCAGCCAGGCTTTCCGTCACTTCCAGCTGCAGCATCGATGCCGCCATGCCGGTCTCTTCGAGGATGCGGGCGACGGTGCCGGCCCAGCTGCCCTCGGTCAGCTGGGCGCGCGACAGGTTGACGGCCAGCAGCCGCGGTGCCCGCCCGCCCAGCTCGGCGCGCCAGCGCACGAAGTCGCGACAGGCCTGCTCCAGCACGAAGTCGCCCACCGCGCCGATCAGCCCGCACTCCTCGGCGATGCCGATGAACTCGAACGGCGGCACGATGCCCCGCTGCGGGTGGCGCCAGCGCACCAGCGCCTCGACACCGGCCGCGCGGTCGGTGCTGCCATCGGCATGCAGCGCGACGACGGGCTGGTATTCCACGTACAGCTGGTCTTCCTGCAGCGCCAGGCGCAGGTCGGTTTCGATATCATTGCGGCGTGCCGCGCGCTCGCGCATCGCCGCCGCGAAGCGTACGTAGCGGGCGCCGCCCGCCTGCTTCGCTTCCAGCATGGCGATGCCGGCATCGCGCAGCAGCTCGTCCGGCTCCAGGCCGTCGCCCCAGGCGATGCCGATGCTGACGTTGCAGACGATCTCGTGGCCGGCCACGTGGTAGCCCCGGCCGATCGCGGCAATCAACCGCCCCGCCACGCTTTCCGCATCTTCCACGCGGCGCAGGCCGTCGAGCACGACGACGAATTCGTCGCCGCCCACGCGCGCCGCCAGCTGGCCGCTGCGCTGTACGCCGCCGATGCGGTCGGTGGGCGGGCGCAGCACCGTGCGGATGCGGTCCGCCACCAGCACCAGCAGTTCGTCGCCGGCGGACTGGCCCAGCATGTCGTTGACCTGGCGGAAGCGGTCGCAGTTCATGAACAGCACGGCGAAACCCTGGCCGGCGGGCCGGCGCTTGCCGCGCACGAGGATCGCCTGCAGTTCTTCCAGCACCGCGCCGCGGTTCGGCATCTGCGTCAGAGGATCGGTGCGCGCGGCGGCCGTCAGCCGGTGCACCAGCCGGTCGTGTTCGCGCCGCGTGTCGACCGTCACATCGCTCAGCGTGGCCATCAGCCGCTGCGCATCCAGCTTCATCACGCTCAGCGACAGCACCTTCGCGCCGCCGCCCTGGTCCGGCACATCGATGCGCAGGCCTTCGGCAATCACGCCGGACGGCGCCGCGAATGCATCGACGGCGCCGCGCAGCTGCGGCGCCACGCCGGCAAACACGGTGTACAGGTCGTCCAGCGCAGCCTCCGCCACCAGCGGCATCAGCAGCTGGGCCGCCATCGGGTTCATCAGGTCGATGTGGCCGTCCGGCGCCGCCTGCAGCAGGCCGATCGGCGTGCGGTACAGGAACTGGATCAGGGCTTCGTAGGCAAGCTTGTCGTCGGTTTCGCTCATGCGCGTCGGCCCGGCGTCATGGCTTGCGCTGGATGAGTACGTAACGCAGCGCCGCACCGGGCAAGGCCAGCAGCCGCATCTTCACGCGCGTGGGCCGCATGCGCAGCGTCAGCACATAGTCGATCGTGTCGTCGAGCACCGTGCCGGCCGCCTGCGCATCCTCGAAGCGCTGCGCCACCATGAAGTTGTTCATGCACGGCGCCACGCTGGTAAACAGCGGCTGTCCCAGAACGCTTTGCGGCGACAGGCCGGCGGCCTCCGCTTCCGGCTGGTTATAGCAGCGCACGACCGTTGCGGCGTCGAAGCCGATGATGCCGAACGGTGCAGCATCGAGCTGTTCGTCGCCGGACGCGGCGAGGCGTTGACCGAGGTCGGGCTGGTCAAAGGCGAGAACGTCCATCGTGGGACTCCGTGCGAGGTTGCGAATAAGAAACAGATGCTGACATGGGCATACCTTACTGTCAATGGATGCACGATTGAAGGACCGGAAACACAGCTTTATCAAGGGCAACCGCGCGCCGGCGGCACGCTGCGCGGTGCTACGATCAGGACTCGAGCCAATGCCAATTTGCTGAAACAACTCGCTAGAAAAGGACCATATCATGACCATGACCAAAGCTCTCTTCGCAGCAGCCCTGTGCTTCGGCCTGGCAGCCTGCAGCACCACCGAAACCACCACCAGCGGTACCAGCGACAGCTCGGCAACGGGCGCCAACCTGCCGGCGGACCAGTGGAACAGCAGCGATACGTCCTCGCAGGGCACGCCGGGCACGTCGCCCGCCAAGCCAAGCAACGCGGACGACAACTCCGTGAAGTAAGTCGTCCGTTGTCCGCATGACCCGGCCCGCTTCGGCGGGCTTTTTTACGCCAGCGTGCCGAAGTGCCAGATCGCCGGCGGCAGGCCGGTGGCGAGCCGGTAGCGCAGCTTGGTCCTTTCGCCGCGCGCGTAGGTGTCGTAGTAAGGCGGAATCTCCACCGCTTCCACGAACGTGCAGCCGATGCGCGCCAGCGTGGCGCGGCAGGCGGCATTGTCCGGCGTGGTGGTGATCCACACGGTGTCCATGCCCAGCGTGCGCGCCGCCGGCAGCAGCGCCAGCACCGCCTGGCCGGCGTAGCCATGGCCCCGATGGTCCGCGTCGATGGCAAAGCCGACATGGCCCAGCAGGTGCGTGAACACGCGCGAATGGCCGTCGCGCAGGCTGATCGTGCCGGCCCGCTCGCCGTCGGCCATCACATGATAGCGCCACGCCGGCACGGCCCATGGCGACGTGCCCGCCGTGTAGGCCTGGTCGAGCTGTAACGCGACGGTGTTGACGAGGTTCGATTCGGCCATGGTGCGCAATCGCGGATTGAGAAAGCCGTAATTTTAAAATAACTCACAGCAATTATGCGCCTTTGACATCGGCCGCGCGAATGCGTACCATTTTCGGCTGGATTTTCGCCCCTTTCGCTCACCAATGACCCGATTCCGCCATCTGCTGCCGGCCGCCATGCTGGCTGCCTGCAGCCTGCCCGCATGGGCCGCACACAACGATCTCGTCGCACTCATCAACGATTACCGCGCCGCACCGGGGGCCTGCGGCGGCAAGCCCGCCCACGCCGTCGCCGCGTTCGACACGCCGCCGGCCCTGTCCCGCGTGGCGATCGGCACGGGTACCTTCCTGGAACTGGCGCTGGAAAAGGCCGGCTATCCGTCCGACCATGCCGACGCGATGTTCATCGGCGAAACGGGCGATGCCGCCGCCGCGATGGCCACGCTGCGCGAACACTATTGCGACCGGCTGCTGGCCACCGACTTCGCCGCCGCCGGCGCCGTGCGCTCCAGGGACGGCTGGTACGTGGTACTGGCCAACCCGCTGCCGCCCCGCCAGCTGCCTGCGCCGGGCAACGTGGCGGACCTGGTGCTGGCCGCCGTCAACGCCGCGCGGGCCGAGCCGCGCCAGTGCGGCGACCGCCGCTACGCCGCCGCCCCGCCGCTGCAGCTCAATCGGGCCCTCGATGCGGCGGCGCAGGTGCACAGCGAGGACATGGCGCGCCTGCGCTATTTCAGCCACCAGCAGCAGGACGGCAGCGTGGTGGGCGACCGGGCGCGGCATGCCGGCTACACGTGGCGCAGCATCGGCGAGAACATCGCGTCCGGCCTGGACAGCGCCCGCGCCGCCGTCGACGGCTGGCTGGACAGCCCGGGCCACTGCGCCAACATCATGAACGCGGGCTTTGCCGAAATGGGCATCGCCTACGCGATCAATCCGGAGCGGGGCACCGTCTACTGGACGCAGGTGCTGGGCAAGGCGCTGTAATTCGGCTTCACAGTTTCGTCCGCACCTCCTTCACCACGTCCGCGGCATCGCGGACGATCTCGCCCAGGTCCTTGTCCTTGCGCCGGTCCAGCCAGCGCACCAGGCCGCCCAGCAGCCACCACGCCGGCAGCCCCGCCATCACCATCAGCGGCACCGCCACGAAGGCGATGCCCAGCGCCGGATCGACGCCGTACAGGCTGATCACCGAACGGGCCGACGCGAACAGCCCCGGCCACCACGAATGCAGCGCCACGACGAGGAACGGCCCGCCGATGGCCGCCATGCAGAACGTGCTGATGAAACGGGCCCAGCCCTCCCACCGCGAGCGGGGCCACTGGAACAGGAAGGTCAGCGCGCAGGCCACGGCGCCGGCCAGCAGCGGCGCGCCGAACAGCGTGAGGAAAGCGCTGCCGACGGCGCTCACGATGATCGTCATGGCATCCCCCGGCAGGAAAGGTGTGATGGTTGTTGCATGGTGGTCTCCTCCAAGGGTGCAGCGGGCTGGGCAGAAAAGTTCCGTACTTTTGCTTGATCGAGCTCAGACCGCTTGCAGATTACTTTATCAATTGCTATAGTTCCGGTCAAGCGTTTGATAATTTATCAAACGATAAATTTATGGTCTGATGTCGGGATGAACATGTACCAACACCGAAGAGAGCGTTTGACCGCCCTGATCCGCGACCAGTACAACGGCATCCGCAAGACGCTGGCCGATGCCAGCGGCTGGAGCGAAGCCCGCATTTCGCAGATCCTGTCGTCCACCTACCGGGAGGGCCGCGCGTTCAGCGAAAAGATCGCCCGCAAGCTGGAAGCGGACCTGGACCTGGCGCCGATGTTTTTCGATCACGGCGCCCTCGCGTCGGCCGAATACGCGGCCGAACGTTCTGCTGGCCAGCCGTTCCTGCGCGTGCGCCCGATCGATGCCGACAGCCCGGGCGTCGTGCAGATCCGCCGCGTGAAGCTGCGGCTGTCGGCCGGCATCGTCGGCTTTTCCGTCGACCCGGACGAAGACGCGCCCGCGTCCTTCAACCTGGAGACGGACTGGATCAGCCGCCACCGCTTCGCGCCGGACGACCTGATCGCCATCGAAGTGACCGGCGAGAGCATGGAGCCGCGGCTGTACCGGGGCGACCTGGTCGTCGTCAACACGGCCGACAAGGCGCCCAGCGACGGCCAGGTATTCGCCGTCAACTACGAAGGCGAGCCGGTGGTGAAAAGGCTGACACGCGATGCCGGCCAGTGGTGGCTGACGTCGGACAATCCCGACCAGCGCCGCTTCCCCCGCAAGCTGTGCGACGGCGTGGGCTGCCTGATCGTGGGCCGCGTGGTGCTGAAGAAAAGCGAGAACATCTGATGCGCAGCCTGGCGTGCGCCTTCGTCGACGACGTGGACAACGCCGGCAACGAATCGCTGCAGTTCGCCGGCACTGCACGCGACCACATCGTGCTGGCCGCACCGGGCGCCGTGCAGGGCCTGTGCATCTGGGTATCCGTGCAGGCGCAGGCGGACGAACCGCTGCAGCGGCTGGCACTGTCGCTGCGCGCGCATGGCCGCGAAGTGGACTGGATCACGTATGACGGTGCCGCCGTGGCGCCCCCCGCCGGGTGGAAGGAGGCGACGTATACCATCGACCATATCTTCACGATTGCACCATCCCTGACATGGCGCGAAGGCGTGTTCGAGCTGGTTGCCGCCACCGAGCAAGGCCCGCTGGGCATGGCGCGCTTGCGGATGGAGTTCGCGCCGCCGTTCTGATGGGGACTGTCCCCGCAGGGGCCTGTCCCCGGGGTTGTTTTCGCTTGTGCATCAGAAAGCAACTGCAACCCCGGGGACAGCCGGACCGCCGTACCGCCCTTGCAGGGACAGTCCCCAACGCGAACCGCTTACGGTGGCTATAATGACGTCATGTTCAAGCTTGCCAAACACCGCGTCGTGCACGTCTGGATCGCCCTGCTGGCGGTGCTGTTCGGTGCGCTCGCGCCCACTGTTTCGCATGCGCTCGCCGCGGCCGCGCCGCAGCCGCCGCAGATGCAAATCTGCACGATGGACGGCATCAAACCGATGGCGATGGACATGGGCGATACAGCCGATACACCGACATCGATGGTGGACCACATGTTCCAGCATTGCGCATATTGCCTGGTCCATGCCGGCACGCCCGCAATACTGCCGCCGCACGGCTTCGTCTTCGCAGCGGAGATGCCGGCCAACCGCTATCCGCCGCTGTTCTACCATGCCACGCATGCGCTGTTTCCCTGGACCGCGGCCAATCCCCGCGCGCCCCCTGCCGTAGCCTGATCGTCCGCTACCGCGCCGCGCCACCGCGGCGTCTTATCCGATAAAGCAACCGAAGCTTGCGATGCATGCGCCATGCCGGCGCGCGGCGCGCACGCGTTCGCGTTGCGCTGAACAGGCACGACATAAAATGAACCACGCATTCCCCCTTCCGCTGCGCCGTTGCGCACTGCTCGTTTCGGCCGCGCTGGCCGCCACCACCGCGTATGCCGCCGACGACGCACCGGCCGACGCCACGATGCCCATCGTCGAAGTGCGGGGCACGGCCGAAGCCGGCCTCGAACGCCCGGCCGGCACCGGCTCCAACCTGGGCCTGACCGTGCTGGAAACGCCGGCCAGCGTGGAAACCATCGGCCGGCTGCAACTGGTCGAACGGGGCGACGCCCGCGTGATGGATGCGCTGAGCCGCGCCGCCGGCCTGAGCGTCTTCCCGCACCCCGGCAACGGCGGCTCCGCCATTGCCGCACGGGGCTTCACCGACCTCGCCTCCGTCACCCAGCTGTACGACGGCATGAAGCAGTACGGCAGCGGCGCCCTCACCTTCCCGTTCGATACGTGGTCGGTGGACCGCATCGAAGTGCTGCGCGGTCCGGCTTCCGTGATCTACGGAGCCGGCGCCATTGGCGGTGTGGTCAACGTGATTCCCAAGAAGCCCGTCAACGGTCCGATCCGCAACGAGCTGATGCTCGCCGCCGGCACCGACGACACGGCCCGCTTCGGCTTCGGCAGCGGCGGCGCGCTGAGCGAGCGCCTGTCGTACCGCCTCGACGTCAGCGGCAACCGCAGCGACAACTGGATTCCCCGCGCGGACTCGAAGGACGCCACATTCTCCGGCGCGCTGCGCTACGACGTGTCGCCCGATCTGTACGTGACGCTGTCCCACGCGCAAAGCAACCAGCATCCGATGGCGTATTTCGGCACGCCGCTGGTCGATGGCGCCTTCGATCCGCGCACGTTCGACAAGAACTACAACGTGGCCGATGGCTTCATCCGCTACCGCGACCGCCAGACGACGGCGGCCGTGCACTGGACGCCGCAAGCCGGCACCACCATCGCCAGCACCTTCTACAACATCCGCAGCAAGCGCCACTGGCGCAATGCCGAGGCCTACACGTGGCTGCCCGAGACGAACCAGATCGAGCGCGGCGACTACACGGAGATCCTGCACGACCAGAAGCAGGCCGGCAACAGCACTGTGGCCACCATCGACGGCATGCTGTTCGGGCTGCGCAACACGGTATCCGGCGGCTTCGAAATCAACCGCAGCACGTTCGGCCACACCAACAATTCGCCTTACTCGGGCAGCAGCATCGTCGATATCGACAACCCGGTGCCAGGCCAGTTCGTCAACGTGACGGGCACGTATCCGAAGTACCGCGTGAAGGCGCGCCAGTACGCGGTGTTTGCCGAAGACCGGCTGCAGCTGAACGGGCGGCTGTCGCTGGTCGGCGGCGTGCGCTACGACCACGACGACGTGGAGCGCCGGGATCTCGTTACGCCGTCGGCGTCGTTCGACAAGACCTTCACCAACGTGGGCTACCGCCTCGGCACCGTCTACATGGCGGCGCCGGACACGTCGCTGTATGCGCAGTACTCGGTGGCGCACGATCCGCTCGGCCCGCTGCTGTTCACGAACACGAGCCGCGCCGCGTTCGACCTGGCCAGGGGCCGGCAGGTGGAAGCGGGCGCCAAGCAGCTGTTCTGGAACGGCAAGGGCGAGTGGACCGTGGCCGCCTACCGCATCGTCAAGAACAACCTGCTGACGCGCGATCCGCTCGACGTCACGCGCAGCATCCAGGTGGGGCAGCAATCGTCGCGCGGTCTCGAAGCGACGTTCGCCATCCGCCCCACGCCGGACTGGAAATTCGAAGGCAATGCCACCGTGCTGCGGGCCCGCTACGACGACTTTGCCGAAGCCAGCGGCGGCAAGCTGGTGTCCCGCGCCGGCAACACGCCGACGGACGTGCCGGAACGCCTCGCCAACCTGTTCGCCAACTATCGCTTCGCACCGCAGTGGACGGCCATCGCGGCGCTGCATTACGTGGGCGAGCGCAATGCCGATACGGCCAACACGCTGACGATGCCGTCGTATGCCACCACCGACCTGGCGCTGCGCTGGGACGTCAGCCAGGCCACGGCGCTGACGCTGCGCGGCTTCAATGTCTTCGACAAGCGCTATGCGCAGACGGCCTACTACAACCAGACGCAATGGCTGCTGGGCGCGGACCGCCGCGTGGAACTGCAGCTGCACCATAACTTCTGAGTGCGCGCATGAAGCGTTACGCAATCCTCGTACACCGCTGGACGGGCATCGCCATGTGCCTGCTGCTGGCGGCGTGGTTCGCCAGCGGCATCGTCATGCTGTTCGTCGGCTATCCGAAGCTGACGCCGCGGGAGCGCCTGTCAGCGCTGCCTGCGCTGCCTTCCGCGGGCTGCTGCATCGATCCCGGCGAAGCGTTGCGGCGCAGCCCTGCGCCCGGCGACGTGAAGGGCATCACGCTGACGTCGATCGGCGGCAATCCTCGCTATGTGCTGCAGGAAGGCGGCGGCAGGCTGACGGTCGTCGATGCCGTCACCGGCGCCGTGCCTGCGGCGGTCGACAGCACCCGCGCGATCGCCGCCGCCCGCGTGTTTGCAGGCGGTTCGGCGGCGGCGTACGAAGGCACGATCGATGAAGACCGCTGGACGCATTCGCGGGCACTGAATGCGCACCGGCCGCTGCATGTCGTCCAGCTCCACGATGAAGCGATGACACGAGTGTACGTGTCATCCTCCACCGGCCAGGTGGTGCTGGATGCCCCGCGCGCGGAGCGGTACTGGAACTACGTCGGCGCGTGGCTGCACTGGCTGTACATGGTGCGCAACCAGCCTTCCGACCCGGTGTGGACGTGGACGGTGATCGTCCTCTCCGGCATCGGCGTGGTGTCGGCGGTCGCCGGCATCGTCAACGGCGTGGTGCGGTGGCGTTTCAGCGGCCGCTACAAGAACGGCACGCGCACGCCGTTCCGCGAATCATGGATGCGCTGGCACCACCTGCTCGGCCTGACGTTCGGCGCGCTGCTGTGCACGTGGATCTTCAGCGGGCTGATGTCGATGAATCCCGTCGGCGTGTTCGATGCGCGAGGCGCGAAGCCCGATGCGCGTGCCTACGCCGGCGGCGGTCCCGCGCAGCTGCGGCTTCCTTTGCACGTCGACGACATGGTGGCGCGCTTGCGTGGTGCCGGTTTCACGCCGGTGGAACTGGAATGGCGCGTGCTCGATGGCCAGCCTTACGTGCTGGCCCGCGATGGCGGCAACGACACGCGGCTCGTCGTCGGCGGCGGCACCGTGCTGCAACGCTGGCCGGAGGCGCAGCTGCTGCGCGCGGCATCGCATTTGCTGCCGGCCGCCATCACGTCGACGCAGGTGGTCACGCAGTACGACCGCTATTACTACGCCCGCGGCGAGGCGTCGATGTACGGCGGCGACGAGCGCCGGCTGCCGGTCATGCGCGTCGCATATGCCGATGCAGGTGAAACATGGGTGTATGTGGACGTGCGCACCGGGCAGGTGGCATTGAGCGCCGATGCGTCGCAGCGCACCGGGCGTTGGCTGTTCAACCTGCTGCACAGCTGGGACTTGCCGGCGTTTCTCGCTGCTGGCTGGGCGCGCGATGCGGCCATCATTTTATTGAGCCTGGGCGGCCTGCTGCTCAGCGTGACCGGCTGTGTGCTGGCAGTGCGGCGCTTGCGCTAGCCGGGGACTGTCCCCGGCTTCATGGCGACTGTCCCCGGGGTTGCTTTCAGGCTGAGTGCCAGAAACAGCAACCCGAAAGCTTCAATCCCGCCGGCCCAGCGCCGCAGCAATCTTCTTCTCGGTCTGATACTGGCTCAGCGAATACACGGCCCAGATCGCGGCGGGAATCCAGCCCAGGATCGTCAGCTGCAGGATCAGGCAGATGATGCCGGCGAACGGCCGGCCGATGGTGAAGAACGCCAGCCAGGGCAGGAACAGGGCAATCAGGAAGCGCATGGAGAATTCCCAAAAAGCGCTGACTTTACCATACCGGCAGCACCGTCATTTCCCGCCGAACGGCACGATGTTCAGTGCCCGGTAAATCTCGTCCGGGTAGTACACCACGCCGCCCTTGACGACCATGCGGATGTCATGCAGTCCATCCAGGCTGGCGACCGGATCGGCCGGCAGCAGCAGGAAGTCGGCATCCCTGCCCTGCGTGATCGCGCCGCTGTCCTCGCCGCGGCCCAGGTGGCGCGCGCAGTCGTAGCTGGCGATGCGCAGCACCTCGGCCGGCGTCATGCCCGCCTTCACATACAGCTGCAGTTCGCGGTGCAGCAGGAAGCCGCTCGGATCGTCAGTGCCCGGCCACAGCGGCACGCCTTCGCGCCGCAGCAGCGCCGCCGTCTGCAGCACTTTCACGAACGCGTCCGCGTAGCGCTGCTTCTCGGCGTCGTCCTTGAATTTGACGTAGGAGCGCTTGCGGTAGCGCTGGTAACCGATCGGCATGTGCTCCAGGTACGGCGCGGCGCCGGGCAGCACTTCGCCGCTGCGGCTCATCATCAGCTGTTCGACGATGGCCAGCGTGGTATCGAGCCCCGCGTTCTTCTCTTTCATCAGCGCGACGGTCTTGCGCACCGGTGCGCTGGCCAGGTCCAGGTCGGCGGCGCGGGCCAGTGCCGTCAACCGCAGCGGCGTGCGCGTGTCTTCGCCCGGCTGCAGCAGCCAGCCCAGCATCAGCTGGTTGACGTGCGTGATCTCGTCGTAGCCTGCTTCCAGCATCTGGTCCGGTGTCGCAAACGCCGGCACGTGACCCAGCACGCCCAGGCCCACGCGGTGCGCTTCAGCCGCCAGCGCCGGCACCCATTCCGGATTCATCGAGTTGTAGATCTTGATCCACCGGTAGCCACGGTCGCCATACCAGCGCACGGCTGCCTTGCCCTCGTCGAGCGTCGCCGGCAGTATGCCCAGGTGCATCGCGAACGGGCTGCGGCCTTCGATGAAGCCGGCCGGCACGATGTTCGGCCCGGCCAGTTCGCCCGCCTCGATGCGCTGCGTCAGCTTCAGCAGGCTGTCGTTCTCGCTGCCCATATCGCGCGTCGTCGTCACGCCTGCGGCGATGTTGAACAGCGCGCTCCACGGCGTGTTGTGGGCGTGCATATCGTGCAGGCCCGGCACCAGCGTGCCGCCCTTGCCGTCGATCTCGTGCACCGCATCCGACAGCGCACCACCTTCCGGCACCACGGCGCTGATGCGGCCACGATAGAACGTCACCAGCGACAGCGGCCCCGCCTTGCCGGCCACCGGATCGAACACGCGCACGTTACGGATGCGCACCGGCTGGTCGAAGCGGTGCGCCAGCTGCCGCTGCAGGCCGGACAGGTATTCCGACGACAGCTCGCCCGCCAGCGCCTTCAGCTCCGCATAATGGCTCTCGTAGCCGGCGCGGATGACGGGGCTTTCGTCAAGCAGCGCGAACATGCGGCGCTGTTCGTCCATCAGCAGGAATTTCGGCGTCAGCGTGATGCCGCTGAGGACGACGGCCGTCAGCTTCACGTGCTTGCCGCCATGCGCCAGCGTGACCGTGCGCCCTTTCGCCAGGCTGATGCTGCCCGCCGGGAGCACGTCCAGCTTGCCGTTCGGGGTGCCCATCAGGATGCGCGCATACAGGCCGAAGGCCCACGGACTGGCATCGTTGCCGATATAGAGTTTCGGCGCGGCGAGCGGCACGCTGCCGCTGTCCGCCTGGCTGGTCCATTGCAGCTTGCCGCCGGCAATGCGCATCGACTCCTGCACCGTGCCGCCCATCAGCGAATTGCCGTTGATCTGCCATGCGGACGGGATGTCCTGTTTGCCCAGCTCCAGCCGCTCGTGCAGCTTAGGGCCGCGGCCGTTGTTGACGACCGCGTAGTCGATCGTCACGGCACGGCCATCGTGCTTCGCGCTCAGCGTGCCGACCGGATCGCCATTCGACATGATCGCGTAGCGCTCCTCGGTGACGGCCGCTGATGCCGGCAGCGTGCTCCACGCCGCCAGGGCAAGGACGGCGATGTGCAGGCGCCTCACAGCTTGCACTCCCCTTTGGCGGCGGCCGGCGTCTTCTCCCAGCGCCATGCCTGCACGGCCCTGCCGGTCGGTGCGTACGACACGGTCACCTTCTCGTCGCCGCGTTGCAGACCTAACGTGAACGTCGCCATCGGGTTTTCCCGCGCAGCCTTCAGGTCCGGCAACTGCGTGATCTTGTCGCCATTTTTTACTCCAGCCGCGGCGGCGGCCGAGCCTTCCTTCAGGTTCTTCACTTCGCCCAGGCTGAAATCGTCGAAGCCCAGCTCGAACGGCTGCAGCTGGTACGACACCGGCTTCAGGCAAGGCCCGAACGCATCGGCCGGCGGCACGATGTCGCGGCCGGCGATCATGTCGTCGAATTCCTGCGCGCCGGTGGCACCCAGTTCGCGTTCGACGATGGCGCGCCATTGCGGCAGGCCGATTTTTTCTTCCTTCTTGCTGCGCGCATGCACTTCCAGCACCAGGTCGTCCAGGCTGCGCTTGCTGGCGGACTGCTTGCGCACCTGCGCATCGACGCGCGTCAGGTACATGAAGCCACGGCCGTACGGCACGCGCTGCGCGCTGGAATTGGACCAGAACAGTTTGCCGGCGTCGATGTTGCTGAGCGTCTTGAACGGATTCGACGCATAGTTCGCCGCCCGTTCGTTGACGGTCTTGACGAATTTATCGAGGTCGATGGCCTTGGCGCGGTAGGCCAGCGCCGTCGAATAGAACTCCGCATTGCCCTCGGTGTACCAGGCCGTGTCGCTGTGGCTTTCCGGGCCGGACAGGTGCGGCCAGTTGTGCGCCATCTCGTGCGCCAGCAGCATCTGCTGGTCGCCGCCGCTGGCCGTTTCGCCGTTGGGGCCGTAGGCGAACATGAACGACTTGGCAAAGCCCGTGCCGCCGCCGGCCGGATAAGGATTCTGGCGCGCGAACACGCGGTAGCTGGAGGCCTCGTCCTTGAAGAATTTCGCCATGTAGCGGTACAGCTTTTCCGTGTCGGCGGCCAGCGTCGGCATGTCGAACGGCGGCTTGGACAGCCAGTACAGGCCGAAGTTGCCCTTGCCGTCGGACGGCACGCTCTGCACCGGGCCCACGGCGTAGATACTGAAGGCCAGCATGTCGGCCGGGCCGACCGTCGTCTGGTCGCCCTCGCCCAGGCTCCACACGCCGCGCGCCCCGGCCGGCAGCTGCGCCAGGTTCCACTTCAGCGCGATCTGGTAGGGCTGCTTTTCGGCCGGCAGCGCGAGGAAGTACACGCCGGCGCCCAGCAGGCCGGCACCTTGCGTGCGCAGATCGAACAGCGGGCCGTTGCGCGTCTGCGCATTCACCACGCGCGGCTTGCCGGTATAGCGCAGCGTCACGTCGCCGGACGTGGCGCGGTTCACGCCGTACTGGCGATACGTGCCGGTGGGTGTCGGTTCCTCGTCGAAGGTGGTCAGCGTCAGCTTGCCGGTGGCATCGGAGACTTCAAAGGCATCGGCACCGTAAGCCATCGTGGGTGTCGACGCAACGATCACCGGCATGCGCAGCAGCGCCTCGCCCTGCTTTACCTTCGGCTGTTCCAGCTTCAGCGTGACGCCCATCGCATCGATGCCGCCCGCTGCCGCATGCGGCGTGAGTTCGAGATCGAGCCGGGGCGGCGCGGCGAAGGAAGGCGCGGCGGCAAACAACGCCGTGCAGGCAACGAACAAAGCGGCAGAAGGCTGTTTCATGGAATGGTCCTGTCGGTGGAAAGGGAAACCGGCACGGCGCGCCGGCGGACGAGATAGACGACGGCACCCAGCAGCGACCAAGCGCCCAGCACCGCATACGGGCGCCAGTCGGAGTCGAAGCCGATGACGAGGATCAGCACGGCCATCAGTGCGCCGACGACGGCGCAGGCCAGCACGGTCCGGTGCGACAGCGCAAAGCCGTCGGCCAGTTGCGGTTCGGTGCGCAGCACCTTGCGTGCCGAGACGCAGATGCAGAAGTACTTGATCAGGACCGGCACATTGATCGCGAGGAAAAGGAAAGTCAGCTCGGTGGGCAGCAGCAGGCCGATGGTGGCCAGGCAGAACACGGCGACGCATGCCACATGCGGCGACTTGAAGCGGGGATGCACGCTGGCGAACACCGCCGGCAGCGCGCCGCTGCGGCCCATCGCGTACAGGCTGCGGCTGAAGATCATGAAGATGGCGTTCATCGACTTGGCGATCGCCAGGAAGGCAGCCAGCACGACCAGCGGCGTGCCGTAGCGGCCCAGCGCCACGGCGGCCGCGTCGGCCATCGGCGCCTTGCTGGTACCCAGTACATCGGCGCCGACCAGCGCCAGGCCTGTCGCCGCCACGGCCAGGTAGACCGCCACCGCCGTGCCGATCGACAGCAGGATGCCGATGGCGACCGTCTTGCGGCTGTCGGCGATCTCGTCGCCCAGTTCGGTGGCCGATTCGATGCCGTAGAACAGGCCGATCAGCAGCGGCACCGCGGCGATCACGCCATGCCACCCATGCGGGAGCAGCGGTGCCAGGTTCGCCTGCTGCCACTGCCCGCCGGTGGCGCCGGCCACGCAGAACACCGCGAACACGAGCAGCAGGCCGGCCATCATGATCTTCTGCACATTGGCGGCGATGCCAACGCCGAACAGGTTCGCGGCCAGCAGCAGCACGAAGGCGGCAAACATCGTCGGCTTGACGGGCACGGGGGAGAGCATCGACAGGTAGCGCGTCATCACCAGCGCCAGCACGACCAGCGCGCCGACATTGCCGGCGATGCGTAGCCAAGCCACGGCAAAGCCGACAGCCGGATGGATGTAGCGGCGCGGCCATTCGTAGGAAGCGCCGGAGGTGGGCAGCACGCTGCCCATGAAGGCGTACGCCACGGCGATGAAGGCCATCGGCACCGCGGCGATCAACACGGCGATCAGCAGGCCCGGGCCGGCCACCTGGGCGGCGGCACCGAGCGCGGAAAAGATCGACACGCCCATCGCGGTACCGAGCCCCAGGGCGACGACGCCCCACAGATCGACCCTGCGCCGCAACTTCGCACTACCGCTCGCCTGTTCCATCATCCGTCCGTTCGCGTGATAACGACGGACCATTATAGACAACAAAATGTGCAGCAGTTAAACCTTTTGTTGTTTCAGCGATGTATCAAACAACAGGTGTGGCGGATGCAAAATAAAGGGCTTTCAGGCGGCGCCGCCCTCTTCCTGCCGCAGCGCTTCGAGGTAGTTATAGATCGTGTAGCGCGAGACGCCGAGCGCCGCGGCGGCCCGCTCCACGCCGCCCTTGACGATGAACAGCCCGCGCTGCTGCATCGTCTGCACGGCCTGGGTCTTCTCGCGCTTGTTCATCAGCGTGATTGGCTTGCCGGTGCGCCGCACCGCGTCCGAGATGATCTCCTGCATCAGCACATCCATCTCCGGCTGTGCGGACTGCGCCGGCATGGCCTTCTGCAGCGGCTGCAGGAACTGCCCCAACCACGCATGGGCCATCTCGAAATTGCTCATATCCGCGTTCAGGCACAGCGCGACGAACGGCTCGCCGGTGGCATCGCGGAAGATCACCGTGGCCGACTTCAGCGGCCGGTTGTTGCTGGTGACGGTCGAATAGCCTTCGATGATCGAGTGCACCGGCTCGCCGCGCACCGACAGCTCGTCGACGGCGGCGGCGAAGCCCTTGTCCTCCTTCGGTCCGTTGAGGATCGATGCGCCCAGGCTGCGGTTCGACACGTGGCCGTTTTCCAGTGCCACCACCGACGATTCCGGCTTCGTCAGGTCGTGCAGCACCACCTCGATATGGGGACCGACGATCGAACCGAGCATCTTGACGATGGGGTGCAGCGCATTCATCAGCACCTTGCGTTCGGTGACGATCTCGGGCGGCAGTTTCGTGCGTTTGGGCGGCATGTCGGTGTCCGTGGACAGGTGGAGGATCTTCATATCATATCAACACTTTGTTGCAAGCGGAACCACGAATGGAAACGTTCACATCGCCCCGGCCGGCGGCGCTTCAGGCCCGCGCCGGCGCGCAGGCGATGCAGTCGATTTCCACCTCGGCGCCCAGTGCCAGCTCGGTCGCGCCGAACGCCGCGCGGGCCGGATAGAAGCCAGGTTCGAAGTACTCCACGTAGATCGCGTTGAACGCCTGCCATTTCGACAGGTCGGCCATGAATACCGTACACTTGACCAGGTGCTCCATGCCCAGGTCCAGCTTGCGCAGCGTGGCCGCCACGTTGTCCATCATCTGCCGCACCTGCGCGTCGAAACCCTGCACCAGCCCGTCCGGCCCGATACCCAGCTGGCCGGCCAGGTAGATCGTGTCGCCGACCCGCACGGCCTCCGAGAAGGGATAACGGTTGTCCGCCGGCGCGTAGAAATCGGCTACCGGGCCGCTGTGTTTCTGCAGGGTGCTCATGAAGATCCTCGTGGGTTCAACGACGGTGTCAGGACGGCGACCAGTTGTTCGATGTCGTCCATGGAATTGAAAACGGATGGCGAAATGCGGATGCGGTGCTTGTACAGCTGGATGGCGATGCCGGCACGTTTGAGCGGCGCGCGAAGCGCTTCGCCGTCCGGCACGGCAAAGGCGACGATCGGGCCGGTGCTGTCCGCGCGTGTCAGCGGTATGTATCCTGCGGCCGGCAAGGCCTGCTGCAGCCGGTCGATCAGCAGCTGGCGGTGCGCGGCGATGCGGTCCACGCCGGTGTCCAGCACGTAGGCCAGCGACACGCGCAGCGCCGCCACGGCAGCATTGCCCAGCGTGCCCACTTCGCTCAGAGCCGCGGTACCTTCGCGCATCTCGAAGCTGAGCGGATCAGGTCCGGGCGCCTCGAACGGCAGGTGATGGGTGCGAAAGCCCGCCATCTGGCGGTAGCCGAAGACGGACGGGTGCAGCTTATCGAGCCGGTCGCGTCGCACATACAGCAGCCCGACGCCGAAGTCGCCCATCAGCCATTTGTAGGTGGAGCAGGCGGCGAAGTCGACGCCGCTGGCGCGCACGTCGAGCGGGATCGCGCCGGCGGCCTGGATGATGTCCGCGTACACCAGTGCGCCTTTGGCATGGGCGATGTCGCAGACAGCTTTTAAATCATGCGTGAAGCCGTTCAGCGCGGAGACGAGCGACAGCGCCACCAGCCGCGTGCCGGGCCGGATCGCCTGCTCCAGCTGGTCGAGCGACACACCATTGTCGACCAGCGGCAGCACCGTCACCTGGGCGCCGCGCGCCTGCAGCTGCCGGTACAGGTAAAGCGAACCTTCGAAATGCGCCGCATCGGTGACGATGTGCGCGCCCTCTTCGGCGAGCCGCAGCCCGGCCGCGACAAGGTTCTCGCCGGCCATCGTGCTGGCGACCCAGCCCAGTTCGTCCGCGTCGCAGTGGATCAGGCGGGCGAACAGCGCCAGCGCTTCGGCGCGGTCCGCCATCATGCTGTAGCCGTCCGCCTGGCCATTCAGCTGGCGCGAATCGATGTACGTCTTGACCGCCGCCGCGCTGGCAATGCTCATCGGATGCGTGTAGGCCGCATTCAGGAACGTGCCGTGTAATGCAAAGCGATCCTTGTGCGGAAACGCGCTAGCGGGCATCGGCCGCCCCGTTGACGAAGCCGCGCAGGTCGTCCGTCATCTTTTTGAGGCTCGCCTCGATCGTGTAGGCCATGTGGCCGCCCTGGTAGTACAGAATGCGCGTGCGGTCCTTCGGCCAGTCCGACTGCGCGATCGCGTACTCCGAGGCGCCGGTGGTGGTCAGCGTGTCCTCGTAGCCGACGCCGATGGCCAGCTGCAGCGCAGGTACCAGTTTCATTGCCTTGCCCAGATTGTCGCCATACGGCCAGTTGCCGAACGGCGAAGCGGCGCCCCAGCGCCAGCCGTCCAGGCCTTCCTTGACGGGCGAGTCGGTCACGTATGGCGTGTCGCCGGCAATACCCAGGGTGCCGCGCCGGTAGCCATCGAAGGCGGCGAAGATCGCCGGATAGATGGCGTTGGCGGGATCGCCCTTGCCGGCCGGGCCGGCGTAGCGGGCATCGTTCGCGCCGAGGATTTTGCCGTCAGCTTTCAGCAGCAGGCCGCGGTACTGCGGCTTCGACACGCGCAGGTGCGCCGCCACATAGGTCTCCGCCGGCAGGCCGGTCAGCTCCGCCAGGCGCGCGGCCACGCGGCGCTCTTCGGCCGGGTCCAGCGCATTGCCCTGGTAAAGCGCGGTCAGGTAGTCGGTGCGGGCGAACAGCCGCACTTCATCGAGGAACTGTTCCAGCGTGCGCCCGCGCTGGGCCACCTTGCCGTGATGCCAGCCGATGGCGGCCAGCGTGGGCAGCGAAGCCGTGTAGCTGACGATGTTCTGCGGCCGGTACACCGTCTCGACGATGTTCAGCGCCTGCCCCATCAGGAACACGCCGCGCAGGTTCAAAGGTTCCTTCAGTTCGGCGATCTGCTGGGCGGCGACGGCCGCGCGCATCGTGCCGTAGCTTTCGCCGAACAGGAATTTCGGCGCCGCCTCGCGGCCATGCTTGCGGCTCCACGCCTGGATGAACTGCGTCAGCTGGCGCGCATCGGCATCCACCGAGAAGTAGGCGTTCGGCGGCGTGCTACCGGCGACGCGGCTGTAGCCCGTGCTGGCGGGATCGAAGAAGACGATGTCCGCCACATCCAGCACCGTATAGGTGTTGTCGACGGTCTTGAACTTCGCAGGATCGGCGGACAGATCGTCCGGCACCGCCAGCCGCTTGGGGCCCAGCGCCAGCATGTGCAGGAACACGGATGGCGAAATGGGACCGCCGTTGAAGACGAAGATCACCGGCCGCTGCTTGCCGGCCGAGGACTGCGCGATATACGAAAACGCCACCAGGTCGGCAGCTGTATTGGCGGCGCTGTCCGCAACGGGAATGCGCTCGACGAGCGCGGTGTAATCCACCCTGACGCCATTGAACGTGCCCTGCAGCGCCTTGTTCACTTCCGGTGTCGCGGAAGCCGCGACGGCCAGCGTTGAAATCGACAGGCAGCCTGCCACCACGAGCTTCGTCAGGTACAACCTCATGCGGATCCTCCGATAAACACTTCGTCACCTACAGCCACATTTTGTTGATGCTACGCGGCGCGCAAACGGTCTGTCAAGCCGCGCGGCCCTCCCATTTGCCGGAGTGGCTGCCACGGCACAGCGTCGTCAAATTCTATACACATTTTGTGTAATAAATCTCTTATCTGTGTAGAATATTTCGGTCTAACTCAACAGGAGTAGCGCGAATGGAACACATGCGACGACAATTCCTCGCCGCGGCCGGCCTGTCCGTGGCGGCGTTGAAGGTGCCGGCACTGGCCGAAACAAAGCCAACCGCGCCGGCGGCACTCGCGTTGCCGGACCGGGCCTCGTTCCTCGTCGGCGACGTGTGCTACCTCGACTCCGGCTCGCAGCACCCGATCAGCAAGGGCGCGCACGCAGCCGTCGATGCCTACCTGCGCCAGCGCATGCTCGATCCCGCGGCGCCCAGCGAAGCCTTCGACGATGCCAAGGTGCGCGCCAAGTTCGCCCGGCTGATCAACGCGGAAGCCGACGAAGTGGCCTATGTCGCCAGCACCACGGCCGGCGAACAGATGGTGCTGCGGGGCCTGAACCTGCCGGCCAGCGGCGCGCACATCGTCAGCGACGAGCTGCATTTCTTCGGATCGCTGCCGCTGTACGAAGAGATGGCGCGGCAAGGCGCCACGGTCACGTGGGTCAAGGCGCGCGACGGCCGCATCGCGCTCGACGACATCCGCCGCGCATTGAAACCAAATACGAAGCTGATCGCGCTGTCGCTGGTCTCCACGATCAACGGCTTCCAGCACGACCTGAAAGCCGTCTGCGACCTGGCCCACGCGAACGGCACGCTGGTGTATGCGGACATTGTCCACGCGGCCGGCTGCATCCCGGTGGACGTCAAGGCCAGCGGCGTCGATTTCGCCGCCTGCGCCAGCTATAAATGGCTGATGGGCGACTTCGGCCTCGGCTTCCTGTACGCCAGCAAGGCCGCGCAGAAGCAGCTGCGCCGCACCGAGTACGGCTACTACGGCATGAGTGCCTTCGAGTCGCACATCTATCCCTTCGATGCGCCGGGCCAGCGCGTTGCCGATTATGCGTACGCGGACAGCGCCGAAGGCCGCTTCGCCCACGGCACGATGGCGCACATGGTGATGGCGCAGCTGAACCACTCGCTCGACTACATCCAGCAGCTGGGCGTTGCCAATATCCAGAAGCATGCGCAAACCCTCACCGCGCAGCTGAAGGAAGAGCTGCCGAAGCTGGGCTACCAGCTGATGACGCCACCGGAAAGCGGCGCGCCGATCGTCGCCTGCGCGCTGCAGGGCGCCCGCGACAAGCTGGGTGCGAAGCTGAAGGCCGCCGGCATCCGGCTGACGGTATCGAAGCACCGCTTCCGCGCCACGCCGTCGGTGTTCAACACGCCGGCCGACATCGACAAACTGCTGGCCACCATCGGCCGCGCCGCCTGACCTTCACGGAGAATTCATGACTGCTTTGCGTGCCACCGCCTTTGCCCTGTCGCTTGCCTTCGCACCGTTCGTCCATGCGGGCGCGCCTGCCGGAGGCGTTCAACACACGCTGCAACTGAAGTCCGGCGCCCTGCCCTACCGTGCGATCTGGACCGAGACGGTCCTGAGCGACAAGGACGGCAAGCCGCAGGCGACCATCTCCAGCACCAGCTACGTGCGCGATGGCGTCAAGGATGCGTCGCAGCGCCCCGTGCTGTTTGCCTTCAACGGCGGCCCGGGCGCCTCGTCGTCGCCGCTGCATACGGGCCTGCTGGGCCCCAAGATCGCCGGCAAGGCCGATGCGAACGGCAAGCGCACCTTCACCGACAATGCCGACACGCTGCTCGACATCGTGGATGTCGTGCTGATCGACCCCGTCGGCACGGGCTTCAACCGCGAGCTGGCACCGGGCGGCATGAAGGCCTACCTGACCGTGGACAGCGATGCGAAAGCGGCCGAGACGGTCATCCGCGACTGGCTCAAGCAGCATGGCCGCACCGGCTCGCCCGTGTTCATCGCCGGCGAAAGCTATGGCGGCTACCGCCTGGCCACGCTGGCCAAGGACGTCACTGATCTGAACGTGCAGGGCCTCGTGCTGATCTCGCCGGCACTCGACATCAGCGCCACGGCCGGCATCGGCAACGACCTGCCGTTCGTCTTCGAACTGCCGGCGATGGCTTCCGCCGCTTTTGCGCACGGCAAGCTCGATGCACGAGGCCGCACTGTCGAACAGGTGTACGAAGAAGCACGCGCCTTTGCGCAGGGCGAGTACGTGGTGGCGCTGCAGCAGGGCGATCTGCTGCCGGCCGCGGAACGCACGCGCGTGGCAAAGCGGATGGCGGAACTGATCGGCATCAGTGCCGACAGCATCGCCGGCTTCAAGCTGCGCGTGCCAAGCCAGGAGTTTCTTGAACTGCTGGTGCCCGGCATGATCGTCGGCCGCATCGACACGCGCGTGACGGCGCCGAAGCCGCCGAAAGCGCTGGTCGAGGGCCGCAGCAAGGCGGCCGACGATCCCGCGCTGGGCATGGGCAAATCGAACGTCATCAAGTCTCCTGCATTGCGGGATTATTTGAAAGAAGCGGCCGGCTGGCAGGGCGAACAGGATTACGCCAGCCTGTCGCTGGACCTCAATTTCGCCTGGGACTGGCGGGGACGCAGCCCGAAGATGGAAGACAACGCGTCGCTGCAATCCACGCCAGGCCTGGTGGCGTTCATGAAGGCGAAGCCGCAGGCGCGCCTGCTGCTGCTGGGCGCTTACTACGATATCGCCACGCCGGTGCTGGCGCAGCGCTACGTGCTGACGCATATCGGCCTGCCGCAGGAGCGCGTGCAGATGGCGGCTTTCGCGGCCGGCCACGCCGTGTATGACGACAATACGCGACCATCGGTTGCGGCCATCTTGCGCCAGTTCGTTACAAGGGTGACGCACTGAGTCACCCTGAAAACACTTTGTTCAGGCATTTCAATTATTTGTAGATTTCATGCCACAAAGCATCTAAAAAACCCTCTCGGGTTCTACATTCGGTTGTATATTTAAACCCAATGTTGACATCGGTGGCGGCACGGCCGACAAGCGACTGGAACCGAATCTAAACCTGGGAGAGTTTGATGAAGGAACGCAGAATCAAGACGCTGGTCCACGCCATCCGGACCGGCATGTGCGCAGCACCGGGCGGCGGCATGCGCCACGGCCTGTTCGCCCTCGGCCTGGCCGCTGTTGCATTGGCTGCCCATGCCGAGCCAGTGGATCCAGCCGCCGAGCAGGCAGCGGTCGCCGATACGGCGTCGGTACCGGAAGGCCCGGTTGAAACGGTGACCGTCACGGCCCGCAAGGCGAATGAACTGGTACAGGACGTGCCGATCTCGATCTCCACCGTGCGCGGCGACCAGATGGTGCGCGAAAACCTCACCACGCTGCGCGATTATTTCACCAAGATCCCCGGCCTGAACGTGGGCCGCACCGGTGGCCGCACCGACATCTCGATCCGCGGCATCACCACCGGCGCCAACACCAATCCGACGATGGCGATCACGATCGACGATTCGCCGTTCGGTTCGTCGACCGGCAGCGGCGGCGGCAGCTCGATGATGCCGGACATCGATCCGTTCGACCTGCAGCGCATCGAAGTGCTGCGCGGCCCGCAGGGCACGCTGTACGGCGCCAGCAACCTGGGTGGCCTGATCAAGTACGTGACGGTGGCGCCGAACACCAGCAAGCTGTCCGGCCGCGTGCAGGTCGATGCTTCCGACGTCGCCCACGGCTACAACGGCTATGGCGTGCGCGGTGCGATCAACATCCCGCTGATCCAGGACGAGCTGGCCGTGCGCGTCAGCGTGTTCAAGCGCGAAGACCCGGGCTGGGTCGACAACCGCACCACCGGCGAGGAAGACGTCAACACGTCCGTGTTCAAGGGCGGCCGCGCGGCGCTGCTGTGGACGCCCAACGATGTCTTCACGCTGAAGGCGTCCGCGGTGCACCAGAAGGCGTCCGGCAAGGGCACGCCGACGGAAGCGATCGACACCAACCTGAACCTGCTGTACGGCGAATATGTGGCGGCCGCGATGCCGGGCACCGGCGGCTACGAACGGACGATCGACTTCGCCGACCTGGTGATGACGGGCGACCTGGGCTTCGCCACGCTGACGTCGACCAGCAGCTACGGCCGGCTGAAGTTCGACGGTCCGCAGGACCTGAGCTCCGTGTTCGGCGGCCTGATCGAACGCATCATCGGCGGCCCGTTCGGCGCGCAGACGACGGCGCCGCTGTCGATGCACAAGCGCACGCAGGAATTCCGCCTCGATTCGGCGGAAGGCGCCAGCAAGCTCGATTGGCGTGCCGGCGTGTTCTACACGGACGAAGACGCCTCCGGCGGCCAGACGATCACCGTCCGCGACCGCACCACCGGTGTGCTGATCGGCGCACCGACGCTGAGCGATTCAAGCAGCAGGACGGCCTACAAGGAATACGCGGCCTTCGGCGTGCTGACCTATCACTTCACCGACAAGTTCGACGTGCAGGGCGGCTTCCGCTACAGCCACAACTCGCAGGATTACTTCAGCCGCACCGGCGGCATCCTGAACGGCGTCAAGCCCGACTTCATCGGCGAATCGAGCGAAAGCAAGACGACCTACATGCTGACGCCCCGCTACAAGGTGGCGAAGGACCTGATGGTGTATGCAACGCTGTCCACCGGCTACCGGCCGGGCGGCCCGAACACGGTGGTGGCGACCAACATCCCGTCCACGTATGGCGCGGATACGACGACCAATATCGAAGTCGGCGCCAAGGGCCAGTTCTTCAACAACCGCCTGGCCGTCGATGCGGCGCTGTTCCACATCGACTGGAAGGATGTCCAGGTACTGCTGCGCGATGCCGCCACGGCGTTCTCGTACACGGCCAATGCCGGCGGCGCGAAGAGCGAAGGCGGCGAGATCTCGGCGGTGTACTACCCGGCGCAGGGCTGGACTGTCAACGGCAACGTGGCCTACACGCACGCCGTGCTGCGCACTGCGGCCGGCGCCAGCAGCAACGGCTTCCCCGGCGATGCGCTGCCTTACGTGGCGAAACTGACGGGCGCACTGTCCGTCAACCGCGACTTCTCGCTGGGCGACGGCTGGACGGCATTCGGCGGCGCCAGCAGCGCATGGGTGGGCGACCGCTACCTGAGCTTCGGCGAAACGCCGACGACGCGCCGCTACCACGCTCCGGGCTTCGCCACGTTCGGCCTGTCGGCGGGCGTGCGCAACCGGGACTGGACCGTCAATGCGTTCGTGAAGAACCTGTCCGACAAGCGCGGCATCCTGTCGCTGGGCAGCACGGCCGCCGTGGCACCATCGACGGCATTCCCGATCAACCAGTCGTCGCTGAACACGATCAATCCGCGCACCATCGGCGTTTCGGTGGCGCGCAGCTTCTGACCGCGGCCGCATGAAACAAGGGCCCGCAGCGCTGGCGCGTTGCGGGCCCTTTTCGTTTCGGCCTGCCTAGACCACCGCCTGCCGCGATTCCTCGATCGCGACCGCCTGCACGGCCACCGACTCCGTCCGCACGAAGAACACCGTGGCATCCCGGCCCAGGTAACGCACCGTCGTGCCCCGCGCCAGGTTGATGGTTTCGCCCGCGCCCGCATCGATCACCGTGCCATTGGCCAGCTCGACGCCGAAGCGTCCGCCCAGCACGAGAATGACTTCGTCGTGATCCAGCGTGGCCGGCGCGGAAAGCCCGGACCCGCAGCGAATGAAGCCCGAGAACAGCGCGCTGCCTTCGCGCACGGCCCACGCCAGCGACGCATCCAGCGTGCCGGCATCGGCCTGCGGCAGGAATTCGAGTTGTTCGTGCGAGGCCAGCTGGACCCCGACGTCACGGCAGATGCGGGAGATGCGGGGAAAATTCACGGCAGGTCCAATCGGTATGATGTCATGGAGCGCACTGTCATCTTCCGGCAGGCCGTCACGCTCGGCCGGCTGCCGCGGTACGGTCAGGTGCCGGATGGCCCCTGGTAAGCGATGCATTCCACTTCCAGCTCCGCGCCGAGCGCGAGGCCGTTGACGCCCAGCGCACTGCGCGCCGGGTAAACGCCGTCCTTGAAGTAGCTTTTATAGATGTCGTTGAACGCGGCCCACTTGCTCATGTCGCCGAGGAAGATGGTGCATTTGACGATGCTGTCCATCGTCAGGTTCTGCTTTGCCAGCACGTCGCGCAGGTTGCGCATCGCCTGGTGCGCCTGGGCGTCGAAGCCTTTTGCCAGGCCGGCCGCGGTGGCGCCGATCTGGCCGGACAGGTAAATGGTGTCGCCCGCCTTCACGGCGTGCGAGAACGGGCGTCCGGCCGCCTGGCCGATATGGGTGATCTGCGCGGAAGCCGCCACTGGCAGCATGGCGACGAGGACGGCGGCATACAGGGACGATTTTCGCATGTCGGGCAAATTTGTTTTGATGAACGCTACAATTTGTTGACATCGTACCTCTTCGCCGGCCGGCTTGTAAACCACGGCGGCATGCGCCTCGCGGGTTTGTTACCTTCCCCCCACAGTCAGCCGGCCAGCGGCAGGTTGGCCAGGAAGCCGTGGATCTGCGACACCACCTGCGCGCCCTCGCCCACGCCGGCTGCGACGCGCTTGGTGGAACCGGCCCGCACGTCGCCGATCGCGAACACGCCCGGCACGCTCGTTTCCAGCGGCGCCCGGGCCGGCCTGTCGTGCCCATGGTCGCCGCCGGCGGACGCCGGCAGGTGCAGGGAATATCCCGTGCGGACGAAGCCCTGCGCGTCGACTTCCACGCCGCAATCGCCCAGCCAGTCAGTATTCGGGTCCGCGCCGATGAACAGGAACACGCGCTTCACGTCGCGTTCCTTTTCGGCCAGCGAGTTGTTGTTGCGGACGGTGACTTTCTTCAGTCCCTCCTCGTCCCCTTCCAGCCCGACGATTTCCACGTGCGTGTGCAGCTCGATGTTCGGCGTGGCCTTGATGCGGTCGATCAGGTAGGTGGACATTGTCGCTTTCAGCCCGTCGCCGCGGATCGCCATGTGCACCTTCTTCGCATGGCCGGACAGGTAGACAGCCGCCTGCCCCGCCGAGTTGCCGCCGCCGACAAGGATCACTTCTTCCGACGCGCACAGGTTCGCTTCGATGCTCGATGCCCAGTAGTGGATGCCGCGGCCCTCGAACTGCTTGATGTTCGCCAGCGCCGGCCGGCGGTAGCGCGCACCGCAGGACAGCACGACCGTGCGCCCCTTGACGCGCGTGCCGTCCTCCAGCTCCACCTCGCGCGGATAGGTGTCGCAGACCAGTCGCGTGGCCGACAGCGGAATGGCCACTTCCACGCCGAACTTCATCGCCTGCACGTAGGCGCGCCCGGCCAGCGCACCGCCGGAGATCCCGGTGGGGAAGCCGAGGTAGTTCTCGATGCGGGCGCTGGCCGCTGCCTGGCCGCCGAACGCGCGCTGCTCCAGCGCCAGCACGGACAGGCCTTCCGAGCCCGCGTACACGGCCGTCGCCAGCCCGGCGGGGCCGGCGCCGACGACGATCACGTCCCACACCTTGTCGTGTTCCAGCTCGGGCAGCATGCCCAGGCAGCGGCCCATCTCCAGGTTCGACGGATTCTTCCGCACGCTGCCGTCCAGGCAGACGACCAGCGGCCAATCGTCCGCCGTGGGCTGGTAGTACTCGCACAGCTCGCGGGCCGTGTCGTCTTCCTGCGGGTCCAGCATCGTGAACGGATGGCCGTTCGCATCGAGGAAGCCCTGCAGCTGGAACAGCCGCGGGTGCCCCGCCCGGCCGATGAGGATCGGGCCGCCGGAACCGTTCTCGATCAGGTTCAGGCGGCGCAGGATCAGCGCGCGCACGATACGCTCGCCCAGCTCGGCCTCGGCGATCAGCAGCGCCCGCAGGTTCTCCGGCGCGATGACGAGCGCCTCGACGGGGCCGATGGCCGTGACATTGACCAGCGACGGCCGCCCGGCCAGCTGCGACACCTCGGCCGTGAATTCGCCCGGCCCGTATTCGTTGATGAAGCTGGAATTGCCGAAACCGTCGTAACGCTGCAACGCCATCCGCCCCGACAGCGCGAGCACCATGCCGAACTTCGTGTGGCCCGCTTCCAGGATGCGCACGCCGTTGTCGTAGGTGCGCACGGTGCCGAAGCGCATCAGGCGCTGTACTTCGTGCTCCGTCAGTACCGGGAACATCTGGGGCCGGCGCTGTTCCAGCGATGCCGCGACAAACGGCACCTGCTCTTCCGTGGTTGCTTCGGGGACGAATGTCGGCGTGTTCGGGTGCGGGGTCGTCATGGCGCTTGGGGTGAGTTCTGGGAGTAAGTGACTGTCGGTTCGATTGCCACAGTCTACCCGATCCGCTACGGCCTTTCCGACGCTTGCATGCGCAGCAGGCGCAGGCCGTTGGCCACCACCAGCAGACTCGCCCCCACGTCGGCAAACACGGCCATCCACAGCGTGGCGTAACCCAGCAGCGCCAGTGTGAAAAAGACCGCCTTGATGCCCAGCGCCAGCGCGATGTTCTGCATCAGCACGCGGTGCGTGCGGCGGCTCAGCCGGATGAACGCGGGCAGCTTGCGCAGGTCGTCGTCCATCAGCGCCACGTCGGCCGCCTCGATCGCCGTGTCGCTGCCTGCTGCGCCCATTGCGAAGCCGACGCGGGCGCGGGCCAGCGCCGGTGCATCGTTGATGCCGTCGCCCATCATGCCTACCGGGCCGTGCGTGCTCGCCAACTGTTCGACCAGCGCCAGTTTCTGCGCCGGCAGCAGTGCGGCGTGCACTTCGTCGATGCCGGCCTGTTGGGCGATGTGGCGCGCCGTGGCGGCGTTGTCGCCGGTGAGCATCACCGTGGCGATGCCCAGCTCTTTCAAGGCACGCACCGCTTCGGCGCCTGTCGGGCGCAGCGTGTCCGCGATGGCGATCACGCCGAGCGCGCCGCTGTCGTCCGCGAGAACGACGGATGTACAGCCGGGTTTCTGTTCGATGGTCGTCGCTGCGCCGTTACCGAGCGAGTAAAGCTTGCCGTCAATGATGCCGCGCACTCCCTGCCCTGGCAGGTTCTCGAACCCTGCTACCTTGTGGATGGCTGGCGCAGCCGCGGTGATGGCGCGCGCAAGCGGATGGGTGGAATGCGCATCCAGGCTGGCAGCCAGTGCCAGGATCTCTACACGATCCAGCGCCGCCAGCGGCGTCACGTCGACAACCGTCGGCTGCCCCGCCGTCAGCGTGCCCGTCTTGTCCAGCGCGATGACGCGCAGCGTGTGCCCCGCTTCGAGGAACTGCCCGCCCTTGACGAGGATGCCGCGGCGCGCGGCCGCCGTCAGGCCGCTGACCACGGTGACCGGCGTCGAGATGACCAGCGCGCACGGGCAGGCGATCACCAGTAGCACGAGCGCCTTGTACAGCCACGCATCGAACGGCTGCTGCCACAGCAACGGCGGCAACGCCGCCACCAGCACGGCCGCCGCCACGACGGCCGGCGTGTACCAGAGGGCGAAGCGGTCGACGAGCCGCTGCGTGGGCGCCTGGTTGCGCTGGGTTTCCTCCAGCACGCGGACGATCGTCGCCAGCGTGCTGTCGCCCCGCTGCGCGGTGACCGTCACCAGCAGCAGGCCTTGCGCATTGATGGTGCCGGCGTAGACCACGTCGCCGGCGCTCTTCGGCACCGGCATGCTTTCGCCAGTGATGGGCGATTGATCGACGGAGGATTGCCCCTCGGTCACCGTGCCGTCCAGCGCGATCCGCTCGCCGGGACGCACGCGGACGATGGTGCCGACGGCGATGCGGTCGGCCGGCCGGTCCTGCCAGCTGCCGTCCACACCGCGCACGCTGGCCAGTTCCGGCGCGAGACTCAGCAGGCCATGCACGCTGTTGCGCGCGCGGTCCAGCGACATCGCCTCGATCTCCTCCGCAATCGCGAACAGCACGATGACCATGGCAGCTTCCGGCCACTGGCCGATGGCCACCGCGCCGATGACGGCAAGGCTCATCAGGACGTTGATGTTCAGCGTCAGCGTTGTCAAGGCGATCCATCCCTTGCGCAGCGTGGGCAGGCCGGCCGTGAAAATCGCCAGCACGGCCAGCGCGATGACCCGCAGCGACGTTTCGTCGAACCCCAGCCATGCGAAGGTTTCCGCCAGCGCGGCTGCGATCGCGCCGATGGCCAGTCCGGCCCGTTGCCAGGTGTGCGACGGCGGTTTCGCGGCTCCGTCGATGGACTCGGCCTGCATGCCGATCGCATGCAACGCCTGCAGGACAGGCTGCGTGGATGGCAGGTCGTGCACCACGTCCAGCTCGCGGCGCATCAGGTTGAAGTGCAGCGCCAGCACGCCGGGCAGCGGCGCGAGCTTCCGGCGGATCAGCGCTTCCTCGGTCGGGCAGCACATGTTCGCGATGCGGTAGGTGACCGTTGTGCCGACATTCTCGGCGGACGCGGGCGGCTCTGGTGCCGTGCTGCCGCAGCCGCAACAGGCGGCCCCGCTTTGACATGACTGTTCGGTGTTCATCGCTCTCTCCGCTTTTGCCTTAGACTGCCATTGGAAACCCTGTAGTCGCTACAGGGTCAAGCGAACGGAGGGAACCATGAAAATCGGCGAACTGGCGCAGCGGTCCGGCTGCGATATCGAGACGATCCGCTATTACGAGAAGGCCGGCGTGATGGCCGCCCCGCCGCGCACGGCCGGCGGCTACCGCGACTATGCGCATGGCCACCTGGAGCGGTTGCGCTTCATCCGGCAGTGCCGCGCGCTGGCGATGGGCCTGGGCGACATCCGCGCGCTGATCGCGCTGCAGGACGAACCGGCCGCCGGCTGCCAGTCGGTGAATGCGCTGGTGGATCACCACATCGACAATATCGACGCGCAGCTGGCTTCGTTGCAGCAGCTGCGGGAACAGCTGGTGGGGTTGCGCCGGCAGTGTGCGGGGCCGGGCGTGATGGCGGAGTGTGCGATCTTGAGGGGATTGAGCAGCAGCGCGGCGGATGCGCCGCGCTGCTGATCGGAATAACTACTCGCAGCTGATGTCGATACGGCGCGGCGTTCCTTTGACCGGCCTGGCATGCGTGATCGTGCAACGCTTCAGGCTGTCGTCCAGCCGACGCGACATCTGGATCTCTCCCGAATCGCCATAACGGCAATCGAGCCATTTGCCATCCTCGACGCGGATGCTGCCCAATTCATAAAGCGTTTTTCCACCTTTGGCATCGAGTGGTTCGCCGCGCAGATGCGCTTCGCTTTCCGGCGCCCCTGCCGACATACCGGCACCGAGAAGCTGCAAGGGAAACGCGGGGTACGGATGCCAACCGGCGGGAGCGGCAATCGTGATGGCCTGTGGGTCTATCTCCTCGGGACATTGAAAGCGCTGGGGCGCCGCCTGGCAGAGGCCAATCGAGACGATGCCGGCAATCGCGATAATCGATTGTTGTCGTGTAGTCATTTGATCACCGAGAATGCAAAGGCGTTATCCGAAGGGCTCTGATAGGTTCCATCATCATAGATCTCCTTGCGCTTGATGAAACGCCTCGATATGAGCGGCTTGTCATCGTCCGGATTCCATTGGTCGATTACCCAGATGCCGGTGCTGATCTGGCCAAGGTAAAACGCGGCATGATTTCCCTTCGGCCTGCCGGGCCAGCGCCCTTTTTCGAATGTCGCAATGGCCGTTCCCGGCCGGAGTTGTTTGTTCCCCCAGACTTCCTCGCCTTGATGCCAGTGACTGGCGGGAGGCGCTCCCGTAAAGTGCCGGACCAATGCGACGCATTCGCCGCCGCCCACCTTTGGTTTGCCATGCAATAGCGCCGCAGCAGGATAAATGTAAGGCATGAACTCTCCCCTCGAATGCTCACCATGAGCGTTGGTCGAGAATGCCTGTGCGAAGGTATGCACGGATTGAGCTTTAGCAACGCACCTCGGCGTTGCGGCAAAATCCGGGCCTGGCCACCATCACCGCACGGCCGGGCTCCCCACTCCGTCAAACCGGACCAGCCGCCCGCAACAACTCCACCCTTCGCTCAGCCAGCAGCGGCAGCACCCGGTCAACCACCAGCGACTGGTAATGCGCCGTCTGCCGGTGCGCCTCGATGGCTGCTTCGTCGCGGTAGCGTTCGACCAGCAGCAGCGTGTCGGCGCCGTCCGCGTCGCGATAGACCTCGTAGCCGAGGCAGCCCGGTTCTTCCAGCGACTGCGGGCGCAGCTCGGCCAGGATCGCCAGTACTTCATCCAGCGCGCCGCTGTTCACCTGCCAGCGCGCGACGACGGTAATCGGACCGCCGCTCATACCGCTTCTCCGCGCAGCGCTTCAACGATCGCTTCGGCCAGCGGGCCGGCCGATGCCGGGTTCTGGCCGGTGAGCAGGCGGCCATCGACGACGACTTTCGGCTGCCAGGCCGGTACCGCCGCATAGTCCGCACCTTCGGCGCGCAGCGCGGTTTCCAGGTTGAAGGGCACATCGGCCTGCGCATAGCCCGCTTCTTCCTCGTTGGAGAACGACGTCAGCTTGCGGCCGCGCACCAGCGGCGAGCCGTCCGCCAGCGTCACGCCAAGCAGCGCTGCCGGACCGTGGCAGACGGCGGCGACCAGCTTGCCACCGTCCCAGGCGCGGGCAATGGCGCGCTTCACATCGGCATCGACGGCGATATCGACCATCGGGCCAAGGCCGCCGGGCACGAAGACGGCGTCGTAGTCGAGCACGTCCACTTCCGACAGCTTGCGGCTGTGCGCCATGCGGCGGATCGATTTGCTGTTGCGATAGGCACGCTGCGCCGGATCGGTCTCGTCGTAGCCGTCTTCCGAAGGTGCGCCGCCCAGCGGCGAGGCGTATTCGATGGCAATGCCGGCGTGGTCGAAGACTTCGAACGGGTGTGCCACTTCGGGGAAGAAGTAGCCGGTGGGCCGTTTGTTCGGGCCGATCTCGGCGGCGTTGGTCAGGATGAACAGGATATGTTTGACGCTCATGATTTTCTCCTTCGGTGAAATCCGGCGTGTGCCGTATGTATCCACTATAGAAACCATCAGGCGTTGGCGGTAGATACTGATAAGATGACTCAGTGTCAAACAATTTAATACAATAAAGAAATGAGCGATCCGGTTCCAATCCTCGATGAACTGCGCGCGATGGCGATCTTCGCGACCGTGGTACGTAGCGGCAGCTTCGCCGCAGGTGCGCGAGCGCTGGGCGTGACGCGCGCCGTCGTCAGCCACCACATACGGGGATTGGAAGCAAAACTGGGCGTCCCGCTGGCGCAGCGCAGCACCCGCAGCTTCAGCCTGACGCCGGCCGGCGAAGCGTTCCGCGTCCATTGCGAACGCGTGCTCGACGAAGCACTCGACGGCCTGCGCAGCATGGAGCTGCTGCGTGCGGAACCAAGCGGTGAAGTGCGCATCACCTGCTCCCACCACTTCGGCAACAAGCGCATCATGCCGGCGCTGCTGGAGTTCCGGCGGCGTTATCCGGCCGTGCGGCTGCACGTGGCGATGAACGATGCGAACGTGGACCTGGTCCAGCATGGCATCGAACTGGCCGTGCGCGCCGGGCCGCTGGCCGATTCGTCGCTGGTGGCGCGCCGGCTGGTCGCCGAGCCGACGATGCTGTGCGCCGCGCCCGCCTACCTGCGCCGCCAGCGAGCGCCGGTCTCCGTGGCGGAGCTCGAACAGCATCGCTGGGTGATTTATCCACCGAGCCAGAAGACGGTGACCGTGTGTGCCGGCGGAGAAGATGTGCAGGTGCCGGTGCGCGGTGATGTGCTCACCGACAGCGCCGCATCGCGGCTGGCCTTCGTGCTGGCCGGCGAAGGCATCGCCCGTCTGCCCGCCTACGATGCGGCAGCACTGCTGGCGTCGGGAGAACTGGTGCGCGTGCTGCCCGACGTTGAAACCGCGCCGCTGGAGATCTACCTGGTGCACTCGCAGCGCATCGGGCCGAGCGCGCGGCTGCTGCGCGACTTTCTGCTCGACCCGGCGCGCGAAGGCAGCAACTAAGCGCCGCGTATGGCTGCCTTACTTCAGCACTTCCTGCACGTCGACGATATCGACACCCTGCAGCTGGCCGAGCCACTCGTCGAACCACGGCTTGTGCGACGCACCGACGATCGTGACGACGCGCGCGCCCGGCTTCTCGCGGAACGTCTCGCGGATATTGGCGACCATGCGCAGGTTGCGGATCTCCCAGCCGCCCACCCAGATCTGCGGATAGTTTTCCGGCGACTTCGCCCGCATGGCCGGCACCACGTTGGCCTCGGCGTGCAGCCGCATGCTTTCCGGCTCGTTGAGGGCGCGGTACAGCGGCAGCAGGTCGTCCGCCAGCTTCAGCGGTTCCTGCCGCTTGTCGCGTGCCTTCAGCTCCGCGCCACCAGCAGCCCAAGCGCCTTCGATGGAACGCACGAAAGCCTTGATGTCAGGGACGTCGATGCGGTCACCCGTGTGGTTGTCGACGGGATGCACGCGCTGCAGTCCAAGCCGCGCGGCCAGCGGTGCGGCGATCAGATAGCTTTCGTCCTTGCGCTGGCCCAGCTTGCCGAGGTTGTCCACCAGCGCGGCATCCAGCCCATCACCGGCGCGGCGCTCCGCCTCCGGCAGATGCAGCCACTGCACATAGGCGGAAGCGCGGTCGTTCGCCGCCAGGAACACGGCAGCCAGATGACGGCGCTGCGCCGGCGTGGGTTGCGCGGGCCAGGCCTTGAGGATCCTGTCCATCTCAGTGAGGGCGGCCGGGACATCCAGGCCGGTGGCCGTCCTGGCCGCATCGGTGGATGCGCAATAGTCGGCGCCATATCTGGCCGGATTGCGCGCCGCCACGTCGCACTCTTCGCCGGATTCGGCTTCGATGGTGACGATGTCCGGCCTGAACGCGGCCAGCCGATCAAGCACGCCGTTTAGCGCCGCCGGCTTGAAGCTGGCCGGCATGCCGCGCAGGTGCATGGTGCCCAGCACCAGGATCTGCGCGCGGGGACCGGTCATGTCGCGGTCAAGATTCGTCAGGGTCAGTTGCGGCAGCGTCTGCGCTTGCGCTGCCAGGGATACCAGCGTGGTTAGTGCCAAAATCCGGTTCATCCATTTGCTCATGGGGTTCCTCGATGTGCGGCGATTGAAATGACAGGCCAGGGGAACCGGGCCGCGCTGGCCCGATTGCACAGCAGAGTACCGCGAGATGAGGGACGTTGTCGACAAAATATCGACAGGATGATCAAGGATCAGCGCAACTGCTTGAGCATGAAGCTGTACAGGATGGTCCACATCTGCACTTCCTGGTCCAGGCTGGCCACGCCGCCGTGGCCCCCTTCGGTATTCTCCCAGTACAGCACATCGTGGCCCTGCTCCTGCATCCTGGCGACCATCTTGCGGGCGTGGCCGGGATGTACGCGGTCGTCCGTCGTCGATGCCGTGAACAGCACGCGCGGATAATGCTTGTCCTTCACCACGTTGTGATATGGCGAGTACTGGTGCAGATACGCCCATTGCGCGGGATCGTCGGGATCGCCGTACTCCGCCATCCACGACGGGCCGGCCAGCAGCTTGCTGTAGCGGCGCATGTCGAGCAGCGGCACCTGGCAGACGGCGGCGCCGAACAGGTCCGGCCGCTGCGTGAACGCGGCGCCCACCAGCAGCCCGCCATTGCTGCGGCCCGTGATGCCGAGGTGGCGGGGACTGGTGATCTTCCGCTCGATCAGGTTTTCGGCGACGGCGATGAAATCGTCGAACGCGCGCTGGCGATGTTCCTTGATCGCCGCCGTGTGCCACTGCGGCCCGAACTCGCCGCCACCACGGATGTTCGCCAGCACGAACACACCCCCCTTCTCCAGCCACGCGGCGCCCTGCACGCCAAGATAATACGGCTCCATCGGAATCTGGAAGCCGCCGTAGCCGTTCAGGATCGTCGGGTTGCTGCCATCGAGTTTCGCGTGCCGGTTCATCACCACGAAGTACGGCACCCGCGTGCCATCTTTCGACGTGGCGCTGAACTGCTCCACCTTGTAGGGCGCCGGATCGAAGAAGGCCGACGTGGCTTTCAGCAGCGTGCGGGTGCTGCTGCCCGCGTGACCGAGGTACGTGGCGGTAGGCGTGACAAAGCCCTGCGTGGTGAGCACGTAATCATCCGTGGCGACCGGGTCCAGCGCCGCAACTTCCAGGCGGCCGATGGCCGGCACCGGCACCTTGCGCTGCCGCCAGGCGCCATCATTGCGGCTTGCCTCAACGAGGCGGTACTTCACGTTGTCCGAAATCGTCAGCAGCACCGCGCTGCGCAGCACCGTCACGCTGGAAAGAGAACTGGTGGACGTTGGCGTGAACAGCACGTCGAAGGTGCTGCCGCCATCGAGGAAACGCTGGAGATCGATGGCCAGCAGCGCGCCTTGCGGATAGCGCTTGCCGCCAGCCTCCCAGTCGGCACCCAGCTGCACGAGCATCTGCTCGCCCGCCAGGTAAAAGCCGGCGTCGGCCGGCAGGTCGATGCGGGTCAGCTTGCCGCCTTCGCGCAGATGGCGCTCCGTGCGGTAGTAGTCGATGCTGCGCACGACGAACTGGCGTTCGCGGCCTGCGGTGCCCGCGGTTTCGGCCTGCACCGACATATCGGCCTCCTGCCCTTCGAACACGGTAACGGCCTGCCCGAACGGCGTGCCGCGCCGCCACTCCTTGATCACGCGCGGATAGCCGGCCTTGGTCAGCGATCCTGGTCCCGCGTCGGCAGCGACCAAAAGCGTGTCACGCGTCAGCCACTTGACCTGGCTCTTCCCATCCGGCAGCGCGAAGCCGTCATCGACGAAGCGGCGGGTGACCGTGTCGAACTCGCGCACCACGTGCGCATCGCCGCCGCCGCGCGACAGCATCACCACGCACCGTTCGGCCTTCGGCGCCAGGCATTCGGCACCGTGCCACACCCACTTTTCGCCCTCATCGGCACCGAGTCTGTCGAGATCGATGACGGTTTCCCAGGCCGGCGCGGTGCGCCGGTACTGCTGCAGCGTGGTGCGGCGCCAGATGCCGCGCACGTGATTCGCGTCGGTCCAGAAGTTGTAGACGAAGGCACCGTGCCGCGTCACGGCCGGCAGCCGCGTGACGGTGCCGAGGATTTTCGCCGCCCGGTCGTGCAGCGGCTGGAAGTCCGGCGTGGCTTTCAGCTCGCGGAACATCTCGTCGTTCCGCTCCTTCACCCACGCCATCGGCCGCTCGCCCTTGACGTCTTCCAGCCACAGATATGGATCTTCTTCCTGGGCCCGGACCGGGCCCGGCACCACCGCGCCGACCAGCAGGGCGACGCAGACGCTTGCAAACAACCGCATTGAAACTCCTCCGATAAAGACGCTATATCCGCTTGGTGAACAAATGCGGGCCAATCGCCCGCAATACGGATATACGCGTCTCGCACGGAACTGGATGCAGCAAGCCGGCCCGCTCAGCCGCCGACCAGCCGCCGCCGCGCCTCGCTGGCGGCGCCGAAGACCTGTTTGGCATGGCCCCGCGTCTGCACGAATTCCAGCTGCTCACCTTCCGGCCCCTTCGCATAAATCAGCGACCAGCCGTCCGACTTGCCGGACGTGATCCGGTTCGTCAGCGTGTCCAGCGGCGTTTTCTGCCGCTCCTGTTCGGAGGTGGCGGACACGATGCGGTTCGCCTTCACGTTCGTCATGCCGCGCCGCGCGGCCTCCGTCTCGAGGTCGTGGATGAACTGGTTGAAGTCCACGTCGTCGCGGATGTAGAAGCACACGTGCATCGATTTCGGGAACGCGGGACTGGTGTGCTCGTGCGGCGGAGCGAAGCTGGCGCCGGTGCCCTGCGGCTGCGCGCTGTCGCGGTACTGCAGCAGTTCGAGGACCACGTTGTCGAACTGGACGAAGCGCACGTCCAGCCGCTGGGCGCCGCCGCGCAGGTCCGGCACGCCGAGCACGCGTGGATTGACGTTTCGCTGCCGCGCCTCCAGCTCCTCCGCCAGCAGCAGCGTATTGTGGATGACGTCACCCTGGAAGTCGCCGTCGCGCATGATCTCGGTGCCGCCCAGCACCTGCGTGTAGAACTCGAAGGCGCGCTCCATGTTCTGCACCGTGATGCCGAAGTGCTGCACGCCTTTCAGCCGTCCACCCAGGCTGGTCGATGGCGCGGCATGCGCGACGGGAGCGCCGGCGATGCCTGCCATCGCGGCGGCGCCGGCCAGCATCACTTCGCGGCGGCGCGGGTCGTTCGGTTGATCGTTGTTGCGGGATTCGTTGGACATCGGTCGGCTCCTGGGTGGTTGGCGTCATTGCAGAAGAATGGTTGCCGAGTCGCCGTCCGCACGCCAGTAAATTGCGGTCAACTGATGTGAAGCAGGCCGAGTGCGGTCATCACCAGAATTTACCGAATTTAACCAGCGGCGGCGGTTGCGCAGGGCTAACCTGCAGCTTCATTATTGACGAAGGAGCACGCAATGCAATACGCAAGCATCGTCCTGGCGCTGGCACTGGCCGCCACCACCGTCACCGGCTGCACGGAGCGCAAGGATGCGGCACCGCCACCGCCTGCCGCACAGGCCGCAGCGCCTGAAGTGGGCAAGGTGGAGATCGTCGCGGAGCTCGATATCACGCCCGGCAACGTCACGGCCAGCCGCGACGGCCGCGTGTTCGCCAGCGTGCACGGCATGCGCCGCGGACCCGTCCAGCTGATCGAAGTGACGGGCAGGAACCAGTGGCAGCCCTTCCCGGACGCGGCGTGGAACGCCAAGCCCGGCTCAGGCCCGGACGTGCTGAACACGCCGCACGGTGTGCTCATCGACAGCAAGGAGCGGCTGTGGGTCGTCGACCACGGCAACTGGATGGCGCAGCCGCAGCCGCCGAAGCTGCTCGCGTTCGACATCGCCACCCGCAAGCTGGCCTACCGCCACGACTTCGACAAGACCACCGGCCCCGCCGGCCAGATCCTGCAGGACCTGGCCGTCGACGGCGAGCGCGGCTTCGTCTACGTGGCCGACTGCGGACCGAATCCGGCCATCGTGGTGGTGGACACCAACACGAACAAGGCGCGCCGCTTCGCCGGCCACCCATCGCTCGCGTCGGAAGACGTGGAACTGGTCGTCGAGGGCAAGCCGCTGCTGTTCCCCGGCGCCGACGGCAAGATGGGCCCGGCGCGGGTAGGCATCAATCCGATCACGCTGTCCGCCGATGGAGAGACGCTGTACTTCGGTTCGATGAACGGCAAGAGCTGGTTCTCGGTGCCGGCAAAACTGTTCCGCGACGGCGCGTCCGATACTGAGATCGGCGCCGCCATCGCCCGCGTGGGGCCGAAGCCGCTGTCGGACGGCGCGGCCACCGATGCCGAGGGCAACCACTTCTTCACCAACCTGCCCGACAACGGTATCGACGTGCTGGGCCGCGACGGCCGGCTCCGCCCGCTGGTGCGCGACGCCCGCTTCCTGTGGCCGGACAATGTGCACTTCGGGCCGGAGTCGTGGCTGTACGTTGCCGTCAACCAGCTGCACCGCAATCCGATCTTTTCCGGCGCCGGCGATGAAGGGAAGCCGCCTTACCTGATCGCGCGGGTGTGGACCGGCACCAGGGGGCAGGTGGGGCGGTAAGAAAAACGGTGACAGGCTCCTATTTAAAAAAGGTGACAGGCTCTTATTTCGATCGAAGAGCGGATCAGGAGCCTGTCACCGGTGCGCCACCTAAGCCAGCTTCGGCTCCAGGCAAAACGCCCTGCCCCGATACGCGAAGTAATCGAAGTCGGCATGCAGACCGGTGCCCGCCATGTCCTGGCAGGCGACGCCCACGAACGCGCCGGTGAAGTTCGGCGCGCCCGGTGCATTCGCTTCGTCGGACAGGATGCTCGCGTCGAACTGCTGCGGCAGCCACTGCCAAGCGCCGCCATCCGTCCGATAGCCGAAGTACAGGCGCTCTTCGTCCACTTCCACGCGCAGTTCCACCGGCACGCCGGACGGCAGCGCGATCGGCGCCGTGAAGACATCCGTCTGCACGTGATTCGGCAGGCTGGTCATCACCCGCAGGTGCTTGCCCACCGCTTCGTCATGCGTGATGTACAGGTAGTGGAATTTGGCGGCGCCGTAATAGCAGACCAGGCCCGCCATCTGCTGGTAATGCTCCGGCTCGAACTCCACCACCGTGGCAGCGCTGTAGCAGTGCGACTGCTGCCGCCGCGCGACGAGCGCCTGGCGGTACTGGCTGCCGATGCTCTCGCGGCCGTACAGCCGCAGGTGGCCCGGCCGTGCGGTCAGGCTGAACAGCTCTTCCGGCCACGGCGTGCGCAGCCACTGGAAATCGACCGGCAGCTCGGGGGCATCGAAGTCCTCGCGCTCTGGTGCGGCCTCGAACGGATGCGCAGGCAACGCAGGCGCCGCGGCCTGCAATTCAGGCGTGCCCAGTCCATCAGCCGTGCGCAGCCAGCCATCGTCGCCCCACACCACCGGCTGGATGGCGGTCTCGCGCCCCAGTGTGCACGTGCCGCGGTTGCGCAGCGGACGGCCGCACAGATAGACCATGTAGGTCTGGCCATCTTGCGTGTCCACCAGGTCGGCGTGGCCTGCACGCTGCAATGCCGCGTCGGGGCGATGGCGGGCACTGAGGATGGTCTGGTCGGGATGCAGTTCGTAGGGACCGTTCAGGTTGCGCGAGCGCGCCATCGTCACACCGTGATTCCAGCCGGTGCCGCCTTCCGCTGTCAGCAGGTAGTAGTAGCCGTCGCGCTTGTACAGGTGCGGCGCTTCCGTCAGGCCGTACGGCGTGCCCTTGAAGATATTCTCGCGGCGGCCGATGAGGCGCCCTTCTTCCACCGAATACTCCTGCGCCACGATGCCGTTGAAGCGGTTGCCGCCCGGGCGGTGGTCCCACAACTGGTTCAATAAATATTTGCGGCCATCGTCGTCATGGAACAGCGAGGGATCGAAGCCGCTGCTGTTCAGGTACACGGGGTCGGACCACGGGCCTTCGATGGTTGGGCTCGTAACGAGGTAGTTATGGAAATCGCGCATCGACGAGCTGCCCGTGGCGCCGCCGGTGGACGTGCGGCCGTAGCGTTTGACGTCGGTGTAGATCAGCCAGAACAGGCCGTCCGCATACGTCAGGCATGGTGCCCACACGCCGCAGGAATCGGGCGCGCCGAGCATGTTCAGCTGGCTGGCGCGCGTCAGCGGGCGGGTCAGCAGGCGCCAGTTGACCAAGTCGCGCGAGTGGTGGATCTGCACGCCCGGATACCACTCGAAGGTGGACGTGGCGATATAGTAATCGTCGCCCACGCGCACGATGGACGGATCGGGATTGAAGCCGGGGAGGATGGGATTCTGGATCATGCTGGCTGGACGAGAGGAGATTCGATGACCTTCGGTTCGCGCACGAGGGTCCACAGCAGCGCGGCGGCCACCAGGTCGAGCACGGCGAGCGTGACGAAGAACGGCGTGTAGCCCACGCTGGTCATCAGGCCGCCGATCAGCAGCGAGAAGATCAGCAGGCCCAGGTTGCCGAAGGTGCCGCACATGCCGGCGACAGTGGCCACTTCGTTGCGGCGGAACAGGTCGGAGGACATCGTGATGACGGTCACCGACAACGTCTGGTGCGCGAAGCCGGCCAGGCTCAGCAACGCGATCGCGGCATAAGGACTGTCCACAAAGCCGACGAACGCCACACCCATCATCATGCACGCGCCGAGCGTGAACGCGCCGCGCCGCGCATTGATCAGCCGTACGCCCCGCTTCTGCAGCCACAGCACGACCATCGGGCCGAACAGGCAGCCCAGGTCGGCAGCGAGGAAGGGCAGCCACGCGAACATGGCGATCTGCGCCAGGTCGAAGCCGCGCACCGTGGTGAGATACAGCGGCACCCAGAACGCCAGCGTGCCCCAGGCCGGATCGGCCAGGAAGCGCGGCAGCGCGATGCCCCAGAAATTGCGCAGCTTCAGGATGCTGACGATGGACGGGCGCTTGCCGTCGCCCTGCAGGTGCCGCTCCTGGCCGGCGGCGATGTGCTGCGCCTCGGCGGCCGACAGCCGTTTGTGACGGGCAGGCGCATCATAGAGCAGCAGCCATGCCGCCACCCACACCAGGCCGAGCGCACCGGTGATAACGAAGGCGGATTGCCAGTTGTAATGGAGGATCGCCCACACCACCAGCGGCGGCGCCAGCATCGAACCGAACGAGGCGCCGATATTGAAGATGCCGCCCGCCATGCCCCGCTCCTTGGCCGGGAACCATTCGGACACCGCCTTCATGCCGGCCGGATTGGCCGACCCTTCCGCCAGCCCCAGCATGCCGCGCAGCACCGCCAGCATCTGCCAGTTGGTGGCGAAGCCGTGCGCCATGCAGATCAGCGACCATGCCGTGGCGAACATCGCAAAGCCGTATTTCAGGCCGATCACGTCGAGCACGTAGCCGCACAGCGGCTGCAGCATGATCGCGCCCTGGAAGGCCGCCGTGATGTACGAGTATTCCTGGGTGGTGATGTTCAGCTCGGTGAGCAGCGTGGGCGCCGCGACGGCCAGCGTGCTGCGCGTCAGGTAATTGATGACAGCCCCCAGCATGATCAGGCCGATCATCCACCAGCGTAGTCCCTTGATCCTGGAAGCAAGCATGTTTGCGCAATCATCTTATGACGGGACGGCAACCATAGCACAGTATCAAATCGAAATGATTGCGCAATCCTGGGCTTTTTCGGGAGTCCGCCAGGCGTGCTGCACTGCAATCTGGCGGAAGATCCCAGGCACGCTGTGGGAACACATGCATCCAGACCGGCTTGGCATGTTGCGGCGCAAAAATAAAGACGGGCCCCGTTCAGTCTGCACTGAACGGGGCCCGTCGCGCCTTGGGCGGCCTGACTTACTTGCCTGGCTTCAGCACCACCTTCGTCCATCCATCCGCGCGCTTGTCGAAGTTCTGGTAGCCGGTCGGCGCCTCATCCAGCGACAGCTCGTGCGAGATGATGGACGATGGCTTCGCCTTGCCGGCATGGATCAGCTTGGCGAGGTGGCGGTTGTAGTGCTTGACGTTGGCCTGGCCCGTGCCGATGCGCTGGCCCTTGAACCAAAAATTGCCGAAGTCGAAGGCCAGCTTGCCTTCCTTCGCCAGCTCGTCCTTCGCGCCGGGGTCCTGCGGCAGGAACACGCCCACCACGCCGATGCCGCCGGTGGCTTTCACCGTCTGCACGAGGTTGTTCATCGTCAGGTTCGGCACTTCCTTGCCGTGCTTGTCGCAGCACTGGTAGCCCACGCACTCGCAGCCCCGGTCGGCGCCCTGGCCATCGGTCAGGTCCAGCACCTTCTTGACGCCCTCGCCTTCCGTATCGTCGATGGCGATTGCGCCCATTTTCTCGGCCAGCGCCAGGCGGTCCTTGTGGGTATCCACCACGAATACCTGGCTGGCGCCCTTGATGAACGCCGACATCGTGGCCATCAGGCCGACCGGTCCGGCGCCGTAGATGACCACCGATTCGCCTGGCTTCACGCCGGCCAGTTCGGTGGCGTGGTAGCCGGTCGGCAGGATGTCGGACAGCATCACGTAGTCGTTTTCCTTTTCCTTCGCGTCTTCCGGCAGCACCAGGCAATTGTAGTCGGCGTAAGGCACGCGCAGCAGCTCGGCCTGGCCGCCGCTGTACGGGCCCATGCCCGCAAAGCCATAAGCAGCACCGGCAGTGCCCGGGTTCGCCGTCAGGCAAAAGCCGGACAGGCCCTGCTCGCAATTCTCGCAAAAGCCGCAACCGATATTGAACGGCAGGCAGACGATGTCGCCCACCTTCACGCGATCGACCGCGCTGCCCACCTCGATCACTTCACCCAGGTTCTCGTGGCCGAGAATGCGCCCCGTTTCCATGCTGGTGCGGCCTTCGTACATGTGCAGGTCGGAGCCGCAGATATTGGTGGTGGTGATGCGCACCAGTACGTCGGTGGCTTTCTCGATCTTCGCATCGGGTACTTCCTTGACCTGGACATCGCATGGGCCGTTGTAGACGAGCGCTTTCATGTAGTTCCTTTCGCGGTGGATGACTGAAATTTCCGCCTGCGCCGCGACACGGCCAGGCAGAACCATCGAGTCTGCGCGCTCATTCACAATTCCTGTGTGGGTGATTTAACAGTTGCGGCCGATCCGGCTAAGGCACGCCTATAGGAAATGTTTCCCGAAAAATGGGGACAGACCCCATTTTTGGAGAAACATTGCCGGCAGTAGAAATTGGTGCCTGTCCCTGTTTTT
>DKJA01000197.1:53358-129466 GCA_002454505.1 Oxalobacteraceae bacterium UBA6704
AAAACAGGGACAGGCACCATTTTTTCTGGCTGCCATCGTTTTGAAATAGGAATGATTCGCATTAAAATCCGGCGTCCGGATGTTGGCGCGACGCATTTTTCATGCGCGCCACCGCCATTTCATAACAACCTGAATCGAGATAACCATGAAAAAACTGCTGCTCTCCCTCGCCGTCCTGGCTGCACCTGCTGTCCACGCTCACCACGTCTGGCTGGAACAGGATGGCAAGACGGTCCGGCTGCAGTTTGGCGAGTTCGGCCTGAACCAGCGCGAGACGACGCCGGGCCTGCTGGACAAGTTCGGCGCGCCGTCGGCCACGCTGATCGGCACTTCAGGCGAGCGCGCACTGACGCTGGACAAGACCGCGAAAGGCTTCGTGCTCTCGGGCGCGCCGGCTGCCGGCGAATCGATCGTTGCCGAGGATGGCAACTACCCCACGTGGGAATCGACGAAGGATGGCAAGGTGAGCACCCACGTGTGGGCGCCGGCAGCGCGTCTCGTCACCAGCTTCGCCGCCCAGCAGCCGAAGCTGACGTTCGACATCGTCCCGACCGGCAAGGCCGGCCAGTTCAAAGTGTTCTACAAGGGTCAGCCGCAACCGAAGATCGCGGTGAACGCTACCGTGCCGAGCGGCTGGTCGAAGGAAGCGACCACCGATGCGCAGGGCGAGGTGCACTTCGACCTGCCATGGAAGAGCGTGTACGTGCTGGAAGCGAAGTACACCGACAAGACGGGCGGCGAGCGCGCCGGCACGCCCTACGCGTCGGCCAGCTACGTGACGTCGCTGACCGTGAACCAGACCATGGGTTTGGCCCCGCTGCCTGCCGCGCCGGTGCTGGCACCGGGCGCGGAGCACTAAAACAAGGTCAAGCCTGCGCCGTCGCGCGGCCGCGGCGGCGTGCCACCAGGCCCATCAGGCCGAGACCACCCAGCACCAGCGCGGTGGTCGACGGTTCCGGGACGGCATTCGCCACCGACACGCCGTCGAGCAGCAGGAACGGCGGCGCGCCGGGCGAATTGGTCTTGGCCAGGAACGACAGCACTTCGCTGGCGCTGGTGGCCGTGAAATTCATGCTGGCGGTTTTCCAGCCGCTGAAGCCGCTGTCGGCGATGCTCAGCATGCCCGAATTCTGCTTGGTCTTGCCGATGCCGACCTCCCAGTAATTATTCGTGTTGGCACCGTCGTAACCCGTCTGCTGGGCCAGCGCATAGTAGAACTTCACCGTGTAGATGCCGCCGATCGCCAGGCCGCTGATCGTTTGCGACAGCGTGCCCGGGTGGTACAGCGCATCGGAAGCGAAGAAATTGCCGCCGTCCGGCGAAGCGGTGTAGCCGTTTTTCTGGCCTTTCAACCACAGCGCCGACGCGCTCGTGGCGGCAAGCTTGCTGTCCAACACGAAGTTGTAGCCGCCGTCGTTGCCGTCGCTGCTGAGCCAGCCGTTCAGCGTGGTGAGACCCGTGGTGCCGGCCGTCGCCGACAATTTCTTGTTGTTGCCGCTGGTGGTCGATTCGAAGCTGCCGTTCAGCAGGATCGGCGTGGCGTGGGCGGCGCCGCAGGCGGCGAGGACAGCGAGGGACAGCAGGGCAGACTTGATGCGCATGACGCATGCTCCAGTAGTGACAGGGGTGGATGGACGTAACTGCCGGCGATGTTTGGGCCGACGACAGCTCGACGATGTTCCGTCTGTCGAACTGGAAGACATGCGCTTTTGTTGATACAGACCAAAAGTTATTGCATGAACGAAGTCTAACAGAAAATCACGCGCAAACAGTATCCGATCAACAACATCGGATATTTTTTGGAAACAATCCTCAAGCGCCAACCGGGAACCAGCGTGCCACCGCTTCGCGAGCACCGGCGTTATCCCCCGTTTCGTCGGTGGCCCATGCCACGATGCCATCGGGCCGGACCAGCGCGGCGCCGATGCCCAACCGGTCTGCGACAGTGGCCGACACATAGTTCACGTGCCCGTTCGCCAGGGCGGCGAGCGCGGCATCCGCCCCGAAATCCAGCAGCAGCCCGCGGCCGTCGCGCAGCACGGTACCGACGGTCCGGCCGTCTTCCAGCACAAAATCGGGAACGCTGCGCCCCACCAGCGGATGCGTACCGCCCAGGTCATAGCGTAGGTTCACGCCCCACACCCTGCCGGCGAAATAGGTGGCGCCATCGCGCGTGTCCATCACGTCGCGGACGATCGCCTGCAGCGCGCGCGCCTGCGGACCCGGGCGCATGATCGCCACCTGCGCGCGCGACCAGCCCAGCACCCGCGCGCCGACCGGGTGGCGCTCCGCGTGGTAGGTATCCAGCAGCCCCGGTGGTGCTTCGCCGCGGACCATCGCCGCCAGCTTCCAGCCCAGGTTCATCGCATCGCCCAGGCCCAGGTTCAGGCCCTGCCCGCCCAGCGGCGAATGGATATGGGCGGCATCGCCGGCCAGCAGCACGCGCCCGTTGCGATAGGCCGTCGCCTGGCGCGCACGGTCGGTCCACGTGGTGGCCAGATGCAGCGCGTCGATCGTCACGTCGGTGCCGACTATGCGGCGAAGGACCTGCTGCACGTGCCCGCGCGTGGCCGGCTCGCCGCTGTCGTGGAACGCGCCGCCATCGAAATCCTGCAGCGCCAGGTAGCCCGGCTGGGTCTGGAAATACATGCCGGTTGACGTGACATTGCGGCCGGGCTTCAGCTTCTCCGGATCGGCCAGGCCGGCCTTGACCGTATAGCCCGTGAACTCCGGCTCGGTGCCGGCGAACTCGAAGCCGCCGGCCTTGCGCACGACACTGCGCGCGCCGTCGCAGCCGACCAGCCAGCGGGCCTTGAACGATTCGTCGCCGGCAGATACTGTCACGTCATCGTCGGTCTGCCGGAAGCTGGTGATGCGGCTACCGCGCCGTATGGTCACACCCAGCGCCAGCGCACGGCGCGCCAGCACCGCCTCCAGTTCCGCCATTTCGGACAGCAGGCTGGCAGGCAGCGCGGACGGCAGGCGGAACGGCCATTGCGCCGTGTCGATGTCTTCCCGGTGAAACGGGATGCCCGCAAAGTGGCCCGCCTGGGTGCGCGCTTGCGGGGTTGCCGCCGGCGCGAACGGATTCTTCAGGCGCTTGGGGACTTCCAGTTCGTCCAGCAGGCCGCGGCGGTGCAACGCCTCGATGCTGGGCGAAGACAGGCCACGGATGCCAAAGGGCAGCTGCTTGAGCGGCGAAACCGCATCGCCGGCCTGCTCCAGAACCAGCACCGCGCAACCGGCCAGCGCCAGCTCGCAGGCGAGGAACAGGCCGACCGGGCCCGCGCCGGCCACGATCACATCATGATGGGCAATGCCATCTCGGTTAGTTGCAGAATTCATGGTCACGCCTGAGGGCTGTTATCGAATGTCCGACAACCTTAACGGGACGTGCCGCGGCAGGCTTGTACAAACCCGCCAGTTTGCGGCAGCGCGGGTGTCAGCGCTGCCGCTGCGCGAACGCCGCAGGCGTGGTGCCGCTGTAGCGCCGGAACTCGCGGCTCAGGTGCGACTGATCGACGTACCCCAGCGCTGGCGCCAGCGCGGCGATGCTGGCGTGCGGCTGCACGAACAGCGCATTGCGCACCTGCTCGAAGCGCATCAGGTTCGAGACATCCTTGACGGTGTGGCCGGCGAACTGCCGGAACCGGCGTTCCAGCGTGCGCACCGACGCATGCGCGGCCGCGGCCACTGCGCTGACCGGTATGGCGCCCTGCGCCTCCCGCATCGCCGCACCGGCGCGGGCCAGCACGCCATCGAGTTCGATGCCCGCGTCGACAAAATACCTTGCGAGATGCGCCTGCGCTTCCTCGATCCGGCCAGCGTCGACGCACTGCGCCAGCGTGGGCTGCAAACGAGCGACGGGATGCTCGAACAGCCGCACGCCGCCCTGCCCGGCCGTCAGGCCAAGCAGGTCGTACACGGCCCACGGATAGCAGCGGATGCCGAGGATGTCGAGACGCCCGTTCGCATGCAGCGTCACGGGCTGGCCGAGAAGCCCCATCAGGAATGGCGACGGCAGGCGCTGCACCCGTTCATCGCGAAGAATGCCGCACGCGCCGCCAAAATAAAACACGATCTCCACGCAGCCATCCGGCAGCACGTCGAACGCCGGCTGCAGCGCGCTGGCCTCGATGCGGTCGAACCAGAAGCACTTGATGGCGCCCCGCAGCGCGGCGGGCGGCTCGAATTCGCGGTGATGTGGTCGGAGGGGGTGCATGGTCGGGCAGGACAGATGGCCAGCATGCCGGCATGCGGCTGCCAGCGCTTGTACAAACCCGACAAAATATCACAAGGCCGCAGCCACTGCCTCCGCATCCTCGCCCGCCGGAATGCGCATCGGTGACGCCGGGTCGGTCACCGCGCGCCACACGGCCTGCGCCACATCCTCCGCCAGCGTCACCGGCCCACCGCCGCGCACGGCGGCGACCACTTCGTCCAGCAGCGGCTGGTATTCCGCCGGCATGTCGCCCTGCATGCGGTCGCGGGCGTTCTCGCCGAACTTCGTCGATGGCGAGCGGCCCGGCAGCACCAGCCGCGTGCGGATGCCGAGCGGTGCGACTTCCAGCGCCAGCGATTCGGTGAATGCGTTCACGGCCGCCTTGCTGGCGGTATAAACGGACAGCAGCGGCAGCGACACCAGCGTAACGGTCGACGTTACATTCACGATCACGCCCGCCCGCCGCGCGCGGAACGCCGGCAGCACGGCCTGCGTCATGGCGATCGTGCCGAGCGCATTGGTCTCGAATACCGCACGCGCCGTCGCCATCGGGATGCCTTCCAGCGGATACAGCACGCCGATGCCGGCGTTGTTGACGAGTGCATCGATCGGCCCCGCCGCGGCGATGGCGGCCTGGACGCTGTCGGCATCGGCCACGTCGAGGGCGAGCACGCGCAGGCGGTCGGACGCCGGCAGGATATCCGCGCGCGGCGTGCGCATCGTGGCGACGACGTTCCAGTCGTTGGCCAGGAAGTGGCGGGCGATCTCGAGGCCGAAGCCGGACGAGCAGCCGGTGATCAGGACGGTTTTCATGTGAACTCCATTCGGTTGGTTGCAGTCCCCACACGATAAGGTAGCCCGGCAAGACGCGCTACAATAGCCAGTCCAGATAACTTTCGCGAGAGTCCAGGCATGATCGATCCGTTGGCCGAGGTGGTGGGCCTGCTGCAACCGGGCGTGCGCTATACGAAGATCGTCGGCGGCGCGGGCCGGTGGGGCGTGCGCCGCGCGGAGACGGGCCAGCCTTCGTATTGCGTCATCCTCGACGGCACCTGCCGCCTGTCCGTCGAAGGTGCCGAGCCGTTGACGCTGGAACCGGGCGACTTCGTGCTGATCCCGGCCACCAGGGATTTCTGGATGTCGAGCATGCAGGAACCGGCCGCGCACGACTTCGACAAGCTGCCGGTGTCGCTGCGTCCGGGCGAATTCCGGCTCGGCACGCAGACCGGCGCACCGGACGTGCGCTACATCATCGGCCACTGCGTGTTCGGCTCGCCGGACGCGGCGCTGCTGGTATCGCTGCTGCCGCGGCTCGTGCACGTGCGCGGCGAACCGCGCCTGGCCACGCTGGTGCAGCTGGTGAACGACGAGTCGCGTGCACAGCGCCCCGCGCGCGACGTGGTGATGGCGCGCCTGCTCGAAGTGCTGCTGATCGAGGCGCTCCGTTCGACGGTGGGCACGGCCGCCTCGCCGGGCCTCGTGCGCGGCCTCGCCGATGCGCGCCTCGGCGCCGCCCTGCGCTGCATGCACGAAGCGCCGACGCGCGCGTGGACGGTTGCCGAACTCGCGCAGGAAGCAGCGCTGTCGCGGTCCGCATTCTTCCAGCGGTTCAGCCGCGCCGTCGGCGTGGCGCCGATGGAGTACCTGCTGGCGTGGCGGATGGCGCTGGCAAAAGACCTGCTGCGGCGCGGCACATGCAGCATCGCCGAGGTGGCCGAACGGGTCGGCTACAGCTCGGCAAGCACGTTCACGGTGGCGTTCGCGCGGCACAGCGGCGTGCCGCCGGCGCGGTATGCGCGGGCACAGGAAGCAGTACAACCGGCTTGAGAACGGGAATATTTTCGCCGGGCTGTCGAAGTTGGGGTGGCCCGTTCGTCATGCAGGATTGCTGCCTGAAAGGAGATGACCATGCCACAGTACCTGATTGCGATCCACCATCCCGACGACTACGACCCGGCCGCCGCCGAAGACGAAGCGATGCATCGCGATATCGATGTCCTCAACGAGGAGATGATCGCCGCTGGCGTACGCATCTTCGTGGGCGGCCTGCGCCCGGTACGCGAAGCGTCGTCAGTGCGTCTTCAGCCTGGCGGTGCCGTGGCAATCACCGATGGGCCGTATCTGGAAACCAAGGAACACATCGGCGGCTTCTGGGTGCTGGAAGCGGAGAACCTGGACGAGGCGCTGACATGGGGGCGCAAGGCTGCAGTGGCGTGCCGCGCGCCGGTCGAGGTGCGGCCGTTTTACTGAGCGCGGGCGCGGCAGGAGGCAGCGTTCCGTCAGGCGATGAAAACGCTGGAAGGCACGTCGAAGCGTTTGGACAGGGCCCGCCTCAAAACGCCACCACCACCCGCGTCCCCCGCCCCGCCGGCCCCGTCCCGATAGCCAGCCTCGCCCCATGCCGGGCAGCGATCTCGAAGGCGATCGGCAGCCCCAGCCCGCAGCCGCCGGCCACGTCGCTGTTGCTGCCGCGGTAGAAGCGCTCCAGCACGAGTCCACGTTCCTGCTCCGGAATGCCGGGGCCATCGTCATCGACTGCCAGCCACACCGGGTTATCGTGCAAGGTCAGCGTCACCGTGCCGCCGGCGGCGCCGTAGCGGATCGCGTTGTCGATCAGGTTCCCCATCAGCTCGGACAACAGCGCCGGCTCGCCGGCGATCGTCACGCCCTCTTCCGGCCCTTCGTAACCGAGGTCGATCTCCTTCAACAGGGCCGCGTCGGCCCACCGCTCCACTTCCTGCCGCGCCAGCGCGGCCAGGTCGACGGGCAGTTGCCGCAGGTGCCGGCTGGTCTGCCGCTCGGAGCGCATCAGCGTCAGCAGCTGTTCCGTCACGTGATGCAGGCGGCCCACCGCGCGGTGCACGTCGCCCAGCGCTTCGTCGTGCCGCACCGGATCGCGTTCGCGCAGCACGCGCTGGGTCTGCACCTGCAGCGTGGCCAGCGGTGTGCGCAGCTGGTGCGCGGCGTTAGAGATGAAGCGCTTCTGCAGCGCCTGCTCTTCGCTCAGTTTCAGGATGAGCCGGTTGATGGCCGCGGTCAGCGGTTCGATTTCGACGGGCATGCGCTCCGTATCGGCGATCGGTACGAGGCTGTCCGCATCGTAGTTGCCCAGGCTGGCCGCGATGCTGTCGACCTTCTTGAGATTGCGCGTGACGGCCAGCCAGATGAACGCACCGGCCAGCACCAGCACCGCCGTCTGCAGCGGCGCCCACTGCGCGAAGATGGTACCGGCCATCATGTCGCGCTTCTGCATGGTTTCGGCGACGAGAATGCGAACAGTATCGTCAACGCCTTTCGGCGCGGCCTGCTCCAGCGCGACGACGCGCACCTGCTGCCCGTTGACCGTTGCATCGTAGTACTGCGGCTCGTTCGGCTCCAGCGCCCGCGGCGGCAAGGGCAGTGCCGCATTGCTCAACAAGTTCCCCCGCCGTGCCGACGATGCCTGCCAGTAGATGCTGTCCACGCGGTCCCATTCCAGCATCTCGATGGCCGCGGCGGGCAGCGCAAGCGACACATGGCCGTCGCGCACCTTGACCTGCGCGGCCAGCGTCATCGCCGAATCCAGCAGCCAGCGGTCGTGCACCACATAGCCCACCTGGCGGGCGATGAACATGCCGCCCGCCGCACCCAAAGCGAGCACCACGAGCAAAGGGCCGGACAAATGCAGCAGCAGCTGCCGCCGCAGGCTGGGCCGAGTCGTGTCAGGCATAAGCACCGCCTTCGAGCCGGTAGCCCAGGCCCCGCAAGGCGCGGATCACCACCTGCGACTGCGCTTCCGCGAGCTTGCGACGCAAGCGGCTGATGAAGACCTCGATCATCGCCGGATTCTTCTCGTCGGCGTGATCGTAGATGGCGTCGGCGAACTGGGATTTGCTGACGACGCGGCCCGGCCGGCGCAGCAGCAGGCCAAGCACCGTCGCTTCCGCCGCGGTGAGCGCGAGTTCGCGGCCATGCACGCTGGCCTGCCGCGTGGCCGGCTCGAAGGCGATGTCGCCGAACGTCACGCTCGATTCCACCGGCAGGCCGCGGCGCAGCAAGGCGCGGATGCGCGCTTCCAGCTCGGGCAAGGCAAACGGCTTGGCCAGGTAATCGTCGCCGCCGGCGTCCAGGCCGGACACGCGGTCGTCCAGGTCGAAGCGCGCGGTCAGGATCAGCACGGGCGCCAGCATGCCGGCCTTGCGCAGGCGGCGCAGCACTTCGAGGCCGTCCAGGTCGGGCAGGCCGAGGTCGAGGATCACCAGGTCGTACGTGGTGTCCTGGCAGGCGGCGATCGCCGCGTGGCCGTCCGGCGCCACATCCGTCGCATAGCCCGACTGGGCCAGCGAGCTGCTCAGGCCATGGGCGAGTTCGCGGTCGTCTTCGACGAGCAAAAGGGGCATGGTGGGGTCCGGGAAGGCAAGGTTCAGGCAAGGTAGCGTCAGTACGATCCTCGTTGCAACGCTGGCAAGACGCCGCGGATGGTAAGGAAGATCGGAAAATCGCATGAACAAAAACAAGCAGTGGATTGTAGTCGCAGTTGTCCTGTTGGTGGTAGCGGGTCTCGCGGGCTGCCTCTATCCGCGCGAACCGCACGCGGCACCGCAGCCGGCCGCTGCGCTGGCGGACCCGCATCAAGTGAAGTTCCCCACGGGCGCCGCGCAACTGGAGATGATCCGGTCGCAGGCCCTCCCCGCCATCGCGGTACCGGTCAGCGATGCGCTGAGCGCCCGCGTGGTGTACGACGAAGAAGCCACCGCGCGGCTGGGTGTCGGCATCTCGGGCCGCGTGGTCGCCATCAAGGCCGCGCCGGGCGACCGCGTAAAAGCCGGCCAGCTGCTGGCGGAGATCGATTCCGCCGACTTCGGCACGGCGCTCGCCGACCTGGACAAGGCCCGCGCCGACGAGGAGCGCAAGCGCATGATCGTCGACCGCGCCAGGGTGCTGGTGCCGGGCGAAGGCATCGCCGGCCGCGACTTCGAGGCGGCCGAAGCGGATCTCGTGCAGGCCCACGCGGAAACGGTGCGCGCCCGCCAGCGCGTCACCAACCTGAATCCGCCGAACACGCGGGTGCAGGGCCAGCGCCTCGGCCTGGCCAGTCCGATCGCCGGCGTGGTGGTCGAACGCACCGTCAATCCGTCGCTGGAAGTAAGCCCCGGCATGGCCGCGCCGCTGTTCGTGGTGACCGATCCGAAGCGCCTGTGGCTGCTGATCGACGTGCCGGAAGGGCTGGTCGGCAGCGTCAAGGTGGGCACCCATGTGGACGTGGAAAGCGACGCCTTCCCCGGCGAGCATTTCAACGCCACCGTCGTGCAGCGGGGCCAGGTGGTCGATCCCGAGACGCGCCGCGTCGTCATACGCGCGAAGTTGGACAACCCGGACGGCAAGCTGCTGCCCGAGATGTTCGTGCGCAGTTCGCTGCTGGAGGAACGGGGCAGCGCCGTGCGCGTGCCGAACAGCGCGCTGGTCAACCGCGGCCTGTACACCTATGTGTTCGTGGAGCCGGAACCGGGCCGCTTCGAGCGTCGCAAGGTGGCCATGCTGACGCACGGCGCCGATGCCAGCTACCTTGGCGAAGGCGTGGCCGCCAGCGACCGCATCGTCACCAATGGCGCGCTGCTGCTCGACGCGGAAATGAGCGCCCGTGCGGGTAATGCGCCATGATCGACCGTTTGATCGTCTTCGCGCTGCGCCAGCGCGTGTTCGTGCTCGTGCTGATCGCGGCGTTGACGGGGTTCGGCTTCTACGCGCTGTCGAACCTGCCCATCGAAGCCTTCCCCGACGTGCAGGACGTGCAGGTGCGCGTCATCGCGCAGCAGGCCGGCCAGGCGCCGGAGGATATGGAGCGCACCGTCACGCTGCCCATCGAACGCGAGGTGGCCGGCATCCCGCGCCTGACCAATGTGCGCTCCGTTACGATGACGGGCCTGTCGATCGTCACGCTGACCTTTGCCGATGACACCGACAATTATTTCGCACGCCAGCAGGTGATCGAAAAGCTGGGCGGCGTCGACCTGCCCGACGGCGTGCAGCCGGAACTGGCGCCATTGTCCACCGCGGTGGGCGAAGTCTATCGCTACACGATCGATGCGCCGGGCATGTCGGAGGCGGACATCCGCACGCTGCAGGACTGGACCATCCGCCCTGCCCTGCGCATGACGCCCGGCGTGGCCGACATCACCAGCTTCGGCGGCGCAATCCGGGAATACCAGATCGAAGCCGATCCTTTCCTGCTGCGTAAATACCAGGTGACGCTCGACCAGGTCAAGCAGGCGATCGGCAACGGCACCGGCAATGCCGGCGGCGGCCTGGTGAGCCTGGGCGATGCGTCGCTGATCGTGCGTTCCGCCGGGCTGTATGCAAGCCTGGCCGACATCCGCAAGGTCGTCATCGCGGCGCATGAAGGCCGCGCGATCACGATCGGCGACGTGGCGAAAGTGCAGGAAGGCGAACGGCCCCGCTTCGGCATCGTGGCGGCGGACCACCGCGACAGCATCGTCGAAGGCATCGTCACGATGACCAAGGGTGGCAATCCGTCGAAGATCAATGCCGACCTGAAGGAACGCATCGCGCAGCTGGAAAAGCGGCTGCCGGCCGGCGTCAAGATCGTGCCGATCTACGACCGCACCGACCTGGTAAAACACACCGTGATGACGGTGGCGGAAAACCTCGTCATCGGCGCGGCGCTGGTGATCGTGGTGCTGGCCGTGTTCCTGTCGAACTGGCGCGCCGCGCTGATCGTGGCCACGGTGATTCCGCTGTCGCTGCTGTTTGCCTTCATCCTGATGAATGCCTACGGCGTGTCGGCCAACCTGATCTCGCTGGGCGCCGTGGACTTCGGCATCATCATCGACAGCGCCGTCGTCATCGTCGAAGCGCTGATGGTGCGCATGGCGGTCATGGGCACGCACGATGCCAATCCTGTCCAGGCGCGCATGCACGTGCTGCACCGGACCATGGCCGACATGGCGCACCCGGTGCTGTTCTCGAAAGCGATCATCATCGTGGCCTTCGTGCCGATCTTCACGTTCCAGCGTGTGGAAGGCAAGATCTTCACGCCGGTGGCGCTAACGCTGACCTTCGCGCTGATCGGCTCCGTGCTGCTGACGTTCACGCTGCTGCCCACGCTGCTGTCGCGCACCATCCAGAAGCGGCCGCTGAGCGAGAAGCACAAGCCGTGGCTGGAAAAGCTGCAGCAGCGCTACCGCAAGGCGCTCGACTGGCTGCTGCGCCGTTCGCGGCCCGTGCTGTGGCTGTCCGCGATTCCCGTCGTCCTCGCGTTCGCACTCGCGCCACGGCTGGGCAGCGAGTTCATGCCCAAGCTCGATGAAGGCAATATCTGGCTGACCATCACGCTGCCCACGTCGGCGTCGCTGGAAACCACCAAGGATGTCGAAAGGCTGGTGCGGGCCAAGCTGCTCGCCTATCCGGAAGTGTCGCACGTGATCAGCCAGGCCGGCCGGCCCGACGACGGCTCCGACCCGAAAGGCCCGAACAACCTGGAAACGCTGGTGGACCTGAAGCCGCGCGGCCAATGGCGCTTCGCGGACAAGGAGGCGCTGGTGGCAAGCATGTCCAACAGCCTGGCGGCGATCCCGGGACTGACGACGAACTTTTCGCAGATCATCCAGGACAACGTCGAGGAATCGCTGTCCGGCTTTCGCGGCGAGATCGTCGCGAAGATCAGCGGCAGCGACCTGAATATCCTGGAAAACCACGCCCAGCATCTGGTGGAGATCATCCAGAAGATCCCCGGCGCCGTGGATGTCGATGCCACGCGCATCGGCGGCCAGAGCGAAGTGGTGGTGACGCCCGACCGCACCCGCCTGGCGAGATATGGCATCGCGATTGCCGACGTCAATGCACTGGTCGAGCAGGCGCTGTCCGGATCGGCCGTCACGGAATACTTTGAGGAAGACAGGCGCTTCGATGTCGTGCTGCGCATCGACGCCAAGGACCGCAAGAGCGTCGATGCGATCGGTGCCCTGCAGCTCGCGCTGCCGAACACGCAAGTGGGCAACGGGCAGGGCACTATCGCACTGAGCGACGTCGCATCCATCGAGATCCGCCAGGGCGTGTCCCGCATCCTGCGCGAGGCCGGCTCGCGCACGGTGATCGTCAAGATGAACCTGTCGGGCCGTGACCAGGGCAGCTTCATCGAAGAAGCGCAGCGCGCGGTCAACGAACAGCTGAAACTCCCGCAGGGTTATGAAATCAGCTGTGGCGGCCAGTTCGAGAATTCGCAGCGCGCGACCAAGCGCCTGACCGTCATCATTCCGCTGACGGTGCTGCTGATGTTCTCGCTGCTGTTCTGGGCCTTCCGCTCGGTGCGCCTCGCCGGCCTCGTGCTGGGCATGGTGCCGTTCACGATGATCGGCGGCTTTGCCGCGTTGTGGCTGGCCGGGCTGCACCTGTCGGTATCGGCGGCCGTGGGCTTCATTGCCGTTGCCGGCATCTCCGTGCAGAACGGTGTGATCATGGTCGAGGAAGTGATGCAGCGTGTGCGCGATGGCGCGGCCGTCGGTGTCGCCATCGCACAGGGCGCGGCGATCCGCCTGCGGCCTATCCTGATGACCGCGCTGATGGCCGGCATGGGCCTGCTGCCGGCGGCACTGTCGCAGGGCATCGGCAGCGAGACGCAGCGGCCGTTCGCGTGCGTGATCGTCGGCGGCATCGTCAGCGGCACGATCTTTACGCTGTTGGTGCTGCCATTGGCACTGCAGTTATTCGGTAACTTCTCTGAACCGGACGATCTGGAGCCGGCAACGCCATGAACAAAAATCTACTGACCATCGGCGTGCTGGCCATGCTGGCCGGCTGCGCCGTGGGCCCGGAATACAGCCGGCCCGCGCTCGACACGCCGCAGGCCTATACCGAGACGGGGACCTCGCAGCGCTACGTGCTGCAGAAGGATATCCAGCGCAACTGGTGGACCCTGTTCCGTTCGCCCGTGCTCGATGCGCTGATCGAACAGGCATTCACTGCCAATCCATCGGTCGAAGAAGCACAGGCAGCACTGCGCGTCGCACAGGAAAACGTCTACGCGCAAAAGGGTTACTTCTTCCCCACCGTGCAGGCGGGCTATGCGCCGTCGCGCACGAAGATCGCCGGTAACCTGGGCGGCAATTCGCCCGGCATCCAGGGCAACGGCACGGTGATCGCCACCGCGGAAGGCACTCCCGCCAGCGAAGGCGGCAAGGGGCCGTTCAATGCGCCGGTGATCTACAACTTCCACACCGCGCAGCTGACGGTGGGCTACACGCCCGACGTGTTCGGCGTTAACCGCCGCGAGACGGAATCGCTGCAGGCGCAGCAGCAGGCCGAGCACTTCCAGCTGGAGGCGACGTACATCACGCTCGCTTCCAATATCGCCGCGGCGGCGTTCCAGGATGCGTTGCTGCGCCGGCAGATCGACGTCGTGCAGAAGATGATCGCCGCAAACGGGCAGGCGGTGATACTGGCACGACGCCAGCGCGATGCGGGTTATACGTCGCGCATGGAGCTGGCCGCGCAGCAGAACGCGGCTGCGCAGGCCAGACAGCTGCTGCCGCCGCTGCAGAAGCAGTTCGAACAGAACCGCGACCTGCTGCGCGTGCTGGCCGGCATCCGACCGGATGGCGAGGTGCCCGCCTTTGCACTGGAATCTTTCCACCTGCCGGAAGAACTGCCGCTGACACTGCCATCGCAACTGATCGAGCAGCGCCCGGACATCCGCCTGGCGGAAGAACAGTTGCGTGCGGCCAGCGCGCAAGCCGGCGTGGCGCGTGCCGCGCGGCTGCCGCAGTTTTCGATCAGCGCCACGGCCGGCGGCGCGGCCAGCCAGTTCGGCCAGATGTTCTGGAACAGCGGGAAGTTCTTCGACGTCACTGCGAATCTCATGCAGCCGCTGTTCGATGGCGGCACGCTGAAGCACCGCGAACGTGCGGCCAACGAAGCCTTGCGCGGCGCAGTGGCCGCTTACCGCTCTACCGTCGCCACTGCCTATCAGAACGTGGCGGACGTGCTGCACGCCATCGACACGGATGGCGACGCCCTGCTCGCCGCGCGCGAAGCCAGCGATGCGGCCGAAGCGTTCCGCGTGCTCGCCGTCCGGCAGCATGCCAACGGCTACCTGGACCGGCTGGCCCTGATCGGCGCCGAGCAGGATACGTGGCAGGCGGAGCTGGCGCTGACGCAGGCGCAGGCCAGCCGGCTGGGCGATACGGCGGCGCTGTTCCAGGCGCTGGGTGGCGGATGGTGGCACCGGGAGGAGACGGCGTCCACGGCGAGCGGAGGCCCGCCGCCCCGCTGACGACAAGCCAGCGACACGCCACCGGCCACACTTCCGTTTCCTCAATCACGGATGTGGCCATGATCTCTCACCCCCCTCTTCTCGCCGTAATCCTCGCGCTGGCATTGCCGGTTCATGCGGCGACTGTACCGCAGGCGCACACCTTTGCCCAGGTGTCGCAAGGCGACCGCACCAGCACCCTGTTCGTACTGAAGATCGACGGCGCCGCCATCACCGCCGTCGATCTCAGCGAACGCAGCGGCCTGCACAGCGCCGACGCGTTCGACGTGATCAGGCACTACGATGCGGCAGCGCTGGACGACATCGCAAGCAAGCCTGGCAGCACGCGCCAGTACCTGCTGGCGGATCTCGCCGGCGTCGGCCCGCGCGGCGTCGACCAGATTGCCGCCGGCACCAATTATCCCGCCCATGGCGCGGAAGTGGGCATCGACGACGCATTCCTGTTCCCGAAAAAATCCCCTGCCATCGGACCACGTTCCGCGCTCACGGTGGCGCCGGGCATGCTGATGGATTACGAAGTCGAGGTCTGTGCGCGGTTCGACCGCGAGCTGCGCTCCGTCGCCGATTTCGATGAAGCCCGCAAAGGCTTCTTCCTGTGCGGCGACTACTCCGACCGGGCCACGCTGATGCGCAACGTGAACCTGAAAAACATCCTGTCGGGCGACGGCTTTGCCGATGCGAAGAGCGGCCATGACCGCTTCCCGACGGGGCCCTTCCTCGTCGTGCCACGCGACTGGCGCGCGTTCCTGAAGGATGTCCGCATCGAGACGTATGTGGACGGCCAGCGCCGCCAGAACGTCAATGCCGGCGACATGATCAAGGACCTGCGCGCCATCGTGCAGGAGACGCTGGCCGAATCCGGCACGCGAACCTGGTCGTACCAGGACCGGCGCATTCCGATGGTGACCCGCGCGGCGATCGGCACCGACAGCGCCGTGCTGACCGGCACCGGCGACGGCGTCGTCTTCAACACGCCCGATGCGGCCACGATGAAAGCGGTGATGACGGCCAGGGACCGGGCCGCGCAACTCGAGGTCATCGACACCTACATCGCTGGCGAAGCCGCCAAGCGCATCTACCTGCAACCGGGGAACAACGTGATCTACACGGGCAGCCATCTCGGCTCGATCCACACGATCGTCGTCCCGGCCGCCCCGCCTCGCCGTTGACATTCCAACGACACGCCGCACCGCATAGTCACGTACCCAATCATTTTCCAGGACCCGCTCATGAAGTTTTCCGTCATCCTCCTCGCCCTGTTCGCCACTTCCGCCATCGCCCAGAACCAGCCGCCGCGCTGGGGCCTCGGCATCGGCACGGCTGTTTCCGACAGCGTCTATGCCGGCGAAGGCACACGCGTCAAACCCTTCCCGCTGATCACCTATGAAGGCGAGCGCTTCTTCTGGCGCGGCATCGGCGGCGGCGCGCACCTGTACCGGCACGACGGCTTTACCGTGGATGCGACGCTGTCGGCACGGATGGATGGCATCGACCGCGACGACTTCGGTACCGCGGAACTGGCCGAACGGGGCGTCGACCGCGCCAAGCTGGAAGACCGCGACGATGGCCTCGATCTGGGCGTTGCGGCCACGTGGCGCGGCAAGGCCGGGCAGCTGGAATTCGGCGTCAAGGGCGACGTAACCAGCGCCAGCAAGGGCTACGAAGCATCCGTCAAATACGGTTATCCCTTCCAGGTGGGGAATGCGCGCATCACGCCGCATGTCGCTGTCTCGCATCTCTCGAAAAAACTGGCGAACTATTATTTCGGCACGCTGCCGGAGGAAGTGGCGCGCGGCGTCGTCTCTTATCAGCCCGGCAGTGCGGTCGTGCCGCGCATCGGCGTCGATGTCATGAAGCCGTTTGCTGGCCGCTGGGCCGTCATCGGCAATGTCTCGTACCGGCACGTGCCGGGCAAGATCGGCGACAGCCCCCTCGTCGAGAAGGACACGAATGGCACGTTCTCGGCCTTCATCGGCGTGTCGCGCGGCTTCTGACCTGCCGGGGCAAGCATGCGATACTGGCCCATCTATTCCTTTCGTTTGCGCGCACGTCCAGCCACCATGATCAAGCAGTCGCTGAGCATCCTCATCATCGAGGACAACCCCGCCCTGGCCGCCAATATCTACGATTACCTGGAAGCCTGCGGCCACCAGCCCGATGCGGCGCCCGACGGCGAATCGGGCCTCGGCCTGCTCGCCATCAACCGCTACGATGCGGTGGTGCTGGACTGGATGATGCCCCGCATGGACGGCATGACGATGCTGGCACGCCTGCGCAGGGATCTTGGTTCGGCCATTCCCGTCATCGTGATCACGGCGAAGGACCAGCTGGAACACAAGCTCGAAGGTTTCACGACGGGTGCCGATGATTACGTCGTCAAGCCCGTCGCGCTGGCGGAGCTGGAGATCCGGCTGCGGGTGCTGGTGCAGCGCTCGTCCGGCGTGCAGGTCAAGGCCGATGTGCTGGAGGTGGCCGACCTGCGCTTCGACCTCGGCACGCTGGAAGTAACGCGCGCCGGCCGGTCCGTGGCGATGACGCCGGTGCGGCGCCAGCTGCTTGAACTGCTGATGCGCCGATCGCCCGGCTTGGTGCGCCGCGAAGAACTGGAAGCACTGATCTGGCCCGACCGCGTGCCCGACAACGACGTGCTGCGCTCGCATATGCACATGTTGCGCAAGGCCGTCGATGGCGATGCGGCGACCAAGCTGGTGAGGACGGTGGCCGGCAGCGGCTACCGGCTGTGTGCCGCCGATGAATAAGCCGGTTCAACCGCAGGGCCGCATGCGCAGCCTGGAACGCAAGATCGGCATGCTGTTCGTCTTGTTCGGCATCGTCCTGGTGGCCGGCCTGACGCTGCAGGGGAGCCTCAGCCAGCACATGATCGTCCACCCGATCTGGCGGGAGCTGCTGGAGGCGAGCACGAAGCAGTACATGGACACCCGGCGGTTGCCGCCGCCCGGCCCGATCCGCGGCTGGCTGGTCGGCCGTTCGGCGCCCGAGGCGGACATGCCGGCCTACTTCGCGGCGCTGCCGCCGGGCTTCCACGACGAGCAGGAGATCGATCGCTACGATGCGGTGCGCAGCTTCGCGGTGCTCGTGACGCCGGTGGGCGGCGAACGGCTCGTGATGGCCGTGGAAATCACCGATCTGGAGGACTTCCAGAACATGACGGCGCTGTGGAGCGCGCTGCTGGCGCTGCTCAGCGGGATCATGATCGTCGGTTCGCTGCTGTGGCTGTACCGCAGCATGCGCCGGCCGATCCAGGCGCTGGCGCAGCGGATGGACGAACTCGATCCGGAACAGCCGGCGCAGCGCATCGACACGCACTTCGAGCTGCGCGAGCTGCACGACATCGCCGTTGTCGTCAACCGGCATCTGGCGCGCGTGGAGCGCTTCATCGAACGGGAACGCAGCCTGCTGGACCAGGCCAGCCACGAATTCCGCACGCCCATCGCGGTGATCGCCGGCGCGGTCGACGTGATCCGGCTGTACGAGCTGCCGCAGGGTGCGATCGCGCCGCTGGAGCGCATCGGCTCGGCCACCGGCAGCCTGACGGAGATCATGGCGGCGCTGCTCTACCTGTCCAGGGAAGAGAATGGCAAGGCAGTGCAGCAGACCACGCAGCTCGATGCGCTGCTCGCCGTGCTGGTCGAAGACCACGAGCATCTGTTAGACGGCAAGGAGGCGCGCTTCGTCGTCGAACAGATGGAGCCTCAGTGGGTGCAGTGTCCCGAGGCGATCCTGCGCATCGTCGTCGGCAACCTGCTGCGCAATGCGGCGGAGAACAGCTACCAGGGCACGATCGCCATCCGGCTGGCCGACCGGTGCCTCAGCATCCAGGACAGCGGCACCGGCTTCGACGTGGTCGCCGCCGCCCGGCGCTACACGCAGGCATTGCGCGACTCCACCAGGCATGGCGGCGGCCAGGGGCTTGGCCTGTATCTTACCCGGCGCGTATGCGAGCGCTTCGGCTGGACGCTGCAGATTTCATCGAGCGAGGAGCACGGCACACTGGTGCAGCTGCACTTCCCGGATACCGGTGAAGTCTGACCTGCGCTGCAAACGTCAGTACTACGGCAGCAAGGCGATATCCGGCCAGTTGCGTGCCACCTCTTCGACGGTGCGGCATCGCGACAGCGCCTCAACCACTTGCGGCAGGGGCGCGGCCCACAGCTCCGGCAAATCGCGCTCCTGCGCAGTCAATGCGGGATAAGCGAGCATCTCGCGGGGCGGCAGGAACTGTGCGTCCATGCCCGGCTTGTTGCCCCGCGCGTCGATGCGGTACCAGCCGTGGTTCTTCAGGTGGACCGCATTGAGCCCGTGCAGGCAGAACGGCGGACCGTCGGCACCGACGGCCAGGCGTTGGTAGCACAGCGCTGTGGGAATGCCGTTCGCCCGCAGCAGCGCGGCCAGCAGATGACTCTTCGCATAACAAAGGCCGCTGCCATGTTCGAGTACTTCGGAGGCGCTGCAGGTCACCTGGGCGAGATTGAAGTCCACGCTGTGCCGGATCGCGTCGCGCACGAACCTGAAGCAGCTGGCGACGATCGCTTCGTCCGACGCGCAGCCCGCTGCCAGTTCCGCAGCCTTGGCTGCCACGGCGGGCGCATTGCCGTCTATGTATTGGTCGAACTGCAGATAAGGCGCCAGCGCGTCGGGCAGCGTGAGGACATGGCCTGCATCCGCCAGTAACCGGATCGCCTCGGGCAGGTCGGCGGTCTTGACCAGCAGGTGATCGCCGTCGAACGTGGAGACGACGAACACACCGAGCTTCCCTTCCGACAGCGGGCGCACCACCGACAGCACGATGCCGGTGGCACCGAAGGCGAACGGGCCGACGAAGCGCAGGCAGGTCCAGCCGCCTTCGTGCACCGTACCGGCCGGCACGCGGTCGGCCAGGCAGACGATCGACAATTCATGTGCCGAGCGGCTGATCGTCACGAAGCCGGCGCCATCGGCCCATGCCGGTATCGCTGCATGCGCGTCCAGCCGGCAGACGGCGTATTCGCCGTGTGCCTGTTCCAGTGTGATGCTGTAATTTTCCTTCGATGGCGCCATGATTTTTGCATTGGAGACGAATGAAGCGGCCATGATAGGCAGCACAGGTCGATAAGTATAATGAATGATGTTGATACTACATTCAGATCTTTGATAAGGCAGCGGCATGGGATTACTGGATTACCGGGGCCTCGCGGCACTCGACGCGGTCGTCGAGCACGGCAGCTTCGAGCGCGCCGCAGCGGCGCTGTCGATCAGCCAGCCCGCCGTATCCCATCGCCTGCGCACGCTGGAAGAAACGGCCGGCGAACTGCTGGTCGTCCGCAGCCAGCCCCCGCAAGCCACGGCGCGCGGCCACCGCCTGATTGCCCACTACCGCCAGGTGCAGTTGCTGGAAGCGGGACTCGAAGCGGCGGCGCCGGCCAACGCCCGCCTGCCGCAACTGGCGATCGCCGTCAACGCCGACAGCGCCGCCACGTGGCTGCCTGATGCGCTGGCGCAGTTATTGAGCGTGCCGTGCTGCCTGGTCGACGTCAGCATCGACGACCAGGACCAGACGCTGCGCCACCTGCGCGAAGGGCGCGTGGTCGGCTGCGTCACCAGTTCCGCCGAGCCGGTGGCCGGCACGTCGATGACGGCGCTGGGCGTCATGTCCTACCGCTGCGTGGCGACGCCCGCGTTTGTCCGGCAGTGGTTCGCGGATGGCCTGAATGCCGCGACGTCGGCTGCAGCGCCGGCCCTCGTCTACGACCGCAGCGACACGCTGCACGAACGGTATCTGCGGCAGATGGGCTTGCCCGATGGCGTGCCGCACCACTTCTTCCCCAGCGCCGAAGGCTTCGTCGCCTTCATCAAGGCCGGTCACGCGTATGGCATGGCACCCGCGATCCAGATCCGCAAGGAGCTCGCAGATGGCACGCTGGTGGACGTGGTGCCGGGCGTGACATTGGACGTGCCGCTCTACTGGCATCAGTGGCATATCCGGACGCCGCTGACGCGCAGCCTGCACGATGCCATCGTGACGGCCGCGGCGCGCTGGCTGAAGGCTGCCTGAGTCCTAAGCCGCCAGCGCAAGCCGGTACGACGCATCGTTCGCGCAGGCGCGCGGCTGCACGCGCACTGGCGGCGCATCGCAAACGGACACCGGCTGCTCTGCCGCCAGCAGCGACACCATCGCCGGCACGTCCCGGCCGTTGAGCGCGGCATGGAAGCGGCGCACCAGTTCGCGGTTCAGCTTTTCCCCGGGCGACGCTTCGCCCTCCTGCACCAGCAGCCGGCGCCGCGCGCGGGCCAGGTGCTGGCGCGCGTTCACCACCTTCGTGCCGAGTGCCGCGGCGATGTCGGCATGGTCGCATTCGAAGACTTCATGCAGCACCAGCGCCAGCCGCTCGGCGGGCGACAGGGACAGTAACCGCGCCAGCGCTTCGCCGATATCCGCGCGGCGCAGCAGCTCGTCTTCCGGCAGCGCGGGCGGCACCTCGGGCACCAGTTCCATCGCAGTGCGTGCGGCGGCGACATCGCGCACGCGCTTGCGCAGGCGGTCGATCGAGCGGTGCTGCACCACGGTGGTCAGCCAGGCCGCCGGCGTGACCACCGCAGCGGGCGCGCTGTCGTGCCATTTCAGAAAGCAGTCCTGCACGATGTCCTCCGCTTCCGCCTCGCTGCCGACGATGCGGCAGCTGATCGCCGTCAGGCGCGGGCGCAGCTGTTCGAACAAGTCGGTATCGGTGGTGCGTGACATGGGGTTCTCCTGTCGGGATGCTGGTACCACTTGACGCCCGGCGGGGCCGGAACGTGACAAGCCGGCGATTTATTTTTTGCGGCGTCACGCGGCGTGTGCGGCATGCGTCAAGCGGGCAGTCATCTCACTCAGTCATCCTACTTTACCGCGAAAGGACAATCATGACTGCAAATTCTCCGCTGGGCCTGGGCATGGTGCCCACCGTTGTCGAGCAAACGTCGCGCGGCGAACGCGCCTTCGACATCTATTCGCGCCTGCTGCAGGAGCGCGTGATCTTCCTGGTGGGCGAAGTCACCGAGCAGTCGGCCAACCTGATCGTCGCGCAGCTGCTGTTCCTCGAGTCGGCCAATCCGGACAAGGACATTTCGCTGTACATCAATTCGCCGGGCGGCTCCGTGTATGCCGGCATGGCGGTCTACGACACGATGCAGTTCATCAAACCGGATGTATCCACGCTGTGCACGGGCTTTGCCGCCAGCATGGGCTCGTTCCTGCTGGCGGCGGGCACGATCGGCAAGCGCTATGCGCTGCCGAATGCCCGCATCATGATCCACCAGCCGCACGGCGGCTCGCAGGGCGTGGCCGCCGATATCGAAATCCAGGCGCGCGAGGTGCTGTACCAGCGCCACCGCATCAACAGCATCCTGGCCGAACGCACCGGCCAGACGCTGGCGCGGATCGAAAAGGACTCGGACCGGGACAACTACATGTCCGCCGCCGAGGGCGCCGACTATGGCCTGATCGACCGCGTGCTGGTGTCGCGCGGCGCATGAACGCTACAATCACGGGTTGCGATCAGCTTTAATCATCAGGATATGTCGGCAGAGAAGAACGTGGCGCGCTTGCCGCCCACCAGGCAGGAATCGGAAGCGGCGGCCGCGGACCGTGCGGCCCACAAGGCGGCGCGCGAGCGCAAGGATGCGCAGGTGCGTGGCGTGGAATCCATCGAGAAGATGCGCGATGCGATCAAGGCCGCCTCGCGCGCCCTGCCGTCGATAACCGACATACCGCGCATCAAGGCGCTTGCGCCGGCAGCTTTCCGGGAACGGGCGGCGCTAGGCCTGCCGTTCCTGATGACCGGCATCGTCGACCGGTGGCCGCTGACGGCGCTGGACGTGCAGACGCTGCGCGACCACTACAGCCACCTGCCCGTGCGCGCCCGCGTGGGCGACTACATCAACACCGCGTTCGCCGCGGACCGGGCGATGCAGGACATGAGCATGGTCGAGTATCTCGACCTGGTGGCCGCCGGCACCGAGGATTTGCCGCCGTACCTGGGCAACCTGGAACTGCGCGAACTGAACCGGCTGTGCCACTGGCCTTCATACTTCGACAAGATCGGCCCGCCCCGCTTCTGGCTGGGCCCCGCCGGCACGGTGACGCCGCTGCATTGCGACTACGACGACAACCTGTTCGCGCAGATCTGGGGCACCAAGCGGATCACGCTGGCGCCGCCCCATCACGACGAATTCCTGTACCCGAATGAGGCCAACGCGATCCTGTTCGGCTCCCCGTTCGATCCCGAGGCGCCGGACTTCGACCGGTTTCCGCTGGCCCGCCAGGCCACGACGATCGCATGCATCGTCGGCCCCGGCGACATGCTGTACGTGCCGGCCGGCTGGTATCACCAGGTGCGGTCGCTGACGTTTTCGCTGTCGTCCAATCGCTGGGCCAGGGCGGTGCCGTTGGCCCTGCGGGGTGCGCCGGGGAGTGCTCAAGCGCCCAGCCGCAGCTCCAGCCCCTTCGACGTATAGCTCGGCGTGACGGTATAGCCGTCGACCGTGATGGTCTGGAAGTAGCCTTTCACGCTGCCCGCGCTGATCACCGTGAGAGTGGTGCCGGCAGCCGGCTTGTAGCCGTCCCGGAATTTCACGCGCAGCGTGCCGCCGCCGATGGTGGCCGCGCCGGTGACGGCCAGGTAACCCTGCCCGCCGGCGCCCAGGCGCAGTTCCAGCGTGGCGCCGGCCAGGTGCGAGTATTTGCCGCCCACGGCCAGCGCCGCCGGCGCGTTGCTGATCACGGTGCCGCCGCTGGCCACGTACACGTCGCCGCTGCCGAATGCGGTGGCCGACAATGCTTCGAGCGTGCCGCCCTCGACTTGCGTGCCCCCCGTCCAGGCGTTCTTGCCGCCCAGTTTCAGCGCGCCGGTGCCTTGCTTGACCAGCTTGCCGCTGCCGGTGATGTCGTTGCGCCAGCGGTCGGCCGCGCTGAAGCCGCCCTTGCTGGCGTCCATGTTGATGACGACGTTACCGGTGAAGACGCCATAGCCTTCGGCAGCGGCGAACAGGTTCATGCGGCCCCACCCTTCCGCATCGTCCAGCACCGGATAGCCGGAAGCGATCGCCGTGGTCTTCAGCACCACGCGGCGCTGCGCTTCGCTCAGGTAAGGCAGGCGGGTTTCCAGCAGCACTTCGGCGCCTTTCGGCACCACGGCCGGCGCGGTGGTGGCGCCGATCTGCGGCAGGCCGTACGTCATGCGGCGCACGTAGTTGGCGCGGCTCGCGGCGTAGTCGGAGAAGCGGTCATTGGCGGCCGTGCCGGATACTGCGTAGGCCGGGAAGGTGGCAGCCGTCGTGCTGGTCAGCTTCATCAGCGTCGTGTGGGCCTGCGTGACGGCCGCGCTGCGCGTGGTGGCGCTGGCGGCGATCAGGTTGGCGGCAGCGATGGCCTGTGCCTGCACGCGGCCGCTGATGACGTCCAGCGGCGAGTGCATGCCGGCCAGGATGCGGCTTTCGCCCAGTTCCAGGCCACGGCCGACCAGTTCCTGGTAACGCTCCGGCAGCACGTAGGCCATGCCGATCGCGTTGCGGGTGGCTTCGGCGGAGTGGCCGCTGGTGAAGCCGCCGTCGGTGGCCGGCGTGGTGCTCTTGGCCGGTTCCAGCTGCGGGACCACCACGACCTGACTGCTCCAGCGGAACGGCCGCGCGTATTTGTAGAAGCGCTTGGCCGGTTCGGTGGAACCGTTGTTGCCCATCGAGTTGACCAGGTCGACCACCTTGCCGAAGTCCCCATTGGCATCGCCGCCGATGCCGTTGTTGTTGCCGCCGTCTTCGTATTTGACGGTGGTGGCATCGGCCGGCATCGTGTTGATCGTGGTGGTCTGGCGCGTGGCGCTGCGCCATGCGGTGGTCAGCGGGCCCATGCCTTCGGTGACGCTGTAGCCCTTGCCGCGGCGGTCATCCAGGTAGGCCATCAGCGCCTGGTCGGCGGTGCGGCTGGTGGTGGCCTTGATGACGTAATCGATATTGGCGTTGTGGATGGCGGCGTTGACCACCGTGCCGCCGTTCTTGCCGTCGTTCGGCACACCCGTCCATGCCGATTCGACGACGGCCGGGAAGCCATCCACGGCCGGTGCGGTCACGCCGGCATCGACGATCTCCGTCAGCGGCTTCCAGATCTCCAGCATGCCGCCCAGCACGCGCACGCCGGCATTCGTCGCCAGCGTGGCGTAGCGGGCATCACCCCTTTGGTTAGTTGCAATCGTGTCCACGAAGGCCGGTACCGCCGGCACTGGTGCAGTGTCGGCCGCGCCCTGGTCGGCCGGTGCCGCCGGCATCACGACTGCGGTGTCAGCAGCGTGATCGGAGCCGCCGCAGGCGCTCAGCGCGAGCATGGCGCTGATGGCGATGACGAGAGGAAGACGGCACGGCTGGCTGGCGTGATGCATTGTGAGACCCTTCGATTGTTGATGAGGCGGAAAAATTGAGGGGATGATAAGGAGCGAGTGTGACAGGATCATGACGGCACCGATCACCTCCGGCTTGTCGGATCAGCCATATACCAACACTTAATTAAATGGCCTTTTGCGTCGCCCTTCAGTGACAAGGTCTTTCAATGTTCAGTGAGGTTAATCATGCTCCCCGTGTCTCTCAAGCGCTCGACCGCAGTTCTCCAGGCGGCCCAGCGCACTGCCGATCAGGCCGCCGCGGCCGAGCGCCGGCGGCGCGAGGCGGAAGCCGTCGAGGCCGAACTGGCCAAGGCCAGGCAGGAAGAAACGGCGGCGGCGCGCCAGCAGGCAGCGTCGGTGTCCGGTGCCGGCGGCATGCGCGGCGTATCGGCGCAGAAGATAGCGCAGGACATGGCACGCGAACGGATTGCCCAGATCAAGGAGCGCATCGCGCAGTTGAAAATGCTGCTCGTCACGCTGGGCGGCGCTGCGGCGAAGGCGGTGCTGCAGGAGCTCCGGCAGCTGGGTGCGGAGTTGAAGCAGGCGGCCGCTGCGCTGAACTCGAGTTCGTCCAGTGCGCCTGCCGCTTCGGTTGCGGCGCCGGCGGCTGCGGCAAGTCCGGCGCCTGCCGGCGATGGCGGCAGCGCTAGCAGCGACAGTCATGGCGAAGGCCGCGCGGCGTATGCCGAGCAGCAGGCGGCGGCCGACGCCGATCCGGTTGCCACCGGCAGCGAGGATGTGTCGGCGGCCGATGCGGAGGCGGTGCATGATGAAGAGGCGTCCGCTGGCACGCCGGGCAATGACGGCGGCGTGCCATCGCAGAGTGCCCAGCGGTCGTCCGACCGGGAGTCGATCGAGTCGGTGCAGGAGCAGTTGCGGGCATTGCGAAAGATGGCGGAACGGATGCTCGAACAAGAGAGGCTGCGGGCGGCGCAGGCTTGAACCTGCCCGGCCCCTGCATCAGGCTGACGCTGTAAAAATCAGCCGCGCTGCGCCGCCTGGATCGCCGCGATATCGATCTTCCGCATCTGCATCATCGCTTCGAATGCACGCTTCGCCGCCGCCCGGTCGGGGTCGGTGAAGGCCGCTGTCAATGCGCGCGGGGTGATCTGCCACGAGAGCCCCCACTTGTCCTTGCACCAGCCGCAGGCGCTCTCCTCCCCGCCGTTGCCGACGATCGCACGCCACAGGCGGTCGGTTTCCTCCTGGTCGTCGGTGGCGACCTGGAACGAGAACGCTTCGCTGTGGCGGAAGGCCGGCCCGCCGTTGAGGCCCAGGCAAGGGATGCCCATCACGGTGAACTCCACCGTCAGCACGCCGCCCTCCTTGCCGGCCGGGTAGTCGCCCGGCGCGCGGTGGACGGCGGTGACGGCACTATCGGGAAAGGTGGCGGCATAGAAGTTGGCGGCTTCTTCGGCCGTACCGTCGAACCACAGGCAGATCGTGTTTTTGCTGACCATGTTTGTCTCCGATGAAGGGAAAAAAAGGGGGGCGGCCCGTGGTGCAATTTGCGCCGATATCGCGGCGCGGGTCAAGCGCTCGATGGCAGGCACCGTGGCGTGGTGGTAACCGAGCTCTCCTTTCCGGGGGGTATTCACTCCCCGCTTTTATGGCTCCCGGCCTATACCTTCGGAGGACTGGACCGCCAGCGCGTCTGCTCGGACAATGGACACGTTGGCAAGCGCGGCACATGCCGATCGCGCCAGCATCGTTCGCGGCAGCCGCAGTGCGCCGCCTGGCCACCACCTACCACCAAGGAGTATCACCACATGGCAAACCAAGACGATGGCAGTATCAACCAGAAACGGCGCCATGTGCTGGCCGCCACGGGCAGCGCTGCCGCCCTGCCGCTGGCCTGGATGAGCTCGATCACCCCGGCCCAGGCCGCGGCGGGCGCCCAATCCGGCAAGAAGGAGGTCGGCCCGTTGACCACTGGCACCGTCAGGACCAAGGATGGCGTCGAGATCTTCTACAAGGACTGGGGCAGCGGCACGCCGATCGTGTTCTCGCACGGCTGGCCGCTCAGCTCCGACGACTGGGACACCCAGCTGATGTTCTTCGTGCAGCAGGGCTTCCGCGTCGTCGCCCACGACCGCCGCGGCCACGGCCGCTCCAGCCAGGTCGGCACCGGTCACGACATGGACCACTACGCGGACGATCTCGCGGCCGTCGTCAACCACCTCGACCTGAAGGGCGCGATCCACGTCGGCCACTCGACCGGCGGCGGCGAAGTGGTGCGCTACCTGGCACGCCATGGCCAGTCGCGCGCTGCGAAGGCGGTGCTGATCGCCGCGGTGCCGCCGCTGATGGTCAAGTCGCCGTCCAATCCGGGCGGCCTGCCGAAGGAAGTGTTCGACGGCATCCAGAAGCAGGTGGCCACCAACCGTGCCCAGTTCTACCGCGACCTGCCGTCCGGCCCGTTCTACGGCTTCAACCGCGCGGGTGCAAAACCGCAGGAAGGCATCATCCAGAACTGGTGGCGCCAGGGCATGATGGGCGGCGCCAAGGCGCACTACGATGGCGTGGTGGCGTTCTCGCAGACCGATTTCACCGCCGACCTGAAGAAGATCACGCTGCCGGTCCTGGTGCAGCACGGCGACGACGACCAGATCGTGCCTTACGCCGATTCCGGACCGCTGTCGGCCAAGCTGCTCAAGAACGGCACGCTGAAGACTTACAAAGGCTACCCGCACGGCATGCCGACCACGCACGCAGACGTGATCAATGCGGATATCCTCGCCTTCATCAAGGGTTGATGCAGCGGGAGCCGGCATGGCCACGCCCAGCCGCCTGTTGATCGGCACAGCGGACGATGTCGTGTTCGATGTGGTTGCCTGGGGTCCGGCGCAGGCGGAGGTCGACCTCAGCATCGCGTGCATGTTCGAGCACGAGATGGATGGCGCCGGCATGACCGGTGGCCTGCTGGCGCTGGACCAGGCGCTGGACGGTCATCTGTCGCGGTTGCGGGCGGCGGGCGCCTTCCGCGCCCAGCCGATGGAAACGCTGCTGGTAACGTCGCCACCGCCCGGCGTGGCGGCGCGGGCCGTCCTGGTCATCGGCCTGGGCGATCCGGCCGCACTGGATGGCGACCTGCTCCGCCGCGCCACGCGCGTGGCCATGCGCGAAGCCATCCGCTTCGGCGCCGTGACGATGGCGTTCGCGCCCAGCGTGCTCGATGCCGGGCATACCGATAATGCCGCGCTCGATATGCAGAACGTCATGCTGGACGGAATGCTCGGTGCTCTCCGCGCCGAGCATATGCTGGCGGGGGCCGGATTGGCCGGCGCGCCGGCGCTGTGCCATTGCAGCTTCGATGTCGGGGCGCCGCGCGCTCAGGCTGCTGCGGAGGGGTTTCGGGCGGCGTTTGCGCGGCTGGTGTCGGGGCGGTAGCAGGCCTTCGAACGGCGGCTTGCTGTTTTACCGCACTTTCGAACGGGGTGCGTCCCTACTTTGATACCTCGATCACAAACGCCTTCAACTCGGCCATCTTGCCGTCGCGGAAGCGCCACACGTCGCAGTAGCTGTTGGCTACCGGCTTGCCGCTTTCATCTTTCGAGGTGATGTCGCCCAGGGCGGCCACGAAGTCGCCGTCGGCGATCAGCTGGTGCACGCTGAATTCGGGCGGCTCCACATATTCCTTTTTCATCCAGGCGCGGACGGCTTCTTTGCCGTGCAAAGTCTCGCCGCCGATCGTGGACCAGATGATGTCGTCGGTGCAGAAGGACAGGAAGGTTTCGTTGTCGCCGGCGGTGACTGCGGCGTTGGCGGCGCTCAGCGTCTCTTTGTTGAGGGTGGACATGGGGCTCCCGGCAGGTTATCGGTGGGTGGCTATTCTGTAGGTATTTGAAGGGCGGAAGCGCCCGGTTGGGTGAGGCCGGTGACAATGCAGACCAGTGAAGGTCATGGTTTGCTCCCTGGACCGGCCTTCCTTAGTCAAGTCCGAGCCGAACTGCCTGTCACGGAAAAATACCGGATGACTTCCAGCACGGCATCGAAGTCCGGCGGAATCTGGCTGAACATTTCCGCTTGCATCGCGGCATAGTCCTGCTGCCATTCCTGTTGCTGCCCTGGCAAAGGCAGCAAACGCAGCGTATCTTGCGTAACCGTGCTGTAATCGACCCAGCCTTGCGGGAAGAAGACGCGCCGATGCGCCAGCACTTGATCGAACAGTTCGTGATCCGCAACCGCCCTCACGCCGATGCCCGCTTCGATCAAGCGATACACGTCGTAATAATGCCGCGCCATTCTTGGTCGCCTCGGCTTGTCTGCGGGCCGGTAAGTTTCTTCATGCAGCAGCATGGCCTTTTCCCAAAAGGTTCGTTCTGGCGCTAACGTATGCACCATTATTTCTGGCTGGGTAAAAATCTGCGGAAAGACGTCCGCAATGACTGGCTGGATAGCCCGCTCGTGCGTAGGCCATGGATCAGAACGGGCACCGAATTCAATCTTGACGACCGGGCGGACATACCGCGCCGGCTCGGTGCCAAAGTGCGACGGGTAGGAAAATAGCAGCGTCTGGATGTCGGGATCATCACGATCGATCACCAGCTGCCAGCCGTCCTTGCCCAGTTCGGTAACAAAGCGCTCGTGCAACCTCGGCAACAAGATGTTCTGAACAAGTTCACCGCAGGCCGCCCTCAGCGCTTTCAGCCTCTTCGTCTGCTGTTTCGCGCTGGGCGCCCGCTCCGGACTTTGTTCGCCGCCGAAGCCCAACGCTTCGCGTCCGATAGTCAAATCGATGTCCTCGGAGAAGCGGTCGATCAGCCCCCATGCCTTGGACAGCGAAGTTCCTCCCTTGAACGTAAGGTGCCCGCTCAATTCTGGCAGTGCAAACAATTGCTCCAAAGTCCAGCAAACCCAGAAATCCTTTTCGACGCTGGATGCCGCCCAGCCCTTGCGAGCCGCCGTTTGCTCCATCGCCAGCTTCTGATCTTCGCTGGATAAGTCGAGCAACTCTCGCATACCTCAATCCCCATCTTCCGCAATGCGGCGCATGATATCGGCAATCCATGCCGGCGCCAGGGAGGCATCCTCAAGCAGAACCGCCTTGTCCTGTGCGCCAAGTCTGGTTTTTAGCTTGGCCACAAGCTGATCGTCCACATGGGCTTGTTTGAAATGCCGTAATGCCTGGATCACCAGGCCACTGATCCGTCCCGCAGTCGCCATATTGCGCGGTGTCGTATGCTTCAGCAGAATGGACTGTTTGCCGATATGGATCGTTCTTGACACGCCGTCGGTAAGGAACGCCAGCTTCATCGGTACCTGTTCTGTGAGTCCAAGCAAGTTGGCTGCATAAGCCCCCGAGGGTTGCAACTTCAAACTGCCCTTGTCGGCGATCGCCTTCGCAATTTCATCGGTGGATGGCAGCAAAGGCCCCAGAATCTTGTGCGTGCGGGGCACGTCGTACAGGCCTCTCGCTATCCGCCGTAGCGTTCCGGCGGCTGCTAAACGCGACAGCGCCTTGTCGACGGCTGCCCGGGTGCCCAGGTGAAGGAAATCGACCGGGCTGAATACTTTCCCAGCGTCGCTTGCGCTGACTTCGTCACGAACAGCCTTGTCCACGCTGGTAGGCGCAGGTGGTCGTTGCGTGACAGGTTGTTCGCTCAGGGCTGGTCGTGGAGGGCTCATGTCAGAAAATATAGCACGTTTTTCTGACGAAAAAAATCCCAATATTAGGAAAAAACAGGAACGATGGAGAGCGGGGATGGAACGGGGGCGCGGGAGGGGATTCAGGGGAAGCGGGCGCGAGAGGGGATTGAGCGGCAGCGGGTGCGCAAATGCTTAAGCGGCAGCGGGTGCGCAAACGGCTGAGCGGCAGCGGATGCGCAAACGGCTGAGCGCGCAAGCGCGGGACGTTCTTGGGCGCGCAAGCGCGGGACGTTCTTGGGCGCGCAAGCGCGGGACGTTCTTGGGCGCGCAAGCGCGGGACGTTCTGGTAAAGCATCAGGCCGCCTACGGCGGCTTGCTGCTTTACCGCACTTCTGAACGGAGTGAAGAACGCGCGCCCTCGGCGCGCGGCGCCGTTGAAGTTGTCCGCCGCTGCGCGGCGAACAACTTCAACGACAGATGGGCGATTCGGGGAGCCCCGCGCTGGCAGGCGCGTGTCTTCGAATCCCCGGCGCAAGGCCCGCAGGGGCCTTGCTTCTCTGCGCCAGAAAGCAAAAAGCCACCCGAGGGTGGCTTTTTGCTTGATTTTCTGGCGGAGAGACGGGGATTCGAACCCCGGATAGGCTATGAACCTATACACGCTTTCCAGGCGTGCGACTTCAACCACTCATCCATCTCTCCTGCTTTTCCCGACTAGCGAGAGGCGCAGATTATAGCAGCTAGGCTCAGGAGTGCAAAGTTTTTTTGGCGCAAGACAAGATTGCCGGCACTGGTAACAGATGCAAGCCCGGGGACAGTCCCCAAGCAAGAAGAACCGGGGACAGTCCCCTGGCGGCCAGGGAACTCCGATGCGGCGTCGCGTTGTATCCAGCGACGCCGCAGATGCAGCTTACGAAGCTTCCTTCAACTGCTCCAGGATCGCCGGATTCTCCAGCGTGGACACATCCTGCGTGATGTTCTCGCCCTTGGCCAGCACGCGCAGCAGGCGGCGCATGATCTTGCCGGAGCGGGTTTTCGGCAGGTTGTCGCCGAAGCGGATCTCTTTCGGTTTCGCGATCGGGCCGATCTCCTTGCCCACCCACGCGCGCAGGTCGGCGGCGATCTTCTTCGCTTCTTCGCCGGTCGGGCGGGATTGCTTGAGCACGACGAAGGCGCAGATCGATTCGCCGGTCGTGTCGTCCGGACGGCCCACCACCGCCGCTTCCGCCACCAGTGGATTGGCCACCAGCGCCGACTCGATTTCCATCGTGCCCATGCGGTGGCCGGACACGTTCAGCACGTCGTCGATGCGGCCCGTGATCGTGAAGTAGCCGGTGTCCTTGTTGCGGATCGCGCCGTCGCCGGCCAGGTAGTACTTGCCGCCGAATTCTTCGGGGAAGTAGCCGGCCTTGAAGCGCTCGGGATTGTTCCAGATCGTGCGGATCATCGAAGGCCACGGACGTTTCACCACGAGGATGCCGCCCTGCCCGTTCGCCACGTCCGCGCCGGATTCGTCGACGATCGCCGCCATGATGCCCGGCAGCGGCAGCGTGCAGGAACCCGGCACCATCGGCGTTGCGCCCGGCAGCGGCGTGATCATGTGGCCGCCCGTTTCCGTTTGCCAGAACGTGTCCACGATCGGGCACAGCTCGCGTCCCACGTTACGGTAGTACCACATCCACGCTTCCGGGTTGATCGGCTCGCCGACGGTGCCCAGCAGGCGCAGCGACGACAAATCAAAACTCTTCGGATGCACCTTGTCGTCCGCGTCCGATGCCTTGATCAGCGAGCGGATCGCCGTCGGCGCCGTGTAGAAGATCGTGACCTTGTGTTTGGCCACGTTCTCCCAGAAGCGGCCCGCGTGCGGGAAGGTGGGGATGCCTTCGAAGATCAGTTGCGTGGCGCCGACGGCCGTCGGGCCATAGGTGATGTAGGTGTGACCGGTGATCCAGCCGATATCGGCGGTGCACCAGTACACGTCGTCCGGCTTGATGTCGAAGGTCCACTTCATCGTCAGCGCGGACCACAGCAGGTAGCCGCCCGTCGAATGCTGCACGCCTTTCGGGGTGCCGGTGGAGCCGGACGTATACAGGATGAACAGCGGGTGCTCCGCATCCACCCATTCCGGTTCGCAGTCGGCCGACTGGTTCTCCACCAGGTCGGACAGCCACACGTCGCGGCCTCCCTTGAAGCCCACCGCGCCGCCGGTGCGCTTGTAGACGATGACGTTCCTGATCGTGTCGCAACCGCCCATGCCCAGCGCTTCGTCGACGATGGCTTTCAGCGGCAGGTGCTTCCCGCCGCGCAGCTGCTCGTCGGCGGTGATCACTGCCACCGCACCCGCGTCAATGATGCGCTCCTGCAGGCTCTTGGCCGAGAAGCCGCCGAACACCACCGAGTGCGTGGCGCCGATGCGCGCGCAGGCCTGCATCGCGGCCACGCCTTCGACGGACATCGACATATAGATCACCACGCGGTCGCCCTTCTTGATGCCCAGCGACTTCAGGCCGTTGGCGAACTTGCTGACCTTCTCGTGCAGCTGTTTATAGGTGACGTTGGTGACGGCGCCATCGTCCGCCTCGAAGATGATCGCGGTCTTGTCGGCGTTGCCGTTGGCGAGGTTGCGGTCCAGGCAGTTGTAGGAGGCGTTCAGCTTGCCGTCCTCGAACCATTTGTAGAACGGCGCGTTGTCTTCGTTGAGGGTGCGGGTGAACGGCGTCTGCCATTCCAGGTTCTCTTTGGCGAGGCGGGCCCAGAAGCCTTCGTAGTCGCGTTCCGCCTCATCGCACAAGGCCTGGTAGCCCTCCATGCCGGACACGGCGGCCTGCGCGGCAAACTGCGCGGGTGGCTGGAAGATGCGCGTTTCGACGAGGCCCTGCTGCTCGCCAGCTTGTGCTGGTGCGCTTTTCTCAACTGTCATGCTTGTCTCCATTTTGGTTTGTTTGCCAAAACCTTAAGGCGCAGCCCTTACAGCCTGCTTACACCCCGGCGCTGCGGGCGCCATGGCAAACCAGTCAATCATTCCATTCTACTCACTCTCGCCGGCTCGTGTGCACGCCCCCTCTAAAAGGCGCGCCCGACGGTGCGGCAGTGCAGCAGCGCGTGTAGAATGTCGGCAGTTTTTATTGCCTCACCCATCTGGAGCTCCGCAGCAAAATGACCGACCCGAACCGCCCGAATGGCCCGCGCCTCAGCCCTCTGCCCGCCTTCATCTTCATGTCCCGCTGGCTGCAGCTGCCGCTCTACCTGGGCCTGATCCTCGCGCAGTGCGTGTACGTCTTCCACTTCTGGGTCGAGCTGAAAGACCTGATCGGCGCCGTGCTCGGTAACGAAACGTCGCTGCAGCATATCTTCCAGGCCGTCGCCGTGCCGAACACGCCGCTGCCGACGAAGCTGAACGAAACCACCATCATGCTGGTGGTGCTGGGCCTGATCGACGTGGTGATGATCTCGAACCTGTTGATCATGGTGATCGTCGGCGGCTACGAGACCTTCGTGTCGCGCATGCACCTGGAAGGTCACCCCGACCAGCCGGAATGGCTGTCGCACGTGAATGCCTCCGTGCTGAAGACGAAGCTGGCGATGGCGATCATCGGCATCTCGTCGATCCACCTGCTGAAAACCTTCATCAACGCCGGCTCGTACGACGAGAAGACGCTGATGTACCAGACCATCATCCACGTGGTGTTCCTGCTGTCCGCGATGGCCATCGCGTACACGGACCATCTGATGTCCATGACCCACCAATCGAAGCACTGATTCACGTACTGCCCCAGCCAACCGCTAAATGAGTTTACCCATGACCATCATCAAGCAAGACGACCTGATCGAATCCGTAGCCGCCGCACTGCAGTACATCAGCTACTACCATCCCGCCGACTACATCCAGCACCTGGCCCGCGCGTACGACGCGGAGCAGAGCCCTGCTGCCAAGGATGCGATCGCGCAGATCCTGACGAACTCGCGCATGTGCGCCGAGGGCAAGCGGCCGATCTGCCAGGATACCGGCATGGTCAACGTCTTCCTGAAGATCGGCATGGGCGTGCGCTTCGAAGGTTTCAAAGGCACGGTCACGGATGCGGTCAACGAAGGCGTGCGCCGCGCGTACAACTTCGCCGACAACAAGCTGCGCGCGTCGATCGTGGCGGACCCGCACTTCGAGCGCAAGAACACCAAGGACAACACGCCGGCCGTCGTCCACATGGAACTGGTGGAAGGCAATACCGTCGAAGTGGCCGTGGCGGCCAAAGGTGGCGGCTCCGAGAACAAGACCAAGTTCGTGATGCTGAACCCGTCCGACTCGCTGGTGGACTGGGTGCTGAAGACCGTGCCGCTGATGGGCGCCGGCTGGTGCCCGCCGGGCATGCTGGGCATCGGCATCGGCGGCTCGGCCGAGAAGGCGATGCTGCTGGCGAAAGAGTCGCTGATGGAAGACATCGACATGTACGAGCTGAAAAAGCGCGGCCCGCAAAACAAGCTCGAAGAGCTGCGCATCGAACTGTGCGACAAGATCAACGCGCTGGGCATCGGCGCGCAGGGCCTGGGCGGCCTGACGACGGTGCTGGACGTGAAGATCAATATGTACCCGACGCACGCGGCATCGAAGCCGGTGGCGATGATCCCGAACTGCGCCGCCACGCGCCACGCGCACTTCGTGCTGGATGGTTCCGGCCCGGCCTATATCGAGCCGCCGAAGCTGTCGGACTGGCCGGATGTGTCGTGGGCACCGGATACCGAAAAATCCAAGCGCGTTGATCTGAACACGCTGACCAAGGAGCAGGTCGCTGCCTGGAAGCCGGGCCAGACGCTGCTCCTGAACGGCAAGATGCTGACGGGCCGCGACGCCGCGCACAAGCGCATCCAGGACATGCTGGCCAAAGGCGAAGAACTGCCGGTGGACTTCACCAACCGCGTGATCTATTACGTGGGCCCGGTGGATCCGGTGGGCGACGAGGTGGTCGGCCCGGCCGGTCCAACCACGGCAACCCGCATGGACAAGTTCACCGACATGATGCTGGAGAAAACCGGCCTGATCTCGATGGTCGGCAAGGCCGAACGGGGCCCGGTGGCGATCGAATCGATCCAGAAGCACCAGTCGGCCTACCTGATGGCGGTGGGCGGCGCGGCCTACCTGGTGTCGAAAGCGATCAAGCACGCCAAGGTGGTCGGCTTCGCTGACCTGGGCATGGAAGCGATCTATGAGTTCGACGTCGTCGACATGCCGGTCACCGTGGCGGTGGATTCCACCGGCACCTCGGTGCACAACACGGGGCCGAAGGAATGGTCGGTGAAGATCGAGTCGCTGAAGAACGCGGCTGTTCCGGCGTAAGCCATGACGCAGCCCGTCCACTCCCCTGCTGCGGAGGCGCCGATCGGCGTGTTCGATTCCGGCGTGGGCGGGCTGTCGGTGCTGCGGCATATCCACGCGCAGCTGCCGCATGAACACCTGATTTATTTTGCCGATTCCGGTTACGCGCCTTACGGCGACCGGTCGGAGGAATCGGTGATCCAGCGCTCGCTGGCCGTCGCCGCCTTCCTGTTCGGGCAAGGCGCCAAGGCGCTGGTCGTCGCCTGCAACACGGCGACCGTGGCTGCCATCAAGGCCATCCGCACCGAGTGGCCGGGAATGCCGATCGTCGGCGTCGAACCGGGCCTCAAGCCCGGCGCGGCTGTTACGCAGACCGGCAATGTGGGCGTGCTTGCCACCGACCGCACGCTGCACAGCGAAAAATTCCTTCAATTGCGCGACCAGATCTCGGCCGGCACACAGGCCGAGTTCCTGCTGCAGCCCTGCATCGGGCTGGTCGACCAGATCGAGCTGGGCGAGCTGGGCTCCGATGCAACCAGGGCGCTGCTCGAACAGTACGTGATGCCGCTGCTCGATGGCGGCGCCGATACGCTGGTGCTGGGCTGCACGCACTACCCGTTCGTCGAACACATCATCCGCGACATCGCTGCCGCGCACTCGCCAGCACCCGTGACCTTGATCGACACCGGCGACGCCGTCGCCCGCCAGCTGGCCCGCCTGCTGGAAGGCGCCGGCCTGCTCCGCCCCGCCGGCGTGCCGCACCTGCGCGGCTACACCACCGCCAGCGCCGCCGTCCTCGCCGACGCCTTCCGCGGGCTGCTGGGGCTGGCGCCGCAGGTCGAGGCTATCGAGGTCGGCTGACGAATAGAAGAAAATGAGGGACAGTCCCTGTTTTCCAGGAAATTTCGCCTGGAAAACAGGTCGTCCGACGCGGTCCGCTCCAAGTTGGCTAGGCTCCGCGACCGCATGAATCCGGCAATATTTCCAGGAAAATGGGGTCCGTCCCCATTTTTCGAGAAACTTTGGATTTAGATTTGCCAGTTGCCAATCGGCCTAGTATAATGCGGCCTCTGTCACAGAAAGCGTGTGGCAGAAAGTAGTTCAGTGGTGGCTGTAGCTCAGTTGGTAGAGTCCAGGATTGTGATTCCTGTTGTCGTGGGTTCGAGCCCCATCAGCCACCCCACCGAATTCCGCGAGAAAGGTCATGTGCTTCGGCATGTGGCCTTTTTTGTTTTACGGAGCCGTTTCATGCATATCGCTGGCGCAACCTTATCCCGCGCGGACATCGAAGCTTATCTCGCCCAAGGCACGGCCCATTTCGACGAGTGCGACCTCGATGGCGCCGACCTGTCCCGCCTGGACCTGCGCGGTGCCTCGTTCACCAGTTGCAGCCTGGCCGAGACGTCGTTCTATGCGGCCACTCTGTCGCAGACCACCTGGCGCCGCTGCCGGGGCCGCGAAGCGGACTTCGAGGCGGCCGACCTCACCGATGCGCAGTTCCACAGCTGCGACCTGAACAACAGCAGCTGGCGTCGCAGCCGGATGGCCGCCGCCCTGCTGAAAGGCTGCAAGCTGACGGGCGCGAACTTCGAAGAAGCGGCCCATCTGGGCCTGACGTTCGAAGAGTGCCTGCTGATCGGCGCGGACCTGCGCCGGATGTCGTTCCGCAAGAGCACGCTGAAGCAGCTTGATTTCAGCGACGCCGACCTGGCCGGCTGCGACTTCCGCGACGCCGTCTTCGAAGGCGGCAGCGTGCGCAGCGCCAACCTCAAACAGGCACGCTTCGACAACGCGGACTTGCGCGAGGCGGACCTGGGCGGCCTGAAACTGGCCGACGTGAAGCTTTTCCAAGGGGCTTTGATATCGCATCGGCAAGCATCGGAGCTGCTGGCCGAGCTCGGATTGCGAGTGACATGATCGGTATCAACCACGAAGCGTGAAAGTAACTAAAAGAAATTGCTTCAAGGCATTTATTTACCGCTAGAATACGGTATCGCATTCCCTCCGCAAAGATCATGTCCGCCGCCAGCCCCACCCTCAAAGAATTCACCACCTACAGCAAGGACACCCCGGTCGAGCGTCCAGGCCTTGACGGTCGCGCCGGCGTGTTCGTGCCTACCGAGGCGTTCGACCTCGCCGGTTCCTCGACCATCCGCAAGGGCGCCGGCATCGTCGGCTTCGGCAATCCGGATGGCTCGCTGACCGTGTATTTCGAGGCGAACCGCTTCGACGAAACCAGCCTGCACAAGTGGGAAAACAAGATCCGCAAGGCCTATGATCGCCTGGTGATGGTGGCGCCGACCGTATCGAAGGGCAAGATGGACGCGGCTTCGCTGGAACTGATCGGCTACATCGACGGCGCCGGCATCACCATCAAACAGCCGGAAAGCCTGACGCACTGGCTGACCATTTCCAACGCGCTCGATACCGCGCCGGAAGGCACGCAGATCACGTTCGGCCGCCGCTAGCGCGAACGGACGGGCGAAAAAAATGCGCAGGCCAGACTGGCTGCGCATCGCGACGGGCATTCGTCCTACAAGTGTTACCACCTTTTTGCCGATGACGCCGTCTTGCTGGTCCCTTAAGATGAACTTAAATCAAAAGGAGCCCATCATGGCACGGCACATTCCACTTACTTTCGGCACCATCCTGCTCGGTCTGGTCAGCGTATCCACCTACCTGCTGTGCTCGGCGGACATGCTGACCCATAGCACCTTCTTCCTGCTGCACTGAACCGGCTGCACTGAGCCGGCTGCACTGAACCGGCTGCACTGAGCCGGCAAACCGATCAGCGACGGCCCCAGCCGCGGCCACCGCCCCAGCCTCGTCCGCCCCAGCCGCCACCGCGGTGGTTCGAGAACATGAAGTCCAGCCCGATCGACACGGGCGGATAGTAATAAGAAGGCGGCGCCGCATAGATCGGCGACTGCACGTAGACCGGCGACTGCACATACACCGGCTGCTGCTGCACATACACGGGTTGCTGCGAGTACGTGGTCGTCGGCACATCTTCCGTCGTATAAGTCACGCGCGAACCGCCACTGGCACCGGTACCAACCGGCACCGGCGTCACCGACACAGTGCGCCAGCCATTTGCATCCACAGGCTGCGCGACATAGTATGGGCCCGGCGCGGCACAGCCGGCCAGCACCGCTGCGACGACAGGCAATATCAACAAGCTTTTCATAATAAAGTTCCTCCCAATAGCCAACTATAGGGATTTTCCCCGGGGCTTGCCGCAGTTTTACACACCGTTACAGCGCTAAACAACAGCGCAATATGGCAAGTTTGCGGATGGCGAAAGCGGGCCCTGCCTCAAATATACGGGATGTCGCACTTGTCGAGCGCACGACCGTTCGCATCCAGCCGCTGGGCGCAGATCTCGAAGCGGATGCCATACTCCATATCGACGCGGTACACCTTCCCGTACGGCAGCGCCACGCCCTGCTGCAGCTCCTTGTGATAGCTGAGCGCGGAAACGTCGCCCGGGATCGCCATCGACGTGTGGAAGTTGCGGCGGCGGTCCTGCTGGCGGCGGTGGATGTCTGCCAGCACGCCCAGGTCGAGCGCCACGCCGCCCGGCACATATTCGTAGCGCGTGATGCTGCGGCTGGTGCTGAGCACACCCCAGGCGCACGGCATGCCCTGGTCGGTGCAATGGTTGACCTGGGCCAGCGGGAAGATCTCTTCATGGTTGGCCAGCTGGGCCAGCGGCCACGTGGTGCGCACGCCGTCGCGCTTGCCGGACAGGGGATTGGTCCACGTCATCGCGTTAACGACGGACACGGTCTGCTTGTCGCGCGCCGGGTCGTTCGGGTCGCGCATCATGATCATGCTGCAGCCGGACAACAGCGTCATGGACATCAGGGAGAGGCAGATCGGGACTTTCATGTCGGATAGAGTGCGGGGCGATACCGCCAGATTAACAGATGTGCGCGCACGCCAACAACCTCGCCGTGGCGGGCCGGTCCGGGACGAAAAAAAACCGGCTCATGCGAGCCGGTTTTTTGGGGGAGAAACTCAGTCCAGTTTCCAGGCGTAGTCGACCTTGGTCCACGTTTCGGCCGGTGCGCCGTCTTTCGTGCCCGGCTTGAACTTGCAGGCGGACAGCGATTTGATCGCGGCCTTGTCCAGGTTCTTGAAGCCGCTGGACTTCTCGACCTTCGAATCCTTCACCTCGCCGGATGCGGAGACCAGGAACGACATCGAGACCGTGCCCTGTTCTTCGTTCATCAGCGACGCTTTCGGATACTCGGTCTTGCAGTTCTTTGCATCGAACGAAGCCGGCACTTCAGCGGCAGACGCGGCGCCCGCGACGAGCACAGCAGCCATCAAACCCAACCAACGCTTATTCGTAGACATCTGTTTTTCCCCTGTGTTTAAAGAAGCTTTGTAATTACAGCGACCACACGTAATCGACCTTGGTCCAGGTCTGTGCCACGGCGCCATCCTTGGTGCCCGGCTTGAATTTGCACGTGGACAGGGCTTTCAGTGCCGCCTTGTCCAGGTTCTTGAAACCGCTCGATTTCTCGACTTTCGATTCCATCACATCGCCGCCAGCGGATACCAGGAAGGCCATCGTGACTGCGCCCTGTTCTTCATTCAACAGGGAGGCCTTCGGGTACTCTGCCTTGCATTTCCGCGCATCGACGGATGCCGGAACTTCCGACGCGAAGGCTGCGCCGGAAACGAGGGTGGTTACGATAAAACCGATCAAACGCTTGTTCATTTTCTTTCCAGATTTATTAAAGACTTCGTATGGTTTGCTTCTGAAACGACTGCTTAAAATTCTTCCCACTCGTCCGCGCCGGCGGCGGCAGCCACCACTTTCTTCGGCTTGGCCGATGCTGCCGGTGCCGGCGCAGCGACGGCCTTGCGTGGCGCGGCAGCCTTGACCGGTTTCGCCGGCTTGACCAGCGCGGTGGTCGGCACCGCCTTCGCCGCGGTGGCAACCGCTTCGATGACGGCGCGCTCTTCGCCCGCTTCCAGGCGGAAGATCGACACCACGCGGGACAGTTCGCCCGCCTGATCCTGCAGGCTCTGCGCCGCGGCGGCGGCTTCCTCGACCAGCGCGGCATTCTGCTGGGTCATGCTGTCCATCTCGATGATCGACAGGTTCACCTGTTCGATGCCGGCGCTCTGTTCCTGGCTGGCGTTGGCGATCTCGCCCATGATGTCCGTTACGCGGCGCACCGAGGACACCACTTCGTCCATCGTCACACCGGCCTGGCGCACCAGCTTCGAACCGCGCTCGACCTTTTCGACGGAGTCGCCGATCAGGCCCTTGATTTCTTTTGCCGCATTGGCGGAACGCTGTGCCAGGTTGCGCACTTCCGATGCCACGACGGCGAAGCCGCGGCCCTGTTCGCCGGCACGTGCTGCTTCAACAGCGGCATTCAGTGCCAGGATGTTGGTCTGGAAGGCGATGCCGTCGATCACGCCGATGATGTCCACGATCTTGTTGGACGACTCGTTGATCGAGCTCATCGTGTCGACCACCTGCGACACCACGGTGCCGCCCTTGCTGGCCACGTCGGACGCGTTGGCGGCCAGCTGGTTCGCTTCACGGGCATTGTCGGCGTTCTGCTTGACGGTGGAGGTCAGCTCTTCCATCGCGGAAGCGGTCTTCTCCAGCGACGATGCCTGCATTTCGGTACGCGACGACAGGTCGATATTGCCGGCGGCGATTTCACGCGAGGCGGTGCCGATCGTTTCGGTACCCACGCGCACCTGGCTGACGATGCCCACCAGGCTGTCGCGCATTTCGCGCATTTCGGCCAGCAGGCTGTCCTTGTCGTCGGACTTGGTATCGATGGCCACGGACAGGTCGCCGTTGGCGATGCTGCCGGCGATCGATGCCGTGTATTCCGGTTCGCCGCCCAACTGCTTGAGCAGGCCGCGGGTGATCAGGTAAGCGGCGACCACCGAGATCAGCACGGCCAGCAGGCCCAGGCCGATCATGAAGTTGCGGGCGCTGGCGAAGCCTTCCGCCGCGTCGACCTTGACTTGATGGTTCAGCTTGTCTTCAAACGCGCCCAGTTGGTCCAGTGCATCCATCCATTTTTTCTGTGCAGGACGGATTTCCTTGATCAGCACGCGGGTGGCGCCCATCGCGTCGTTCGCCAGCCACAGCTGGGAAGCGCGGTCGATGGCCGGCATGGCGACGGCTTCGTGTTCCTTGATCTGCGCCAGCAGCTTCTTCTCTTCCGGCGCCGCTTCAACGGCAAACTGCGCTTCCAGCTTCTTCAGCGAAACGTCGTATTTGCCGGTCTGCTCTTTCAGGCGGGCCAGTTCAGGCTCCATGTCGGCCGGATCGGACATCAGCGTCAGCACGCGCAGCGAACCGACCCGGTCCTGCACGTTGTTGCGCATGTCGATCACCAGGCGGGTCACGACGGTATTGACGCTGACCACGTGATCCAGACGATCCTGGATCTGCGCCAGGCGGAAGATGCCGACCACCGTCACGGCGACGAGGAACATCAGTACCAGTGCGAATCCAAGGCCCAGACGCTGCCCGACCTTCATTTTGCTTAAGTTCATTTCGGCTCTTCGTTTAACGATTGTTGTAGATTGCCCAGGGATAATATTGAAATTACCCACTGACCCTTGCCATTGCGCAAGTAATGACAGTAGCAAACATTGACTGCGAATGCAAAACAAGGGAGTTGTAACGGTGAAAAGCGTGCATATTTCGTCGCTTTTCCACACATCGGGAGAAGACGAAATGTGTGTCTCGTTGGAAATTATATTGCTGACGTTTCCACTGGGCAAGAAGAATCTGCGTAAAAAACACGCAAAGCAACTTTCTATGGGGAAATCACGACAAACCCGCGGAAATGGCTCGTGAAGTGTGGGATTTGCGCGATTTACGTCGCCAGAATGACGCGTGAATGCAACGATTCAGCGTGGCCCGGCGTGGCGCCGGATACTGACTGCGGGAGGTTTTGCAAACGCATGCAAAAGCCGCCAATACGGCCGGGCTTGTGTCCACCCTGGTGTCTGACACCGACATGGACACGGGCTCGGCAATTTGCTCGCGCATCGTCGGATCACGAAGTAATACGATGATTGCCGGTGGAGAAGCAGAAAGGTCGAGCTCGTGTCCATGTCGGTGTCTGACACCATGGTGGGGAAAGTGGACACGAGCCCGGCAGTAATGGGCGCGTCATCGCGGCCGCAGCGCTTCCAGGAGGAGCTGGGGGTCGCCGGCGGCCAGCCGCTTGGAGTCGGACAGCGTCTGGCGGAAATTGCGGGCGCCGGGCAGGCCCTGCATCAGGCCCAGCATGTGGCGGGTGATGGTGTTCAGTTTCAGTCCGCGGCCGCCTTCTTTCGCCAACTGGGCGGCAATGTACGGCATCATCGCGCGCAGCACTTCCTCGCGGCTTTTCACCGGCGCGTCGTCGCCATAGTATTTACTGTCGAACGTGGCCATCAGATACGGGTTGTGATATGCCTCGCGGCCCAGCATCACGCCGTCGACGTGCAGCAGGTGCTCGTCGATCTCCGCTGCCGTCTTGATGCCGCCATTGATCAGGATCTCGAACTGCGGGAAATCGCGCTTCAAACGGTAGGCATATTCGTACTTCAGCGGCGGAATCTCGCGGTTTTCCTTCGGCGACAGGCCTTTCAGGATCGCATTGCGGGCGTGGACGACGAACGTGGTGCAGCCGGCATCGGCCACCGTGCCGACGAAATCGCGCACGAAGTCGTAGCTTTCCGTCTCGTCGATGCCGATGCGGTGCTTGACGGTGACGTCGATCGCCACCGCATCCTTCATCGCCTTCACGCAGTCGCGCACCAGTTCCGGCTCGGCCATCAGGCAGGCACCGAACGCGCCCTTCTGCACCCGCTCGGACGGGCAGCCGCAATTGAGGTTGATCTCGTCGTAGCCCCATTTCTCGCCCAGCTTCGCGGCCACGGCCAGATCGTGCGGATCGGAGCCGCCCAACTGCAGCGCCACCGGATGTTCTTCCTCGTTGAAGCGCAGGTGGCGCTCAACATCGCCATAGACCAGCGCGCCGGTCGTCACCATCTCTGTATACAACCATGTGTGTTTGGTGATCTGGCGGTGGAACAGGCGGCAGTGGCGGTCGGTCCAGTCCATCATCGGGGCCACGCTGATGCGGCGGCCGGGGATCGCTGTCGGGGAGGTTACGGTGTTCATCTGGAAGGCAACTCGCTTGGGGCTGCACATTATACAGGCAGTGAGCACTCGGCTGTTGCGCCGTCCTCACAGGCAGGCCCGGAACGGCGCAGCATCTGCTCAGCATCCGGCCGGCATATGGTAAGTTGGTGACAGAAGAATAAGCTGGAGAGGATATGAACGATGCGACCACCGCAACGCAACCGTCGGGCGCCGACCTGGCGGAGCTGATGCGGCGGCATGGCGAGCGGGTGTTGCTGCGCTGGCGCCAGCGGATCAACGACCAGTTGCCGGCTTCGGCAGCGATGGGCGAGTCGCAACTGATCGACACCCTGCCCGAACTGTACGACCACCTGATGGCTTCCGCGGCCGCGCCGGACCTGGCGCTGGAACTGGGCCGCACCAGCGTCGCCCGCGCGCATGGCGCCGAACGCGCCAGGATGAGCGCCTTCAGCCCCGCCGAACTGCTGCTCGAACTGCAGCTGCTGCGCCGCTGCGTGTGGGAGATCGCCCACGAGCAGGATGTGCCGCTGACCCGCGACTTCATCCTCGCCGTGGCCGGCGCCTTCGATGCGGCGGAGCGCGATGCGCTGACCGAGTACGACCTGGTGCGCATCCGCGAGCATGAACTGGCCCTGAGGGAGATGATCGCCCGCGTGCGCGAGCACCTGCACGTGGCCGGCACTGCGGCCCAGCTGATCACACGGAGCACCAACCTGGAGCGCATCGGCAGCCTGACCACCCGCATCCGCCGGCGCATGCTGCTGGCCGAAGAGCAGCTCGACGTCGATACGCTGAAGAATGCCGCGCTGTCCGAACGGCTGCCTTTGCTGCTGTCCACGTTCGACCTGTTCGCACTGGCGCAGGAAGTCTGCCACGACGCCGGCCCCGCCGGCTGCGTCGTCAGCGGCGGCGCCGTGACCGGCACCTGGTGCCGCATGTCGCTGCGGCAGGCCCTGCGCAACCTGCTGGCGGCGCCCGGCGGCGGCGTGGCCACGGCGATCATCGTCCAGCACGCGCATGGCCGCGTGGCGCTGTCCGTCCACCAGACCTGCGTGCTGCCGCCGGACGTGGTGGCCAATGTTTTCTCGTCGCGGAACAAGAGCACGCACCCCACCGTGCGCGACTGGGGCACCGGCCTCGCCTTCGTGCGCGACGTGGCCGAGAGCCATGGCGGCAGCGCCATCGTCCAGAGCGCGTCCGGCAGCGGCACCGTGTTCACGCTCGACATTCCCGTCGACGCCAGCCCCTTCGTGCCGTCGGCGGCGTCGCGCTAGCGCGTACTTACTTCCTGGGCAGGCGTGCCAGCACGGCCGGCACGATGCGGCGGTGGACGGGCGCCACGAAGAACATATACAGGTGGCCCAGCGGCCGGTGCACGTGCACCACCGTGGAGGTGGCGACGGCATCTTCGCCGGCCAGCCGGCACACGGACACCTGCACGTCCAGGTGCCGGTCTGAATCGCCGAGGATCACTTCGTCGTCCGACACATGCAGCAGCGAGAAGATGCCCACCCGGTCGCCGGCACGGTAGTCCTGCGCGCGCTTCGTGCGGTCCACATCGCCCAGCATGCCCAGGTCCTTCAAGCCGAGGCGGGAGACGATCCGGTTGCGCAGTGCCATCAACCGGTCCACCCAGGCAGGCGTGCGCGCCAGCACGTCGAGATACAGTTCGAGCGCGGTGCGCGTGTCGCCGGCCAGGTTCATGCGGTAGCAGTCGTGGAAGTGGCTGCCGGCAGTGCGGCGGGCGAGCAGACTCGCAGCGGGGATCGCGGTGGGGACGATGATCGGCTTCATCGCCACAGCTTACCACTGCTCACCTTTCTGATTACATCGCCCATCGCGTTGACACCCGCCGGCCGAGTCCCGATACTCGGATGCCATTGCGCCACCTATAAAGACAACGAGACATGGCAGTCATCACCGAGATCGAGGACCTGCGCCGGCAGGCCAGAAAGCGCGTCGCCAAAGCCATTTTCGGCTACGTCGATTCCGGCTCCTACACGGAGCGCACGATGCGGGCCAACCGCAGCGACCTCGATGCGATCCACCTGCGCCAGCGCGTGGCCGTCAACGTGGACGGACGCAGCACCGCCACCACGCTGGCCGGCTTTGAAGCCGCGATGCCGGTGGCGCTGGCTCCCGTCGGCCTCACTGGCCTGAACTACGGCGACGGCGAAATCCTCGCCGCGCAGGCGGCGGAGGAATTCGGCGTGCCGTTCACGCTCACCACGATGAGCATCTGCTCGATCGAGGACGTGGCCGCCGCCACCAAGAAACCGTTCTGGTTCCAGCTGTACGTGATGCGCGACCGCGGCTTCGCGGCGGAACTGATCGCCCGCGCGAAGGCAGCCGGCTGCTCGGCGCTGGTACTGACGCTGGACCTGCAGATCCTCGGCCAGCGCCATGCCGACCTGCGCAACGGCCTGACGGTGCCGCCCCGCCCTACCCTGTCGAACATCGCCGACATGCTCAGCAAACCCGCCTGGTGCGCCAGCGTGTTGATGGGCAAGCGCAAAACGTTCGGCAATCTGGCCGGTCATGTGAAGGGCGCGGAAGGCCTGTCCACGCTGATGGCCTGGGTGGGCCAGCAGTTCGACCCGACGCTGTCGTGGGACGACGTGGCGTGGATCCGCGACCAGTGGGACGGCAAGCTGATTTTGAAGGGCATCCTCGATGCGGAAGATGCGAAGCTGGCCGCAAGCACGGGCGCCGATGCGATCGTCGTCAGCAACCATGGCGGCCGCCAGCTCGATGGCGCGATGAGTTCCATCCGCGCGCTGCCCGATGTTCTCGACGCGGTCGGCGGCGATAACATCGAGATCTGGATGGACGGCGGCATCCGCTCTGGCCAGGACATTCTGAAAGCCTGCGCGATGGGCGCGCGCGGCGTGATGGCAGGCCGCAGCTATGTCTACGGGCTCGGCGCGCTGGGCAAGCGGGGCGTCACGCTGGCGCTGGACATCATGCGCAAGGAGCTGGACGTGTCGATGGCGCTGTCCGGCATCCGCGACATCCGCGCGGCGAACCGCTCGCACATCGTGCTGCCGAAGGACTGGTAACCCGCCCTTTTCATTCCCATCCGGATGCTTACACCATGATCAAACTCTCCCTCATCGCCGCCGCCACGCTCGCGGCCTCCGCCGCCCACGCCGAACGCCTGGAGATCGCCGTCACGCACACGCTCGACCAGGCGCGGGCTGCCGAAACCATCGTCGTGCCGTGGCTGGATGTGAACCGCATCCTGCCCGGTGCGCTGCTGCAGAAGATCGTCGTGCGCGACGCGGCCGGCAAGGTGCTGCCCTACCAGGTGACCAATGTGGCGCCGGAAGCGCACGATACCGAGAACAAGGGCATCGCTTACGGCGAGCTGATTTTCCAGCACGACTTCAAGGCGGGAGAAAAGAGCGCCAAGTTCACCGTTGAAAAGTCGGATCAATTGACAGCACCGTTCCCGTCGAAAGTCTCGGCCCGTTATGTGCCGGAGCGGCTGGACGACTTCGCGTGGGAGAACGACAAGGTAGCCCACCGCACCTACGGCCCGGCCCTGGCGGCACCGGCGCCGCCGGGCAGCGGCAAGGAAGTGCTGGAGACGAGCGGCCTCGATATCTGGTTCAAGCGCGTCCCCTACCCGATCGTCGACCGCTGGTACAACAAGGGCCACGACCACTACCACGTGGACGAAGGCGAAGGCATGGACATGTACAACGTCGGCAAGTCCCGCGGTGCCGGCGGCACCGGCATCTGGGCCGGCGACAGGCTGTACGCAGGCCGCAATTACGCCGGCTGGAAAGTCCTGGCGAACGGCCCGGTGCGCGCGATCTTCGAGCTGCGCTACGACGCCTGGGATGCGGCCGGCACGCAGGTCACGGAGCTGAAACGCTTCACCGTGGATGGCGGCACCTACTTCGACCGCATCGACAGCACGTTCACCTTCGCCGGCCCGCCGAGGCTGACGGCGGCCGTGGGCCTGAACAAGGCGCCCGCCGACAAGGGTCAGGAAGCGCGCATCGCCACCGACCGCAAGCTGCCGGAAGGCTCGCTGCGCCAGTGGATCGAACAGAAGAGCCATGGCGCGTTCGGCACGGCCGTCATCGTTCCCGGCGCGAAGGAACAGCGAACCGACGGCACCGTCAACGAGCTGGTGCTGGCCGACGTCGCGTCCGGCAAGCCGCTGACCTATTACGTAGGTGCCGCATGGAGCCGCGCCGGCGAGATCACCACGGCGCAGCAGTGGGAGCAGGCCGTGGCTGCCGAAGCGGCGCGGCGTGCGGCGCCGGTGACAGTAAAACTGTCCGCGGTGCGATGAAGCTTTCGCTGCTTTTGCTGGCGCTGTTTGCACCGGCCGCCGGTGCGGCGGACACCCTGCATTTCGATCTCGCCGGCGCCGCGCCAGGTTACATCGCAGTGCGGCCGGACATGGCCTACAGCGCCGCACGCGGTTTCGGTTTCGAGCCCGTCAGCCCGCCAGCCGCGGGCGGTCACTCCCCGGTACCCGGGACGAAACCCTTTTTCTTCTCGGCCGACGTCCCGGAAGGGAACGTGGCCGTCACCGTTACCTTCGGCCCCGGCACGAATTCAGTGAAGGCGGAGCTGCGCCGGCTGATGGTGGAAAACGTCGTGGTACCAGCCGGGCAGACCGCCACCCGCACCTTCATCGTCAACACGCGCACGCCGGCCATCGCCGCCGATAATGGCGTTGCCGCCGGCGCGGTGGATCTGAAGGCACCCCGCGAAACCGTACAGGAAGCGTGGAATTGGGATCGGCGCCTGACGCTGGAACTGCACGGTGCCGTGCGCACGATCGACATCAAGCCGGTGCAGGTGCCCACGATCTATCTGCTGGGCGACTCCACCGTGTGCGACCAACCTGGCGAGCCTTATGCCAGCTGGGGCCAGATGCTGCCCCGCTTCTTCAAGCCCGGCATCGCCGTCGCCAACCACGGCGAATCCGGCGAGACGTACCGCGATTCGCTGCAGCGGCGGCGCCTCGACAAGATCGTCTCGCTGCTCAAGCCCGGCGATACGGTGCTGCTGCAATTCGGCCACAACGACCAGAAGCAGATGAAGGACAACCTGGGTGGCCCGTTCACGACCTACAAGGACGAGATCCGCCTGCATGTGAAAGCGATTCGCGCTGCTGGCGGCGTGCCTGTCATCGTGTCGCCGATGGAGCGGCGCCGCTTCACAGCGGATGGCAAGCCGATACCGACGCTGGCCGATTACACGGCCGCCGCGCGCCAGTCGGCCGACGAACTGGGCACGCCGTTCATCGACCTGAACGCGAAAAGCCTCGTCATGTACGCCGCCTGGGGCGTCGAGGGATCGCAGGCCGCCTTCGCGCTGCCCGAGCCGGACAAGCTGGATAACACGCACCACAACAACTACGGCAGCTACGAGCTGGCCAAGGCCGTGGCGGGCGGCATGCGCGAAGCAAAGCTGGCGGCTACCGCGTTCCTCGTCGACGACTTTGCCTTCGATCCGGCGCGGCCCGATCCGGTGGCGGCATTTGCCGTGCCGGCCAGCCCGGCCTTCCGCAACGAGCGGCCGCTCGGCGACGAGGGCAACCGGTGAGCCGGCTGGTCTGCCTGCTGCTGTTGTGCTGCGCCCTGCCCTGCAGCGCCGCCGACGCATGGCTGTTCGCCTACTTCACGAAGAACGGCCAGGACGGGCTGCACTTCGCCACCAGCACCGACGGCTACGCGTGGGAAAAGCTGGGTGGCGGCCGCAGCTACCTGGCGCCGCAGGTCGGCAAGGCGAGGCTGATGCGCGACCCGTGCATCGTGCGCGGGCCGGACGGCACTTATCACATGGTGTGGACGTCCGGCTGGAACGACAACCATATCGGCTACGCGTCGTCGAAAGACCTGGTGAACTGGTCGCCGCAGCAGGCGCTGCCCGTGATGGCCCATGAACCGGGCGTGCTGAATGCATGGGCGCCGGAGATCGTGTACGACGACAAACGGGGCGAATTCCTGATCTTCTGGGCGTCCACCGTGCCGGGCAGGTTCGCGGAAACGGCCGGCTCGTCGGAAGAAAAGTACAACCACCGGATGTACTACACGACCACGAAGGATTTCGCCACCTTCACACCGACGGCACTGTTCTACGACCCGGGCTTCTCCGTGATCGATGCCACCTTCCTGCATGCGAACGGCAAGCACTACCTGATCGTCAAGGACGAAACCCGCAATCCGCCCCGCAAATACCTGCAGATCGCGGAGGCGCCGGACCTGCGCGGGCCGTTCAAGCTTCTGTCGAAGCCGTTCACGCCGCCCGGCGTGTGGGTCGAGGGGCCGACCGCCATACAGGCCGGCGACGACGTGATCCTGTACTACGATGCCTACCAGGATAAGCATTACGGCGCGCTGCGCACGCGCGACCTGCAGACGTGGGAAGACATCTCCGCCAAGGTGCACCTCCCGGATGAAGGCACGCCGGAGCGCATGCGGCATGGCACGGTGCTCGCCGTGCCAGCGGAACTGGTGGAGCGGCTGCGCGCAATGCGATAAGCGCGGCCCGGGAGTGTGCGGAACTACACTATGTTACTCAGTGTATCGACGTCGAAATAATCGGCACGAAACCGCTCGGTATAATCAACGCATACTCTCAACCACCTTCGATCGTGTGCGGCCAGGCACCTGGCTGACGGGTCGAGCCAAGCATGACAAACCATAAGAACAGCAAACCGGCCCTGCGCCCACTTCCCGCCCTGCTGCTGGGCGCCCTGGCGGGATTCGCCACCACTGCCTATGCGCAGGAGCCGCAGAAGACTTCCACCGCTGTCACCGCAGCCACGCCGGCGGCGCCAGCCAAACCTGCCACGCCCAACCCGGCATCGGCGCCAAAAGATGGCGAATTCGCCGGCTCGGTGACTGTCGCGGCGGAACGCCCCACCAACCGCATCGACCGGCAGGTGTACGACGTGAAGTCGGACGAATCGGCATCGAACGGCTCGGCCGCCGACGCGCTGAACAACGTGCCATCGGTGGCCGTCGATCCGGACGGCACCGTCACGCTGCGCGGCAGCAGCAATGTGCAGATCCTCGTGGACGGCAAGCCGTCGGCGATGTTCCAGGGCGAGGCACGCGGCGCGGCGCTGCAGTCGGTGCCGGCGGAAGACCTGGAATCCGTCGAAGTGATCAACAACCCCGGCGCGGAATTCGGCAACGAAGGCGGCGGCGGGCCGATCCTGAACCTGGTGATGAAGCGCTCCCGCAAGCCGGGCGGCTTCGGCTCGGCCACCGCCAACTACGGCACGGCCGGCCGCTACAACAGCTCCGTCAACGGCAGCTACAACGAGGGCCGCTGGGGCTTCCAGGGCGGCGCCAGCGTGCGCCACGACGGCCGCGACCAGACGACGGACACGGTGCGCGACCGCATCGATCCGCTCACGGGTGAAGTCAGCCACAGCACGCAGAACACGGCATCGTCCGGCCTGAACGACATGGGCATGGTGCACGGCACCGTGTCGTACAACTATGGCGACCGGGACACGTTCACCGGCAGCGCGAACTACAACCGCCGCGCCAACGACTCGCTGCGCGCCGAGCGCTACCTGAGCCTGGACCCGGACGGCAACCCGCTCGACGACTACACGCGCACGGTGCGCGGCGACGGCGACAACACCAGCTATGCCTGGGGCGCGCGGTGGGACCACAAGGGCACCCTGCCCGGCGAATCGCTGAAGACGGACCTGCGCGTTTCATCCACCACCGCCGACTCGACCAGCAATTCCGCGGCCATCTACAACGTGGGCAACGTACGCGGCTCGCCGCTGGCGCGCCAGGATCGCGGCACCAGCAACAAGGTCATCGACTTCACCGGCGACTACGAGCGGCCGCTGGCCGGCGGCGTGCTGAAGGCCGGCTACAAGGCCGCGCAGAACCGCACCACCGACGACTCGCTGTACAACTACATCGATCCCGACACATTCGAGGAAACCACCGATCCGATGCGCAGCAACGACTTCCGCGTCAAGGAAACCGTGCTGGCCGCTTACGCGACATACCAGATGCGGTTGAACGAGCGCTGGGGCCTGCTGGCCGGCATGCGCTACGAGCACACGGACGTGGACATCGACCAGCTGACGAGCCGCATCAGCGCCGGCAACCAGTACAGCAACTGGATTCCCAGCGCGTTCGCCACGTACAAGGTGTCCGACGACACCAACCTGCGCTTCGCCTACTCGCACCGCATCCGTCGCCCCAACGGCAACGACCTGAATCCTTACGTGATCTACCGCGACGAGTTCAACGTCTCGTCCGGCAACCCGCAACTCAAACCCACGCAGACCGACTCGTTCGAGATCGGCTACGAAAGCCGCATCGGCAAGATGGAAACCAATCTGCGCGGTTACTTCCGCCGCGAGGACGATGCGATCCTCGAGCGCAAATACTTCATCGACGAGACGACGCTGCTGACGACGCGCGACAACCTGGGCAGCAACCGCTCCGGCGGCCTGGAATTCACCGTCACCGGCAAGCTGCTGCCGACGCTGACGCTGAACACCAGCGGCAACCTGGCGCGCAGCCGGCAAACGCAGATCGATGACGACGGCGTGCAGACGCGCCGCAACGCGTCGTCGCTGAGCGGGCGCGTGCGCCTGAACTGGCAGGCCACGGCGATGGATTCCTTCCAGGCTGCGATCCAGGCACAGGGCAAGATGCTGACGGGCCAGGGCTACCGCGAGCCGAATACGACGGTGAACCTGACCTACACCCGCGTGGTGACGCCGGCGCTGCGCCTGATCGTCAACGCGACGGACATCTTCGACCGCAACAAGATCCAGACCTACACCGATACGCCCACGCTGCGCGAAGAAAGCCTGCGCCGAGCCGCCGGCCGCATCGTCTACGTCGGCCTGCGCTACTCGTTCGGCACCACGCCGCCGGGCCGCCGCGACGATGGCGAGCGCGGCCCCGGCTTCCGCGGCCCGCCGCCCGGCGGCTTCGGACCGGGCGGCCCCGGCCCCGGCGGACCTGGCGGCTTCTGACAGCCGGGGACTGTGCGGGGGACTGTCCCCGCATGGGGCCTGTCCCCGGGGTTGCTTCTGACTCGTCCGACACTCGCACGAGCAGGCCCTTGAACAGTCCCCATCCAATCAACAATTCGAGCAATCCCCATTTGCCCCGCTCACCGCATTGCCCGCGGCAGCGGGATCGGCTACTGTAGTTCCGGACGCCTGCGCGTCCCATAACTACGGAGACGATTGCACAAGTGAACAACGAACCGATCCCCTCGCGCCGCCTGCTCGGCACCCTCATCGCCTGCCTGCTGTCCACCGCCGCCATCGCGCAGAATGCCCCGCCACCGCAGGAAAAAGGCCCGGCACCGAAAGACGCGATGCTGCACGCGCTGCAGGTGGACTACCCGAATCCGTACCGCGCCATGGAGGCGGCCGAAGTCAAGGCGGTGATGGACCGCGTGTTCGCCTACCTCGATGCCACCACGCCGGCCGAAGTGATCCACAAATCCACCGGCGCGCCGATCGCAAAGCTGGACAAGGCCGATCCGGACGCCGTGCTCAAACCTGGCGACTTCCGGCTGACCAGCTACGAATGGGGCGTCACGTACGCTGGCATGCTGGCCGCCGGTGCCGCCACCGGCGACAGGCGCTATACCGACTACACCGTCAAGCGCCATCAGCTGCTGGCCGACCTGACGCGCCTCTACCTGCCCGGCGTGAAAGCCGATCCGGCCGGCGCACATGCGCCGATCAAGAGCTTCCTGAACCCGCATGCACTGGACGATGCCGGCGCGCTATGCATGAGCTTCCTGAAAGCGAAGCAGATGGGATCGAAGGTCGATTACAGCCAGCTGGTGGACATCTGCGGCACCTTCGTCGCGGACAAGGAATACCGGCTGAAGGACGGCACGCTGGCGCGCGGCGGCCCGGATGGCAAGGGCGGCATCAAGATGCGGCCCCTGCCGAACACACTGTGGCTGGACGACATGTTCATGGGCGTGCCGACGCTTGCCTTGCTGGGCAAGGAAAAGAACAACGCCAAGTATTACGACGACGCCGTCAAGCAGGTGGTGCAGTTCTCGCAGCGGATGTTCAACCCGCAGCTGGGCATCTATATGCACGGCTACGTGGAAGGCATGCGCGATCATCCGGAACTGCACTGGGCGCGCGCCAATGGCTGGGCCATCATGGCGATGATCGAAGTGCTGGAAGTGCTGCCGAAAACGCACAAGGGTTATAAAGCGGTGGAAGACCAGCTGCGTGCCCATGCCCGCGGCCTGGCGAAATACCAGCACAAGGACGGCCTGTGGCACCAGCTGATCGATCGTAACGACTCCTACCTGGAGACGTCGGCCACGGCGATCTATGCCTACTCCATCGCGCGCGCCGTCAACCGCGGCTACCTGGACAAGGAGATGTACGGCCCGATGGCCAACCTGGCGTGGAACGCGGTGGCCGGCAAGGTCAACGCGAAGGGCGAGATCGACGGCATCTGCGTCGGCACCGGCATGGCCTTCGATCCGGCGTTCTATTACTACCGGCCGACCAGCACGCGTGCCGCGCACGGTTACGGCCCGCTGCTGCTGGCGGGTGCCGAGATCATCGCCATGAATAAAAAATTCAAATTCGGGCCGAACGACAGCGGCTTCATGTACCAGGGCCCGCGCTGAAGCGGGTTCGGGAGACGGCAATGACGATGAAAAAAACCCGCTGTGCGGCCGCCGTGGCCATCGCGTTGCTGGCCAGCGCCTGCAGCACCACGCAGCCTGGGGCGCCAGCGATGCGGATGGAGAAGCTGGATCGTGGCGCGGTGGCCGTCCGCGGCAACGACGGTGTGCTGGTCAGCTGGCGCGCGCTGATGACGGATGCGCCCGGGCTGGCGTTCGACGTCTATCGCGATGGCCGCAAGCTCAATGCCGAGCCGGTCACCGCGTCCAGCAATTATCTCGACACATCCGCCGGCAGCGGCAACTACGAAGTCCGTGAAACGGCGGGCGGCGCAGCCAGCAAGGCGCTGTTCATCGACGGCCACCTCACGCTGCCGCTGCAGCGGCCCGCCGGCGGCAAAACGGCCTACGGCAAGGAATACACATACACGGCCAACGACGCGTCGGTGGGCGACCTGGATGGCGACGGCCAGTACGAGATCGTGCTGAAGTGGGAACCCACCGAGTCGCAGGACAACTGCTGCACCGGCCACACGGGCATCGTGCTGCTCGATGCGTATAAACTGGATGGCACCCTGCTGTGGCGCATCAGCCTGGGTCCGAACATCCGCGCCGGCGCCCACTACACGCAGTTCCAGGTGGCCGACTACGATGGCGACGGCAAGGCGGAGCTGATCGTCAAGACAGCGGACGGCACGCGCGATGCGGCCGGCAAGGTGATCGGCGATGCCAATGCCAACTGGGTAACGGGCAGTGGCGAGATCGAGCAGACCGACCGCACGGGCGCACGCCGCACCGACGACGGCAAGCTGATGGCGGGCCTCACAGGCCGCATCCTGCAAGGGCCCGAATACCTGAGCGTGTTCGATGGCGCCACCGGACGCGTCGTCGATACGATCCCCTACCCTTCGCGGCGCGGTGCCGATGGCGACAATCCGTCGCAGGAAGAACTGAAGCAGCGCTGGGGCGACGCCTACGCGAACCGGTCGGACCGTTTCCTCGCCGGCACCGCCTGGCTCGACGGCCGGCACCCCAGCGCGATCTTCGCCCGCGGTTACTACGCACGGACGACGATCGCCGCCATTGATTTCAGTAGCGGCAAACTGGTGCAGCGCTGGTACTTCGATTCGGAGGCGCCCGGGGTACCGAAAGGTTATTCGGGCCAGGGTAACCACCAGCTGAGCATCGCGGATGTCGATGGCGACGGCCGGCACGAAATCGTCTATGGCGCGATGGCGCTGGACGACGACGGCAAGCCGCTGTGGACGACGGGCATGGGCCACGGCGACACGATGCACGTCGGCGACTTCGATCCGGCCCGCCCTGGCCTGGAAAAATTCGGCGTGCACGAGAACATGGCGATGTCGAAGAACGTCGGCGCCGCCATGCTCGACGCGCGCACTGGCGAAGTACTGTGGACCACGCCGGCCGACAAGGACACGGGCCGCGGCGTCGTCGGCGACATCGATCCGCGCTACCCGGGTGCGGAAGCCTGGTCGTCCGCATCGCCGAACCTGTACGACGCGCGCGGCAACGTGATCGCACCGAAGCACCCGCAGCAGGTGAACTTCATGGTGTGGTGGGACGGCGACCTGCTGCGCGAACTGCTCGACCGGAACAAGGTGTTCAAGTGGGACTGGCAGCACAACGAAGTGACCGTGCTGCTGCAGGGCCTGGACGCCGTGTCGAACAACGGCACAAAGGCCACGCCGGCACTGACGGCGGACCTGTTTGGCGACTGGCGCGAGGAAATCGTCTGGCGCAACACGGACAGCAGCGCGCTGCACATCTATTCCACGCCGATCCCGACGACGCACAGGATCACCACGCTGATGCAGGATCCGCAGTATCGCGCCGCGATCGCGTGGCAGAACACGGCTTACAACCAGCCGCCGTGGCCCTCGTTCTTTATCGGCGAGGGGATGGCGAAGTAGCCTGTCGCAGTCGATATACCGCGAAATCGGCAATCTCCTGCCGCGAATGCGTCGTCCGCAGCCCGAACCAGCCGCGCGTCAGCGGCGCGGGATCGCGATACCGGAACAGCTCCCGCCCGTCGACCGTCAGCCGTGTGCAGCCCTTGTACACATCGATGGCGATCGCATACTCGCGGTTCGGCACCAGCAGGTCGCCCGGCGCGTTAAGGTCCGCGAGCAGCGCGCGTTCGCCGCCATCGTATCTGCGCAGCCGCGTCGTCGTGTTCGCATTGCCGCCGATGCCCGCGTAATACAGCCGCAGCCCGTCGTAGCTGGCGAACGTGCCGTCGCGCGTGAACAGGTCGGCGTTGCGCGGATCGGTCGCCATCCAGAACTGGTTCATGTCCGACAGCCGGTCGTTCGGGCCGTCCGCCACGACCACCTTGCGGCGATACGTTATCGATACGTCGCCTTCCAGCTGCGGCCGGAACCACACGGTGGCATCGCCGGCCATGTCCATCACCAGCCTGCCGTCGCGCGTGGAGACTTTCGTGGCCGGCGCCGGCTTGTGTTCGGCCACCCAGTGCGCCGTGTCGGCAAAGGCATCCTGATGCAGTAGCTCGCCGCGCGTGCCCCAGTCCGTGCAGGGCTGCGCGGTCAGTGCGCCGGTGAGCGCCTGGATGCCCAGCGCCTTGATGCCGCCGACAACCAACTGCGCATTCAGCTCCGCACCGGCCATATTCGTGTGCGTGTGCTCGTCCGGCGTCACCTGCGGGAACAGTTGCATCACCGCGTCGCGGCCCAACTCGTCGTAGCGGCGCGCCGCGAGTTCGTTCAGGTCGATGAAGCCGGCGTGCCCTTGCAGCGCCGCCTCCTTTGCCCAGGCACCGTAGTCGCCGTTGGCCCGGATGGTCTTGCCGTTGTCATCCCACCGCTTGCGGGGGATCGGCGAACAGACGATCGCCGTGGCGCCCCTCGCCTGGATCTCCGCAATGAACTTGCGCAGGTACCAGCCGTAGCTGTGCACCGTCTCGCGCTGCTTCGTGATCAGGTTGTCGATGTCTTCGCTCTCGTCGCCATTGCCGCGAATGGTGCCGCGCGCGCGGCTCGTGTCGTTCAGCGGCCCCGCATCGTTGTGTCCGAACTGCATGAGGACGACGTCGCCCGGCTTGACCAGCGCCAGCGTGCGCTGCCAGTGACCGCTGGTCAGATAGGTGCGGCTGGACAGGCCGCCGACGGCGCGATTGACCACGTTGATCTTTGCGCTGTCGAAGTACTGCGCGAGCGGATTCCCCCAGCCCCACTGCCCTGCCGCGCCGAGGCCCTGACCGTCGTCATGACCGTTGCGCACCGTGGAGTCGCCAATCAGGATCAGCGACGGCAGCGCGGGATTCGCCGGATCGGGCAAAGTCACCTGCGCACGCGCGGGATCGGTGTTCGCCGCCGGTGGCGGCGTCTGCGCCATGGCAGCACCCATGAAGAGAAGGCAAAGGGCCAGCGCCCGCAGGTATCGGTTCATCGACGCATTCTATGCCCGTGCTTTTTGCCCGCCGCGGCCGGCCGGCAAAGAATCAGGAACATGAGCAAACCGCTGCCGGCAATGCGCGCACAATCGCGATTCCTCCACCTCATGTGCACGCCGATGACATCGCTCGTCCTGCTGCGCGCCGCCGTCTGTGCGGCGCTGCTCCTGTCCACCGCCGCCCATGCGGGCATCGGCCAGCGCTTCCCGTCCGAGCGCAAGGTCGTCAAGGACCCCGTCACCGGCGTGGACCTGACCTTCCTCACCAGCGGCCCGCAGGGCGACTCGAAGATCTATCCCACGCATCCGCAATGGACGTCGGACGGCCAGTGGGTCGTGTTCCGCTCCAATCGCGTGAAAGGCGAAGCGATGGCGGTCAACGAAGCCACCGGCGCCATCGTGCAGGTGACGGAAGGCGGCTACGTGGGCATGCTGAACCTGGCGCGCAAATCGATGAAGCTGTACTTCATGCGTCCCACGGCAGAGAAAGGCGTGCTGCAGATCGTCGAGGCGGACCTTGCCGCGATCTTCGCCGATAGCGGCGCCGGCAGGATGAAGCCGGCCGCCAGCTACCAGCGCATCGCCGGTACCACGCCGGCCGCGCTGGGTGCCGGCGGCGACATGGCGCTGGATGCGGACGAGGAATGGGCTTATTTCCGCGTCGGCAAAGAGGAAGCGGCGAAGCACCTGGCGCCCGGCGTCAAGGTCGAAGCAAACTACGGCCCCCGCAAGATGGGCGCGGGCCCGAACGGCATCGCCCGCATGAATATCAAAACGGGCGAGATCCGCCACGTGGTGTCGGTCGGCTTCCAGATCGGCCACATCCAGGCCAATCTTTACAAGCCGGGCGAGATCGTGTTCTGCTGGGAGACGGGCGGCAAGTCGCCGCAGCGCACGTGGACGGTGCTAGCGGACGGCAGTGGCCTGCGTCCGCTGTATCCGGAAGCGTCGTACGAATGGGTGACGCACGAAGCGGTGATCACGCCGGACGAAGTGGCGATGGCGATCATGGGCCATCGCGCCATCGAAGGCGGCGCGGCCAGCGTCGATGCGCCGGCCACCGGCGTGCAGGGCGCGAATCCGGGCCAGGATGCGGAATGGGGCAAGGCCGGCACGCGCGAGAAACCGTCCGGCATGGCCATCGTCAACCTGCGCACGCGCGAGATGACGATAGCGGGGCAGACGCCATCGGGCAGCGGCCTGTGGCACGTGCACGGCTCGCCCGACGGCCGCTTCGCCGTCGGCGACGACTTCTCCCGCAACCTGTGGCTGATCGACCGCAAGACCCGCGAGATGCGGATGTTGACAACGGGGCACAAGACCACGGCGGCCGATCATCCGCACCCGACGTTCGGTGCCGACGGCACGAAGATCGAGATCCAGTCGGCCATGCTGTCGGCCGATGGCAAGGCGATGAATATCGTGGTGGTGCCGGTGCCGGAGGATTGGTTACGGCGAAAGTAGTGGGGACTGTCCCCAACGGGGCCTGTCCCCGGGGTTGTATTTCTTGCCGGCGCTCCGTTAAATTCAAAAGCAACCCCAGGACAGCCGGATCGCCGTACCGCCCTTGCAGGGACAGTCCCCATCCTCACAATTTTTCAAGCCGCACATTCCGCAACTGATACGGCGCACCCTCCAGCTGGAACCCGACCCGCCCTTCTGAAGGTTTGACTTGCGACACCCGATTCTGCACCACGCCATTGACCGTCACCTCCACGCTGCCATCGCGGCAGACGATGTCGGCGCCGTTCCACTCGCCCGCGGCCAGCTCGCTGTCCGGCGCCGTATGCGCCTTGATGACGGGCTGCGCGCCTGGTGCGGAGGTCACCGGTTCGGCAAACGTGGCGCCGGCCATCGGCAGCAGGTCGCCGGCGGCGCCGCGCTTCGTCTGCACCTGCAGGCTGTATGGCCACACGCGGTCCATCGCGCCATCGCTCACGTGCAGCAGCACGCCGCCGTTGCCCGGCTTGCCCGTCCAGCGCCACTCGACATGCAGGCGGTAGTTGCGGTAACTTGCCTGCGTGGCGAGAAAGCCGGATGGCTTGCCGGTCGACTCGATCACGCCATCGGGCAGCACCTTGAACACGTCCGCGATGACTGCCGCGGGATCGGTACGCAATTCCCAGCCCGCGAAGTCGCGGCCATTGAACATCGGATCGGCCTGCGCCGCAACGCTGACCAGCAGCACCGCCGCCGACATCATTTTCCTGATCATCCGCTACACTCCTTCATCATGAAAAAACTCGCCACTACCCTGCTCTTCGCCATGTCCTTCGCCAACATCTCCTGCTCCGCTTTCGCCGCCCCCACCGTACTGCCCTTGTGGCCAGAAGGCGTGCCGGGCAAGAAGGACATCGGCCCGCAAAAGGATTACGACGGCTATATCCAGAACACATCCGAACCCACGCTGACGCTGGTCGGTCCCGCCGTGGACCGGCCGAACGGCACCGCCGTCATCGTCGCGCCGGGCGGCGGCTACGTGCGCCAGGCCGTGGCCCGCGAGGGCAGCCAGTATGCCACCTGGCTCAGCACCTTGGGCGTCACGACGTTCGTGCTGAACTACCGCATGCAGGAATTCGGCCACCCGGCGCCGCTGCAGGACGTACTGCGCGCGGTGCGGCTGCTGCGTTCCCGCGCGGCGGAATTCGGCATCGACCCGAACCGCATCGGCGTGATGGGCAGCTCGGCCGGCGGCCACCTGGCGGCCAGCGCCGGCACGCTGTTCGACAATCCGGCGGGCCGCACCGGCAATGCGCTGGACAAGGTCAGCGCCCGCCCCGACTTCCTCGTGCTGATGTATCCCGTGATCGCGATGGACGGCCCGGCCGCGCACCAGGGTTCGCGCAAGGCGCTGCTGGGCGCCACGCCATCGCCGGCACTGGTGCAGCTGATGTCCGTCGACAAGCAGGTCACCGCGAACACGCCGCCCACGCTGCTGATCCACACGCAGGCCGACCAGTCGGTGCCGGTCGAGAACAGCATCCTGTTCTACCAGGCGCTCACCAAAGCGAAGGTGCCCGCCGAGATGTACCTGTTCGAACAGGGCGGTCACGGCATGGGCATGCGCGACGGGCTCGCCAACGCATCGCAATGGCCGCGGCGCGCCGAGGAATGGCTGCGCGCGCGGGGCCTGCTGGAAACCCGTCAGCCGGCGAAGTAGAACATCGGCTTCAGCGGCCATTCGCGGGGACGGTTGCCCGGCTCCACTTCCATGATGTCTGCCATATGGTCCCACCACCGCTTCATCACGGGCTGCTGCGGCAGCTCGGCGATGGGATAGCCGTCCTTCAGCTTCAGCACCGCGAACAGCGTCAGCGTCTCTTCATCGAGGAAGATCGAATAGTCGTGGATGCCGGCGCCGCGCAGCGCCTCCGCCAGGTCCGGCCACAGCTCGTCATGGCGGCGTTTGTATTCCTCCGCCATGCCGGGCTTCAGCTTCATTTTAAAACCCTTGCTGGTCATTTCCTGGCCATCTTCTTCAGTTCGGCCGCGGCAAACAGGAAGCCACCCACGCCGTAGTTGTAGCTGGACGATGGCCGGTAATGGGCCGGCTCGGCGCCCGTCTGCTGGATGCCGCCCAGCCGGCCGTCTTCATACACGTGTGTCAGCAGTGCCTTCCATGCCTTCTCGATCACCGGACGATACTCCTTCTCGTCCAGATGGCCATTGTTGACGCCATACGCCATGCCGTACACGATCAGCGCGGCGCCCGAGGTTTCGGCCAGCGGCCACGTTTGCGGATCCAGCAGGCCCGCATGCCATTCGCCGTTCGCATCCTGGATCGCCGCCAGCTTCGCCGACATCTGCTGCAACTGCTCCACATAGAAAGGCAGGTGCGGATCGTCCTTCGGCAGCACTTCCATCAGCCGCGCCAGGCCACCCATCACCCAGCCCTCGCCGCGCGACCAGAAGATTTTTTTACCATTCGGCTCACGCTTGTCGAGATAGCTGACGTCGCGCGCATACAGGTGTTCTTCCTTGTCGTACAGCAGATCGTAGGTCTTCTTCCACTGTTCGTGCACGTAGTCCAGGTATTTCTGCTCGCCCGTGGCGATCGCCATCTTGCCCCACACGGGCGGCGCCATGAACAGCGCATCGCACCACCACCACGGCAGCCGGTCGTCGCCGGGACGCAGCGTCTTCAACGGCAGCAGGTTGTCCAGCCGGTTGCGCAGCGTGGCGATCTTCTCCGGTTTGCGGTCCTGCAGGTACAGCTCCAGGTAGGTCTGGCCGATGCTGATGTCGTCCGCATTCGGATAAGGCGCGCCCGCGCCACCGCGCAGCGTCCAGTCGAAGCCCTTGCCCAGCTTCTCCATCGCATCGCGGTACTTGGCATCGCCGGTTGCCTCGGACGTGGCCATGAAGCCGGCATACAGCACGGCGGCCGTCCAGATCTGGTCCGTGTATTCCATCGTGCGGCGCAGCTGCCAGTCGGCGACCTTGCGCAAGGCCTTGTCGATGTCCTTTTCGGTCAGCGCCGGCGACAGGTCCTTTGCCACCGCGCCCGGATCGTCCGGCGCATCGCCGAAGCGGCGCTGGATGTCCTTGTCGATGATGGCCTGCATGGCGGGCGTCGGCGTCGGATAGCTGCCGGCCTGCGCAAAGGCCGATGCCGCACAGGCAGCCATGACAAGCGCTGCGATGAGCTTCATTGGTGGGGTCATGCTGTCTCCTTATTGTTGTGGTTCGGCGATCAGCCGCACGGGGCCCAGCAGGCCGGACGGCTGCGGCACGATCAGCTGCGTATCCTGCGGCACGAAACGCTGGCCATAGCGGGCCGACAGCAGCCGGTAATCCGGCCTCTCCTGCCCGGCCAGCATGTTCAGCGACAGATTCGCCACCTTCACCTCGATGCGGTTGCGGCCGGCCTTCAGCAGCGACGTCACGTCCACCCGGTACGGCGGCGACCAGATGCTGCCGGCCCGCTTGCCGTTGACGAACACCACTGCCGCCTCGCGTATCGGCGCTTCCAGCATTGCCCGCATGCCGGCCGGGACTTTCGGCGCCTCCGCCATCGGCTTGCCTTGGCCGAAGTCCAGCACCATGCGATCCGCCACCGTTGGAACGTCGATATCCTTCGCGTAGCTCACTTCCGCCGACACGTAGCGCGTGGCCGGATCGTCCGTCCAGGAGCCCAGCTCCGCCATCTTCTTCGGTTTGGCGCCCGGGAAGGTCACCTGCCAGTCCTTCGACAGATCCGCCACCACTTTCGCTTCGCCGCGCGTCACGGCAGCCGGCACACTCTGAGGCGTATCGGACAGCACCAGCACGCGCGATTCATACGGCGCCAGCTTCAATGCGATCGCTGGCGTGACGCTGGCCGCCACGGTCGTGCCATCGGCCGGATTCCACCACGACGCATACTTGCGCACGGCATTCACCGTGGCCGTCGTATCGACGTTGCGGTTGCTGGTATTGGCGATGAAGTAGATGTCCGCATCGGGCAGCTTGCGGCGCACGAAGCCCACGTCGGACGCCTGGCTGGCCACCTTGAATTCGGCCGGCACGGCGCGGGCCAGGGCGGCGCCCAGTTCCGCATCGCCGGCCACGAACTGCACGCCCGGCTGCGCAAACAGCGCCTTGCTCGCATCGAGCACGCGCTTGCCGACCTTGTCCGCATCCGCATAGCCGGGCGCCAGCGACGGCTTGCTGCCGACCGCGATGATCTTGCCGCCGCCGCGCACATAAGCCTGCAGCTTCGCCAGCACATCCGGTGCGAGCCGGTTCACGTGCGGCAGTACCAGTACCGGGTATGCGACGCCCAGCGCCAGCACGGATTCCGGATCGACGTAATCGATATTGTGGCCGGCGTCGAGGATCTGCTCCGTCAGCGCATCGGTGATGTAGTGCTTCATCTCGGCCGACACGGACATCTTCCCCGGCGTCATTGAGGCATACGCGTCGTTCACCGGCAGCAGCACCGCCACGCCGTTGGCCGGCGCGCCCTGCCGCAGCAGCCAACTGGTACGGTGCAGGTAGGCATTCACGTCCGGCATCACGTTCCACCATGGCTGGTGGTCGTTGAACACGGCCGCCGCGTAGAACGCATAACCCGGCTCCTGCGCACCGGGCGGAGTGTACGGCCAGCCGTGACCGATGAACTGGTTCACGCCCTGCAGCAGCATGCGGTCCGCTTCCACCTTCATGTCCAGCGGCGTGGCGGCAAACGCGGGAGAGTTCAGCCACGTCCACGTTTCGGCCGAGATCACCGGCTTGTTGTACAGGTGGCCGGCCGACGTGGCCCAGCGCGTGTACGAGAAACTGCGGAACTGCGGCCCCTCCCCTTCCGGCAGCTCGACGAGGCGGTTGCTCGACATCGTCACCACCGGCTCGCCGTACGTCTGCGAGCGGAATTTCGTCTTGTGCTTCTTCGCCCACTCCTCGACGGGCACCAGGTAACGCTCGTTGACGAGCTCCGTCTGCGTCAGCGCCCAGTCGTGGCGCACCGCGGCGGCCTGCGGGCCCTGCCCCGTGTAGGCCAGCGGCAGCAGCGGCAGCAGGTCGTAGCCGCGCCGGCGCTTGAACTCGGCCAGCAGGTCGTCCGTCCAGTCCGTGTTGTAGACTTCCAGGCTGTCCGAAAACACGGCATACGGCGGCCGGTCGCCGAAGGCTTTCAGCAAAGGCTCGGCAACGACATCCAGGTGCTCGTCGATCGCTTTCTTGTTCAGGTGATCCAGCACGAAGCCTTCGGCTCCCAGCGCCGCGCGTTTCACCTGCTGGCCGGTGCGGCTGGCCACGTAGTACACGACCACGCGATCCATTTTGGCGGCGGCGACGGCGGTGCGGCCATTCGCTTCCTTGATCGCTATCGGCTGCAGCTTCGTCGCATCGAACTCTTTCGCATCGCCGGGACCGACGAAGGCGCCGAGCAGCTTCTCGCCGCTCATCACCGACGGCAGCGCGGCGGACGATTCACCGGCCGGCAGCACGCTCACATGCTGCCGCACGCGCCCGGCCGCTTCCTGCACCGTCACATGCGGACCGCCATAGGGCCAGCCGCTGGCCAGCGTCATGTCCACACGCAGCTTGTGCTGGTGCGCCTTGTCGTTGACGAAGCTGACGGCATCGAGGAAATCGGCGGACAGATACGGCACGTTGCGGATGCCCCGTGCGGGATCGTCCAGGTCCATCGGATAGACGGGCTGGATCTCGAAGCCGCCGAAGCCGCCCGCCTTCATGGCGAGCATCTCGCGCTCCAGCTGGGGCTTGACGACGGCGGGGCCGAACCACCACCAGCGCACCATCGGCCGCGCCTCGTCGGGCGGCGAGGCAAAGCGGGCGGCGACGTCGGCCAGTTGCTGGGCGCCTGCCGGCAGCGCGAACGCCGCGGCAAGCAGGAATGGAAGAGTACGGACGAAGAGAGGCGAGCGGACCGCAGTCCGCCCGCGCGACAGGCGCGCCGTCATCGTTTAAACGATGCCGCTGCTGCTGGCGCCCGCTTTCGCCGGACGACGTTCGGCCACGGTGTCGCGGTAGCCGGCGGCACGGTAGGCGGCCACGGGATCGGCGGCGCCGCCGGCCCGCACGCGCGCCATCGCCAGGATGGCCGAGACGTCGGTGCGATAGGCGGCCTTCAGCGCTTGGGCCGATTGCAGCACATCGTTTGCCTCCTGGTAGCCACGCAGCGCGTTGCGGTCCACCAGCGCGGCCTGCACGAAGGCGCGCTGCACTTCCACGGCGCTGGACATCAGGCTTTCGATCGGGTCCGTCACATTGTGCGACTGGTCCAGCATATAGGCCGGGGCGAAATTGCTGTCGCGCTGCGCTGCGTCGGCCAGCTCGTTAAACACCAGGAACAGCTGGAACGGGTTGATGCTGCCCGAGTCCAGGTCGTCGTCGCCATATTTACTGTCGTTGAAGTGGAAGCCGCCCAGCTTGCCGAACTGCGCGAGCCGCGCGACGATCATCTCGATGTTCGTGTTCGGCGCATGGTGGCCCAGGTCGACGAGGCATTTCGCCTTCGGGCCCAGCTCCTGCGCGCAGGCGAAGCTGGTGCCCCAGTCGGCGATCGTCGTCGCATAGAACGCCGGTTCGAACAGCTTGTGTTCGATGAACACGTTCCAGTCCGCCGGCAGCGCGCCGTAGATGTCGCGCATGCTGTCCAGGTAGCGTTCCAGCGCACCGCGCAGATTGTGCTGGCCGGGGAAGTTGGCGCCGTCGCCCACCCACACGGTCAAGGCTTTCGAGCCCAGCTTCTGCCCCAGTTCGATGCAGTCGATATTGTGCTGCACGGCCTGGGCGCGCACGGCGCCGCTCTGCGCCGTGAGGCTGCCGTACTTGTAGGTCTGCTCCTGGTTCTGCTGGTCCTGGAAGGTGTTCGAATTCACCGCATCGAAGCCCAGGCCGTAGCCGTCGGCGATCTCGCGCAGCGCGGCCGGGTCATCCGTGCGGTCCCACGGAAAGTGCAGCGATACGGCCGGCGTGGCCTGCGTCAGCTGGTGGATCACGGCGCAGTCTTCCATCTTCTCGAACACATTGCGCGGCTCGCCGCGGCCGGCGAAGCGGGCAAAGCGCGTGCCGCCCGTGCCGGCGCCCCAGCTGGGCACGGCGACGGCAAACGTGCCGGCCACCGCCGTCAGCTGTTCGATATCGACGCCGCGCCGCGCCAGCATGCCGCCCAGCGCATCGTAGTCCGCCTGCAGATTGGCCTGCTGCTGCGCGTTGTGCTCGGCCACACGGCCTGCGTCGATCACCGGGTTCTTGATAGTGCTCATCTTGTCTCCTTCTGGTTCGCTGCCGCGTTTGTATGCAACGCGGTTCTGGCTTTATTCTAAGTTATCGCGCGCAGGTTATCTTGCGCAAGTCATCTCGTAAATGCTCCGGCATTACCCGCATCCACGTTCAGCACATTGCCGGTACTCTTGCCGGCCTTGTCGCTCGCGAGGAAATACACGGCTTCGGCGATATCTTCCGGCAGCACCGAGCGTTTCAGCATGCTGCGGTCGCGGTAGAACGCTTCCACGTCGTCCGCCTCGATCTTGTTCGACTGGGCGCGCTCCTGCTTCCACTTGCCGTCCCAGATCTTCGAGCCGCGGATCACCGCGTCCGGATTGACGACGTTGACGCGGATGCCGTGCGGCGCGCCTTCCAGCGCCACGCAGCGGGCCAGGTGGATCTCGGCCGCCTTGGCCGTGCAGTAGGCGGACGCGCCCGCCGATGCAACGAGGCCGTTTTTGGAAGCGACGAACACCATGCTGCCGCCCAGCTTCTGCGTCTTCATCATGCGGAACGCGCCGCGGCTGGCCAGGAAGTAGCCTTTCACCAGGATGTCCTGGTTGCGGTCCCAGATTTCCAGCGTGGTTTCTTCCAGCGGCGCGGACGAGGCGATGCCGGCGTTCGAGATCAGCAGGTCGACGCCGCCGAAGCGCAGCGCGCACTCGCCCAGCACCGCCTCCACCTGCTCCTCGCTGGTGATGTTGGCGACGGCCGTGGCCACATTGTCCTTGCCGCCCACTTTGATCAAGGCGCTTTTCGCTTCTTCCAAGGCTTCGCCGTCGATATCGGTCAGCAGCACGCAGGCGCCTTCGGCCAGCAGCTGGCGCGCCACGGCCTGGCCGATGCCGCCGCCGCCGCCCGTCACCAGCGCGATGCGGCCGGCCAGGCTTTTCGGCTTCGGCATGCGCTGCAGTTTCGCTTCTTCGAGCAGCCAGTATTCGATGTCGAAGGCTTCCTGCTCCGGCAGGCCCACGTATTTGTCGACGCCGTTCGCGCCGCGCATCACGTTGATCGCATTGACGTAGAACTCGCTGGCGATGCGGGCCGTGGCCTTGTCCTTCGCGAACGACAGCATGCCGACGCCGGGGATCAGGTAGATGATCGGGTTCGCATCGCGCACCGCCGGGCTGTTGTCGCGCTTGCAGCGCTGGTGATAGGCGATGTAATCGTTGCGGTACGCTTCCAGGCCAGCATCCAGGCTCGCGGCGACTTTCTCGAAGTCCGGCGCGGCCGGGTCGAAGTCGACGACGAACGGCCGGATCTTCGTGCGCAGGAAGTGATCGGGGCAGGACGTGCCCAGCGCGGCCAGCGGCGCCAGGTCGCGGCTGCAGACGAATTCCAGCACGGTGTCGCTGTCGTCGAAGTGACCCAGCTTGTACTCTGTTTTGCTGATCTTCCCGCGCAGCAGCGGCATCAGGCGGGTGGCCAGTGCGGCCCGCTCGCCGGCCGGCAGCGGCGTGACCAGCGCGCCGCCGAACACGGGCTGCTGCACGTTCGCCGCCAGCCACTCTTCCGCGCGCTGGATCATCGCCAGCGTGTTTTCATAGCAGGCCTTGGCCGTGTCGCCCCACGTGAACAGGCCGTGCCCCTCAAGGATGATGCCCTTCAGGTTCGGCTGTTCCTTCGACAGCTTCTCCAGGTCCAGGCCCAGGTCGTAGCCGGGACGCTTCCACGGCAGCCAGCCCAGCTCACCTTCGAAGATCTTCTGCGTCAGCGCGCGGCTGTTGGCCGTGGCGGCAATCGCAATCACCGAATCCGGGTGCATGTGGTCGACGTGCTTGCGGGCGATGTAGGCATGCAGCGGCGTGTCGATGCTGGCGGCGCGCGGGTTCAGGTTGAAGGTGCAGTGCGGCAGGTAGGCCACCATCTCGTCTTCCAGCGCCAGCCCGCGGTAGCGTCCCTTGAGCGCATTCAGCTTGTCCATGTACAGCGTCGAGAAGCCATCGAGCTTGATGCTGCCCAGGTCACCGCCGGAGCCTTTCACCCACAGCACTTCCACCGGCTGGCCCGTCAGCGGGTCGTCCATCGTCACCTTCGCCGACGTGTTGCCGCCGCCGAAATTGGTGATGCGCAGGTCCGAGCCCAGCAGGTTGGAGCGGTACAGCAGCAGCTCCGGCTCGCTCATCGGCGCCGCTTGCGCGTCGTCCCATAGCGAGGTGATGGGCTGGTTCTGCTTCGTCTGGTTCATGTGGTCTCCGTTGTTGGTCTGTATGTCCGTTTTTGCCGTATCGGCAAGCGCAATCAGTAGAAATCAGGCGCCGTGAGGGTGTCAATGGACAAGCGATCAACATGATGACCAAGAATGAATTAATCATTTCAATGATCGGAATGCGCAGAATGGGCTCGGGAGGGGTGGAAATAATCACACAATTGAGCACGAGGTGATTGACCTTGGAAATCGTTAGGAGTTAGCCTCTGGTTAATAAATAGACCACTCGCGGCACCCGCCGGGAAGTAGGATCACACAAGGAGACGACAATCATGGTGAATCACAAGCGCCGTAAACGTTTGCTGAAGCTGCTCGCCGAGCATCAGACTGCCAACGTTCCCCAACTGGTCGAATGGCTCAGCGCCTCCCCCGCCACCGTGCGCCGGGACATCAGCTGGCTCGCTGCCCGCAATCTGCTGACCCGCACCCGCGGCGGCGCGGCCAACCTGGCCCAGAAAAAGCGCAACTTCACGCTCACCAGCGAAACCTTCGAACATAATATCCAGTGCTATGCGGACCGCAAGCGCGCCATCGCGCGTTACGCCGCCGGCATGTGCGCGGAGGGCGAAACGATCGTCATCAACGGCGGCACCACGACGTTCATGATGGCCGACTTCCTCGTCGACAAACACCTGAAGATCCTCACCAATTCCTTCCTGATGGCCGAGCGGCTGCTGCTGTCGTCGGAAAACGAGATCATCCTCCCGGGCGGCAAGGTGTACCGCGAGCAGAACGTGATCCTCTCCCCGTTCGACAACGACATCACCCAGCACCACTATGCGGCCAAGATGTTCATGAGCGTCTACGGCCTGTCGCTGCTGGGACTGATGGAAGCGGACCCGCTGCTGATCCAGGCCGAGAAGCGCCTGATCGGCCAGGCCGAGGAACTGATCGTGCTGGCCGACAGCTCGAAGTTCGCCAAGAAGGCGGGCCTGATCCTGTGCGGCCTCGATCGCGTATCGACCGTGATCACCGACACCCATGCATCGGACGCTGCCGTGCAGCTGCTCGAACAGTCCGGCGTGAAGGTGGTGACGGTGGCGCCGGAAGCGGTGCCCGCGCCGGTCGGCCACATGCACTACACGCACGGCTTCGAGTTTTCAGCCGCCTCGCTGTTCCAGACGGAGGCCGCGCATTGAACCGTAAAACCTTTATCGCCGCGGCCGCGCTGGCCGCGCTGGGCTTGTCCGCCTGCGGCCAGAAGGCCGAGCAGGCGGCCGGCACCGGCGGCGAGAAAATCCGCATCGCGATGGTCGTCAAGAACCTCGGCAACGGCTTCTTCGACGCCGCCCACACGGGCGCCAAGCAGGCCGCCGCCGAGCTGAAAAACGTGGAGATCATCTACACGGGGCCGACGACGCCATCGGCCGAAGGCCAGATCGAAATCGTCAACTCGCTGATCAGCCAGAAGGTCGATGCGATCGTCATCTCGGCCAACGACCCGAACGCGCTGGTGCCGATCGCGAAGAAGGCGATGCAGCGGGGGATCAAGGTCATCTCCTTCGACAGCGGCCTGGCGCCGGACGGCCGGCTGATGCAGCTGAACCCGTCGAACGCCCAGCTGATCGGCCGCAAGCAGCTGCAGATGGCAGCCGACTCGATCGGCGGCGCCGGCGAGATCGCGATCCTGTCCGCCTCGGCGCAGGCTACGAACCAGAACATCTGGATCGATGTGATGAAAGCCGAACTGGCCAAGCCGGAGTTCGCGAAGCTCAAGCTGGTCACCACCGCGTACGGCGACGACCAGTCCGACAAGAGCTACCGCGAAGCGATCGGCATGCTGCGCAGCTACCCGCACCTGAAGGCGATCATCGCGCCAACGACGGTGGGTATCGTCGCTGCCGGCAAGGCCGTCGTCGATGAAAAGCTGGTCGGCAAGGTGCACGTGACGGGCCTGGGGCTGCCGTCGGAAATGGCCGGCCACGTGAAGTCCGGCGCGGTGAAGGAATTCGCCATCTGGAATCCGATCGACCTGGGCTACGCCGCAACGTATGCGGCCTACGACTTCGTCAAGGCGGCGCCGGATGCGAAGACGGGCGGCACGTTCAGCGCGGGCCGGATGGGCGCAATCACCATCGATGCGCAGGGCGAGGCCGCGATGGCCGAACCGTTCAAGTACGACGCCAGCAACGTCGACCAGTTCGCCAAGATCTTCTGAGCCATGGAAGCAACGACCGACACCACGGGCGGCGCGCCCGTGCTGCGCCTCGACGGCATCAGCAAGCGCTTTGCCGGCATCGTGGCGCTGAACCGCGTGGCCTTGACCGTGCGCGCCGGCGAAGTGATGGCCCTGGTGGGCGAGAACGGCGCCGGCAAGTCCACGCTCGTCAAGACGCTGACGGGCATCTATCAACCGGACGAAGGCGGCATCTACCTCAATGGCGAGCGCGTGGCGTTCGCCAATGCGCAGGATGCGATGCAGGCCGGGATCACCGCCGTGCACCAGGAAAGCGTGATGTTCGACGAGCTGACGGTGGCCGAAAACATCTACGTGGGCCGCCAGCCGGCCAAAGGCGGACGCATCGACTGGCGCCGCATCGAGCACGAGGCCGAGCAGCTGTTCGCGCGGCTCGAAGTGGCGCTGCCCGTGCGCACGAAGGTCAAGGACCTGTCCGTGGCGCAGCGGCACTTCGTGGAGATCGCGCGCGCCCTGTCGCAGCAGGCCCGCGTGGTGATTCTCGATGAGCCGACTGCCGCCCTGTCGCAACGCGAGATCGGCGAGCTGTATCGCATCATCCGCCAGTTGCGCGCGGCCGGCACCGCGGTGATCTTCATCTCCCATAAATTCGACGAGATCTTTGCCGTGGCGGACCGCTACACGGTGCTGCGCGACGGCCAGTTCATCGCCGATGGCGCGCTGGCCGACATCACCGAGGGCGAACTCGTGTCGCTGATGGTGGGCCGCGCCGTGCACCAGGCTTACCCGAAGGCCGACGTGACGCCGGGCGACACGGTGCTGTCCGTGACGGGGTTCTCGCACCCCACCGAGTTTGCCGACGTGAGCTTCTCGCTGCGCAAGGGCGAGATCCTCGGTTTTTACGGCCTGGTCGGCGCCGGCCGCTCGGAGGTGATGCAGGCCGTGTTCGGGCTGACGAAGCCTTCGTGCGGCAGCGTCATCATCGACGGCCGCAACGTGGCGATCGGCTGCGCGGCCGATGCCATCAAGGCCGGCATCGCCTACGTGCCGGAAGACCGCCAGCACCAGGGCGCGCACCTGACGATGCCGATCCTGCACAACATCACGCTGACGATTCTCGACCGGCTGGGCTTCTTCCTGCGCGGGCGCCGCGCGAAGAAGGAAGCGCTGGCCTGTGCGCGGCTGTACAGCGAACAGCTGGAGCTGAAGGCGCACCACCTGTGCCAGAACGTGAACGAACTCTCCGGCGGCAACCAGCAGAAGGTCGTGCTGGGCAAATGGCTGGCGACGCAGCCGAAAGTGATCATCCTCGACGAGCCGACGAAGGGCATCGACATCGGCTCGAAGGCCGCCGTGCACCGCTTCATCGGCGAACTGGTGAGCCAGGGGCTGGCGGTGATCCTCGTGTCGTCCGAACTGCCGGAAGTACTGGGGCTGGCGGACCGCATCGTCGTGATGCATCAGGGCCGCGTCGAGCACGTGTTCGCGCGCGGCGAAGCGACGGCGGAAAACGTCTGCGCGGCCGCTTCCGGGCTGCATGCGCTGGAGGAAGCGGCATGAAAGCGATCAATCGTGAAGTGTTATTGGCGGCCTCCATCGTCGCGCTGGTGCTGGCGGTGGGTGCGCGCGCGCCCGTGTTCGTGACCGGCGCGAGTCTCACCAACCTGCTCACTGACAGCACCTTGCTGATCATGCTGGCGCTGGCGCAAATGTTCGTCATCGTCACGCGGGGCATCGATCTTTCGGTGGCTTCGAACCTGGCGCTGTCCGGCATGCTGGCGGCGCAGCTGGCGTCCCGCAATCCGGACCTGCCGCTGGCCGTGGTCGTGCTGGCCGCCGCCGCGGTGGGGCTCGTGCTGGGCCTCGTCAACGGCTACCTGATCGGCTACCTGGAACTGCCGGCCATCGTCGTCACGCTCGGTACCATGAGCGTGTACCGGGGGCTCGTGTTCGTGCTGTCCGGCGGCGCGTGGGTGTCGTCACACCAGATGCCGGCCGATTTCATCGCGTTTCCGCTGACGCGGCTGCTGGGCGTCACGCACCTCGTGTGGATCGCCGGTGCCGCGATCCTCGCCGCGTGGTACCTGGCCTGCCACAGCCGTTTCGGGCGCGACCTGTATGCGGTCGGTAATGCACCTTCGTGCGCGCGTTACGTCGGCATCCCGATGGCACGGCGGCTGTTGTGGACGTACGGCCTGTCGGGCCTCGTCGCGGGACTGTGCGGCTACCTGTGGGTGGCGCGCTATGCCGTCGCCTATACGGAAATCGCGTACGGCTTCGAGTTCACCGTGATTGCCGCATGCGTCATCGGCGGCATCAGCATCGCCGGCGGCACCGGCAGCGTGGCGGGCGCCGTATTGGGCGCGCTGTTCCTGGCCGTGATCGGCAATGCGCTGCCGGTGATGAAGATCTCGCCATTCTGGCAAAGCGCACTGACGGGCATCGTGATTCTCGCCGCCGTATTGATCAATGCGCGCGACCGCAAGCACGCCGGCCGGCAGATCCTGCCGCTCCACCTCGACAATCCGGCACCTGCGCGGAGCGCCGCATGAACACCACGACCATGACCACCAGCTCCTCGCGCTACACAATCCTCGACAAACCGAGGCTGCACATCAAGACGCTATTGGGCAAGTGGGAGACGCTGCTGGCGCTGCTGTTCCTCGTCGCCTTCCTCGCCAACGGCATCCTGCTGCCGAACTTCCTCGATCCGTACAACCTGGCGGACGGCACGTTCAACTTCAGCGAGAAGGCGCTGATCGCGCTGCCGATGGCCTTGTTGATCATCTGCCGGGAGATCGACATTTCCGTGTCCGGCATCCTCGCGCTGTCCTCCGTGGCGATGGGCATGGCGATGGCGCATGGCGTGCCGCCCGAAGCGCTGCTGTTCGTCGGCCTGGGTGCGGGCACGCTGTGCGGGCTGCTGAATGGCGTGCTGGTGACGCGCTTCGCGCTGCCGTCGATCGTCGTCACGATCGGCACCGTGTCGCTGTTCCGCGGGCTGGCCAGCGTCGTCCTCGGCGACAAGGCTTATACCGGCTACCCGCAGCTGATGGCGGACTGGGGCCAGGGCTACTTCTTCGGCATTCTTCCCCGCGAGTTCGTCGTGCTTCTGGCGTTCGCGGCGCTGTTCGCGTTCGTGCTGCACGGGACGCGGTGGGGCCGCCGCATCTACGCGATCGGCAATAACCCGGTGGCGGCGCGCTTCTCCGGCATCGAAGTGAACCGGTATCGGCTGGTGCTGTTCATGGTGACGGGTGCGATGGCTGGCCTGGCCGCCTTCCTGCTGACGGGACGCATCGGCAGCACGCGCCCGAATATCGCCATGGGCTGGGAGCTGGAAGTGATCACGATGGTGATCCTGGGCGGCGTCAGCATCGCCGGCGGTGCCGGCACGATCGGCGGCGTGCTGCTGGCCGTGCTCACATTGGGCACGGTGACGTATGGACTGTCGCTGGCGAACATCCCCGGCATCTATATGACGATCGTGATCGGCCTGCTGCTGCTGGTGACGATTGCACTGCCACGGCTTCTGCGCGGGAAGAAGGTGGCGAAATGAACGATGAGGCGACGATTGTTCTCGATATCGGCAAGACCAACGTCAAGCTGTCGCTGATCGATGCGAGTGGCCGGCAGCTGGCCGAGCAGCGCCGTCCGAATGAAGTGCTGCGCAACGGACCATATCCTCATCACGACACGGAAGGCATCTGGACATGGATGCTGGACACGATGCAGCGCTTCGCCGCCATCGCGCCGGCCGGCTCCATCGTGCCGGTGACACATGGCGCCACCGCGGCCCTCGTCGATGACGATGGCCTCGTGCTGCCCGTGCTTGATTACGAATTCGAACCGCCGGCGACGCAGCGGGCGCAGTACCTGGCGCAGCGTCCGGCGTATGAGTCGACTTTCTCGCCGCTGCTGCCGGCCGGGCTGAATCTCGGCCGCCAGCTGGCGTGGCTGGCCGACGCGTTCCCTGCGGAGTTCGGCCGTGCGCGCCATCTGCTGATGTATCCGCAGTACTGGGCGTGGCGCCTTTCCGGCGTGGCGGCGGGCGAAGTGACGTCGCTGGGCTGCCATACGGACCTGTGGCAGCCGGCGCGCCAGCAGTACTCGCAGCTCGTCGAGAAAATGGGCTGGCACGAGCTGCTGCCGCCGCTGCAGCCCGCGTGGGCGCGACTCGGGCCGCTGCGGCCGGAGCTGCTTGAGCGCACCGGATTACCGCCACACTGCCAGGTGGTCTGCGGCATCCACGACAGCAATGCCTCGCTGCTGCGGCACCTGGATGCTGCGTCATCGTCGCTGCCGCCGGCCGTGCTGTCGTCGGGCACATGGGTGATCGCGGCGGTGCCGGGCGGCGCGCTCGATGGCCTGCGCGAGGATGCCGACATGCTGGCCAACAGCAGCGCGCTGGGCCAGCCCGTGCCGTGCATGCGCTTCATGGGCGGCCGCGAATTCGGCGTGCTGGCCGGCGCAGCACCGGTGCCGTGCAGCGTGGCGGACCTGCAGCAGATCATCGACCAGGGCAGCTACGCGCTGCCGGCGTTTGCCGATGCGGGTGGACCGTTCGCGGGCCGCACCGGCTCCGTCATCGGCCCTGTGCTGCCGACGGATGCGGAACGCACCGCGCTCGCCACGCTGTACTGCGTGCTGATGAGCGACTACTGCCTGACGGCGCTGGGCGCGGCGGGCGACATCGTCGTCGAAGGCAGCTTCACCAACAACCCCCACTTCGCCCCGCTGCTCGCGGCCCTGCGCCGCGGCCAGCAGGTGACCGTCACCGATGACGCCAGCGGCACCACCTGCGGCGGCTGGATGCTGGCCCACTGGGGCGCCGCCCCCACCGTCCGCGCCCACGCCGCCGCCCCCCTCGCCCTGCAGGGCTGGGCCCAGTACCGCGAGCGGTGGCTCGCGCTGGTAGCCTGAAAAAGTTGCCAAAAAAATGGGGACGGACCCCATTTTCCAGGCAATATTTCCTGGAAAATAGCTGGTATCCCGCTGCGGCCCCTTACCGGCTTTCCTGGCCAGAAAAATAGGGACAGACC
>DKJA01000197.1:129616-129782 GCA_002454505.1 Oxalobacteraceae bacterium UBA6704
GACCCTGTTTTCCAGGAAATGTGCGGCTGTGTCAAATGCATATCGTTCGGCCCTCCTCCCCATTCGCCGGAGTTTGCGCACCACAATGAATGCCTTCACGCGCGGACATTCGCCTGAAAACGCTGGCAGCCGTTATATCCGGTCCGATATTTCCTGTAAAACAGGG
>DKJA01000200.1 GCA_002454505.1 Oxalobacteraceae bacterium UBA6704
ACCCCGGGGACAGTCCCTTATAGGGACAGTCCCCAGCCTACGCTGGCGGCTGGAAGAAAGCGATCACCTCGGCCTGCTCGCGGGTGCGCTTGAATGGAGGCAGGCTCTGCCAGATGCGGCGGCCGTAGGGTTTCGAGATCACGCGGGGGTCGCACAGCATCAGCACGCCGCGGTCCGCTTCGTCGCGGATCAGGCGGCCGGCGCCCTGCTTCAGGTTGATGATCGCTTCCGGCAGCGTGTGGTGGACGAAGCCGTTCATGCCCTTCTTCTCCATCACCTCGATGCGGGCGGCCAGTACCGGGTCGTCCGGCGGCGCGAACGGCAGCTTGTCGATGATCACCAGCGACAGCGCCTCGCCGCGCACGTCGACGCCTTCCCAGAAGCTCTGACTGCCGATCAGCACGCCATTGCCGGCCTTGCGGAACTGGTCCAGCAATTCCGTGCGGCCCCGGTCGCCCTGCACGAACAGGGGGAATTTCAGGCCGCGTTTCTCGAACTCGTCGCGCAGCCGTTCGGCCGCCCGCTTCACCGCGCGCAGCGTGGTGCACAGCAGGAAGGTCCGGCCGCCGGCCGCCTCGATCACCGGTAATGCGCAGTCAAGCACGGCATCCGTGTAGCCCATCGAATTCGGGTCGGGCAGGCCTTGCGGCACGTACAGGATTCCCTGGTCGGCGTAATTGAACGGGCTCGGCCACGACTTGGCCGGCTCGTTGTACAGGCCCAGCTGGTGGGCAAAGTGCTTGAAATCGTTCTTGACGGCCAGCGTGGCGGACGTGAATATCCAGCTGCGCGGCACGCCCTCGCGCTGGTTGCTGAAGATCTGCGCGATCGACAGCGGCGTCTTGTGCAGCTGCAGCGAGCTGGCGTAGGCCTCGACCCAGTAGACGGCCTCCTTGCCGGGCGGCACCTTGGCCTTCGGATCGACTTCCCAGTCCTTCAGCTTCTGCGCCAGTTCCAGGCCGCGCTGGCGGCACTGCTCGATCGTCTCGGCACGCTGCGCCTGGCCCTCCAGTACCTCCAGCATGCCGTCCAGTTCTTCCTTCAGCTTGGCGAACGCCGGGAAGAAGTCCGACGACGGCACGATCTGCGCCAGCGACAGCCGCACGATATCCTGCGGGAAGGTCAGCCGCAGGTCGCGCGCCGCCTTCTCCACCACCGTGACGACACTGGCCCAGTTGGCGCCGTCGCGCGCATGCGCCAGGCCCTCGGCCAGCACGTCGCGGCACAGCTCCAGCACCTGCGACGTGGACACCGTCTCGCCGAAGAACAGCGTGGCGGTGTCGGGCAGCTGGTGCGCCTCGTCGAAGATGATCGTGTTGGCCGACGGCAGCAGCTCGGCCACGCCGGTGTCCTTGAGCGCCACGTCGGCAAAGAACAGGTGGTGGTTGACGACCACCACGTCGGCCTGCTGCGCCTCGCGGCGCGCCTTCATGACGAAGCAGTCCTGGTAATACTGGCACTCCTGGCCCACGCAATTTTCCCGCGTGGACGTCACCAAATTCCACACTGGCGCGTTTTCCGGCACGCGCGCCAGTTCGGCCTTGTCGCCGGTGGACGTCATCTTGAGGAAGCGGGAGATCTCGCGCAGGTAGCCCACATCCTCGCGGGACGTCATGCGCCCGTTGGCCAGCGTGCGCTCCAGGTGGTAGTGGCACAGGTAGTTGGCGCGGCCCTTCAGCAGCGCCACCGACACGGGGGCCTGCAACGCGGCGCGCACCGTGGGAATGTCGCGCGAGAACAGCTGGTCCTGCAGGTTCTTCGTGCCGGTGGAAACGATCGTCTTGCCGCCCCACAGCAGTGCTGGCACCAGGTAGGCGAACGTCTTGCCCGTGCCGGTGCCCGCCTCGGCGATCAGCGTCTGCTGCCCGGCGATGGCCTGGGCGATGGCCTTGGCCATCTCCGTCTGCGATTTGCGCGGACGAAAACCGCCCACCGCCGGCCCCAGCGGACCGCCGGTGCCGAACAGCCGCTCTACTTCGGCATCGTGTTTGCCGGGAGCGGCAGCGGGTTCACCGCCATCGCCGTCAGGGACGGCTGGCGTCAGGTCAGTATCGGTCAAGGTAGTTTCGTGAGGCAGTGGACAGAGCTGGCGCGGATCAGGCCGGCACGTCGGGTACCAGCTGCATCTTCAGCAGTGTGATGTAGTCTTTCAGCTGCAGTTTGCGCTTTTTCAGGCGGCGCAGCTGCAGTTGGTCGTGATGGCCATCGAGCGTGAGCATTTCGATCACGGCATCCAGGTCGCGGTGCTCCACATCCAGTTCGATGATGCGACGCCGGATCTCTTCTTCGTTCTTCATGGGATTTCGCTACAAAGGTCTTGGGCGCCGCGGCGCGATGTCCATCGTTTCGCTGGCAGTTTCGATTTAGCAACAACCTGTGCTTGCAACAAATCCGCCAACCAGTGCATAGTTTAACTCAGGTGAAGAATAGAAAGAAGCAGCCGGGCATTTTATGAGCATTTACAGGATCGAGGCAGGTACCGCGCAGCACGTCGGCAGCCGCCCCCGGCAGCACGACCGCGCCGCCCTTTTCACGGCGCCCGCCGCGCCCGGCTACGTGCTGGCCGTCGTCGGCGACGGCGGTGCCGCCAACGCCATCGGCGCCGAGCAGCTGCTGCACACGGCGCGCCAGGCGCTGGACGATCTGCGCATCGCCGTCACGCCGGACATCGAGCGCATCACCCGGCTGCTGCGCGACATCGCCCAGGAAACCCACGACCTGCTGCTGATGAATCCCCTGTCGGCCGCCAGCGATGCCCGCTCGACCATGGCGCTGCTGATGCTGACGCCCGCCCGCGAAGCCGTCTGGGCCACCGTGGGCGACACGCGGCTGTACCGCTTCACCGGCAGCACCTGCACCGGCCGGACCGACGATGCCGACTACATCGAACACCTCGTCGCCAATGACGGGCTGCCGCCCGAAGCGGCCCGCAAGCACCGCGCGTCGCGGCTGCTGAACAATGTGCTGGGCAACCCGCTGAAAGCGCCGTTCGTGACGACGGGCGCCCGGCGCGACCTGCAACCGGGCGATGGCTTCATGCTGTGCACGGACGGCCTGTGGCCCTGGTTTGCCGACAGCGAGCTGGCCGCCGTGGTCACCCGGCGCACGCCGCGCGAAGCGGCCGGCCTGCTGGTCGACAAGGCCCGCGAACGGGCGCAGGACAAGGGCGACAACTGCACGATGGCGCTGGTGCGCCTGGTGACGCCGGCCACCTGAGCCGGTTTGTATGCCCATGTATCCGGCGCCCGCCGGTACACATCACGCAACGCCCGTCCCGCTTTCCCGACATACCCCCGATACTTCGCGGCGGTGTAATCGCTCCATCGAACATTCACACGGGGAGCACAGCATGGAAAACTTCAATCCGAACCGCCGGCGCCTGCTGGCCGGTGCCGGCATCGGTGCCATCGGCCTGGCCTTCGGCGCGCCACTGGCATCGGCCGCCACGAACGACAGGCTGGCCGTCACGCAGGTGCGCGCCGGCCTGCTGGATGTCGGCTGCCACATCGCCGGCCCGCAGGACGGTCCGGCCGTGATCCTGCTGCATGGCTTCCCCTACGACATCCACTCGTACGTGGACGTGGCGCCGCTGCTGGCGCAGGCGGGCTACCGCGTGATCGTGCCCTATCTGCGCGGCCACGGCAGCACGCGCTTCCTCGACGCGGCCACGCCCCGCTCCGGCCAGCAGGCCGCCGTGGCGCAGGATATCGTCGACCTGATGGATGCCCTCGGCATCGAACGTGCGCTGCTGGCCGGTTACGACTGGGGTGCCCGCACCGCCTGCGCCGTGGCGGCGCTGTGGCCGGAGCGCGTGACGGGCGTGGTGTCGGTGAACGGTTACCTGATCCAGGATGTGGCCCGCGGCCGGCAGCCGATCGCGCCGGCCATCGAGCATGCGCAGTGGTACCAGTTTTATTTCGCCACGGAGCGTGGCGCGGCCGGGCTGCAGGCCAACCGCCGCGTGATCGCCCGCATCATCTGGAAGACCAACTCGCCGGCCTGGCAGTTCGACGACGCCACGTTCGAGCGCAGCGCACAGGCCTTCGACAATCCGGACTATGTGGCGATCGTCGTGCACAACTACCGCTATCGCCTGGGCCTGGCGCCGGCCGATCCCCGCTACGCCGCGCTGGACCGCAAGCTGGCCACGCTGCCGCCGCTGACGGTGCCCGCCATCACGCTGGACGGCGCGGCCGATGGCGTGGTGGCGCCGAACGACGGCAAGGCGCAGGCGGGCAAGTTCGCGGGGCGGCGCAGCCACCGGATCGTGGCCGGGGCGGGGCATAATCTGCCGCAGGAGGCGCCAAGGGAGTTTGTGGAGGCGATTCGCGCCGTGTGACTGGGGACTGTCCCCGCAGGGGCCTGTCCCCGGGGTTGCTTTTCCGCTAGCGAATCACAAGTGAATGACAACCCCGGGGACAGGCCCCAAGAAGCCAGGGACAGTCCCCAACCTACTTCGTCTGGGCTTTCTGCTTGGCCTTCTCGGCATCCGCCGCAGCCTTGGCGGCGGCATCGGCGGCACGCCGCGCCTGGCGGGCGGCGCGCTCGGCCGCCTTGTCGGCCACGCGCTGCTGCCGCTCGGCCGATTCGGCCTGCTTCGCTTCGAAATCCTTGACGTTCTGCGCCCGCTCGCCGGCCTTGGCGGCGGCCGCGGCATCGCGCTGCTTCACGCGGGCGTCGTGCTCGGCCTGGCGCTGGGCGGGCAGCACTTTCTGCGGCACAGGGGCGGCGCGGTCGGCCGGGTTCGCGTGCGGCTTCGGCGCGTGGTCGGCCTGCTCCGCCGCATCGCGCTGGGCGCGGTCTTCCAGTTCGCGGTCGCGGATGTCCACCGCGTTCTTGCGCTTGAAGTAGTTCGCTTCGATTTCCCGCGCGCGCACGTCCGCCAGCCGCACGCGGCGCGTTTCCTTCGCCTTGTCCAGGCAGTTATTGACGAAGAACTTCGTGTAGCAGACGGCTTCGCTGGCCGAGAATTCGGCTTCCGTCGCGGCCCGTTCCTGCTTCACCTGCGCCAGGCTGGCGTCGGCCTGCTCGACCGTCTGGATGGTATTCCCGTGCTGCTGCGCCAGCGCGCCCGCCGCCAGCAGCAGGCCGCACAGGAACGTCGTTGTCTTCAAATGCAATGCCATGTTGTTCAGAGATTGGTTATTCGGTCAGCGTATTCAGCCGGTGCGTCAGGTCAGTGCCGCGGCGGCGCCCCGCTGGGCCTTTTCCATGTACTCGCGCGACTGCATCTCGACGATGCGCGACACGGTGCGGTGGAATTCGTTGGCCAGTGCGCCGCTCGTGTACAGCTCTTCCGGCTCCACTTCGGCCGACATGATCAGCTTGACGCCCTGGTCGTAGAACACGTCGATCAGCCACGTGAAGCGGCGCGCCTCGGACGACTGCCCGGCCGACATCATCGGCACACCGGACAATATCACGGTATGGAAACGGCTGGCGATTTCCAGGTAGTCGTTCTGCGAGCGGGGTCCGCCGCACAGCGTGTGGAAGTCGAACCAGATCACCGTGCCGGCACGGCGCAGCGCGCGGATCGAGCGGTTCTCGATCGTCACGTTCGGATCCTCTTCCTGCGTGTCCGCCAGTCTGGCAAACGCTTCGCGCAGCTTGGCGTCGTTGGCCGCGTTCAGCGGCATGTAGTAGGCATTCACCTGTTCCAGCGCGCGGCCCCGGTAGTCGACGCCCGCATCCACGTTCAGCACATCCATGCGGTCCTGCAGCAGGGCGATGGTGGGCAGGATGCGGTCGCGGTGCAGGCCGTCCGGGTACAGCGTCGAGGGCTCGTAGTTCGACGTCATGATGAACGACACGCCGTTGTCGTACAGCGCCTTCATCAGGTTATACAGGATCATCGCATCGGCCACGTCGGACACGTGGAATTCGTCGAAGCAGATCAGCCGGTATTTCTTGGCGATGCGTTTCGCCACCTCGTCGAGCGGGTCGGCGATGCCCATCAGCTCGTCGAGCTGCAGGTGCACGGCGCGCATGAATTCATGGAAGTGCAGGCGCGTCTTGCGCACCACCGGCACCACCGAATAGAACGAATCCATCAGGAACGACTTGCCGCGGCCCACGCCGCCCCACATGTACACGCCCTTCGGCACGTCGGGACGGTTGATCAACCGCTTGAAGCCGTTCGAACGCTGCCCCTTGTAGGCCACCCATTCGTCGTAGCACCGCTGCAGCCGTTCGACGGCGCGGCGCTGTGCTTCGTCGGGCTTGAAATTGCGCTGTTCCAGCGCCTGCTGGTAAAACTCGAGGACGTTCATCAGGATTCGCTTCGTACAAAAACACCGGGCCGGCGCACAGGCCGGCCCGGTGGGACTGCTACACGACGCTTAGAAGTTCAGCGTGCGCTTGTCGATGGCCAGCGCCGCTTCCTTGGTCGCTTCGGACAGCGACGGGTGGGCGTGGCAGATGCGGGCGATGTCTTCGGCCGAAGCCTTGAACTCCATGGCGACCACGGCTTCCGAAATCAGCTCGGACACCATCGGGCCGATCATGTGCACGCCGAGGATCTCGTCGGTCGTCGCATCGGCCAGGAACTTGACCATGCCGGTCGTGTCGCCCAGCGCGCGGGCGCGACCGTTGGCCAGGAACGGGAAGGAACCGGACTTGTAGGCGGTACCGGCGGCTTTCAGCTGCTGCTCGGTCTTGCCGACCCAGGCGATTTCCGGCGACGTGTAGATCACCCATGGAATCGTGTCGAAGTTGGTGTGACCGTGCTGGCCGGCGATACGCTCGGCCACGGCAACGCCTTCTTCTTCCGCCTTGTGCGCCAGCATCGGGCCGCGCACGACGTCGCCGATCGCCCACACGCCCGGCAGGTTGGTCTTGCAGTCGCCGTCGACGGCCACGAAGCCGCGCTCGTCCAGCGCCAGGCCCACCTTGTCGGCGTTCAGGCCGGTGGTGTTCGGCGTCCGGCCGATCGACACGATCAGCTTGTCGAACACGGACTCCTGCGCTTCGCCCTTGGCGGTCGTGTACTTGACCGTGACATTGTTGTCGCCGGTCGTCACGCTGTCCACCTTGACACCCAGGTTGATGGCCAGGCCCTGCTTGGTGAACTGCTTCTGCGCTTCCTTGGCGATCTGCTCGTCGACGGCGCCCAGGAACGCCGGCAGGCCTTCCAGCACGGTCACTTCCGAACCCAGGCGGCGCCACACGGAGCCCATCTCCAGGCCGATCACGCCGGCGCCGATGACGCCCAGCTTGGCCGGCACGGCATCGATCGCCAGTGCGCCGGTGTTCGACAGGATCAGTTTCTCGTCGAACGGTGCGCCCGGCAGCGCGCGCGCGTTGGAACCAGTGGCCACGATCACCTGCTTGGCATTGATCGTTTCGTTGGCCGGGCCGGTGATTTCCAGCGGATAGCCGTCGGCACCGGCGGCACCGGCGAACGCGGCGCGGCCGTGGAAGAAGGTGACCTTGTTTTTCTTGAACAGGAACAGGATGCCGTCGTTGTTCTGTTTGACGACAGTGTTCTTGCGCTTGATCATCTGGCCCAGGTTCAGCGCCAGGCCGGACACTTCAATGCCGTGGTCCTTGAACGCGTGGCCGGCATGCTCGTAATGCTCGGACGATTGCAGCAGTGCCTTCGACGGGATGCAGCCGACGTTGGTGCAGGTGCCGCCCGGTGCCGGGCCGCCTTTTTCATTGGCCCATTCGTCCACGCAGGCGACCGAAAAGCCCAGCTGCGCTGCGCGGATTGCCGCGATATAACCGCCAGGACCGGCGCCGATCACCACTACGTCAAATTGTTTAGTGCTCATGTCATTTCCCAATCAGTTCGTCCTCTTCAGGAACGAAAATCCACAACAGAATGTAAATCGCCAGCCCGAACCCGAACGATATCGTGAACAGCACGAACACGATGCGCCAGATCCATGACGCCATGCCGGACGCCTTGCCGATGCCGCCGCAGACGCCGCCCAGCCACCGGTCGCTGCGCGAACGGCGCAGGCTGCCCAGCTCCGTGGCCAGGTCGCCGTTGCCGGCCCCGTGGCCACCCCCTGCGCCGGTGCTCCAGCCGGCCTGCTTCGCTTCCGCGGCCAGCAGGCGCTCCTTGGCGCGGGCAAATTCCTCGTCGGTCAGCGCGCCGGCCTGGTGCAGCTCGTGCAGGCGCTTGATTTCTTCGGAGACGTTCATGGTTGGCTCCAGAGGTCGGACGGGGACTGTCCCCGCATGGGGACTGTCCCCGGGGTTGCATTTCTGCCGGTGAGTTGCTCTGTTAGAAGCAACCCCGGGGACAGTCCCTTGCAGGGACAGTCCCCAGCCGGCGCTGGCGATTTACCTAGGCGATTACAGATCCAGCAGCAGGCGCGCCGGGTCTTCCAGCGCTTCCTTCATCGCCACCAGGCCCAGCACCGCTTCGCGGCCGTCGATGATACGGTGGTCATAGGACATGGCCAGGTAGTTCATCGGGCGGATCACGATCTGGCCGTCTTCGACCACGGCGCGGTCCTTGGTCGCGTGCACGCCCAGGATCGCCGATTGCGGCGGGTTGATGATCGGGGTCGACAGCATCGAACCGAAGGTGCCGCCGTTCGAGATCGAGAACGTGCCGCCGGTCAGGTCTTCCAGCGTCAGCTTGCCGTCCTTGGCTTTCTGGCCGAATTCGCCGATCTTCTTCTCGATCTCGGCGATCGACATCTGGTCGGCGTTGCGCAGGATCGGCACCACCAGGCCGCGCGGCGAACCGACGGCGATGCCGATGTCGAAGTAGCCGTGGTAGACGATGTCGTTACCGTCGACCGATGCGTTGATGATCGGGTATTTCTTCAGGGCGGCGACGGCGGCCTTGACGAAGAACGACATGAAGCCCAGCTTGACGCCGTGCTCTTTCTCGAACTTGTCCTTGTACTTGGCGCGCAGGTCCATCACTGGCTTCATGTTCACTTCGTTGAACGTGGTCAGGATGGCGTTGGTCGACTGCGATTCCAGCAGGCGCTCGGCGATGCGGGCGCGCAGGCGGCTCATCGGCACGCGTTCTTCCGGACGGTCGCCCAGGTTCTGCGGGCCGCTTGGCGCGGCGACTTTCTGCAGGGCCGGCTTGGCAGCTGCCGGAGCAGGTGCGGCAGCGGCAGGCTTGGCGGCAGCGGCCAGGGCGTCGCCCTTGGTCACGCGGCCGTCCTTGCCGGAGCCGGCGACGTCGCCAGCGGCCAGGCCTTTTTCGGACAGGATCTTGGCGGCGGCAGGCATCGCCACATCGCCTTTCGCGCCGCCGGCGGCTGGTGCCGCGGCCGCAGGTGCGGCAGCCGGTGCAGGAGCGACTTCGACCGGTGCGGCGGTGACCGGCAGCGGCGAGACCATCGCCGAAGCGTCGGTATCGATGATGGCGATGACCTGGCCGGCGACGACGGTGGCGCCGTCCTGGGCGATGATCTGGGCGATCACGCCCGCTTCAGGGGCCGGCAGTTCGAGCACGACCTTGTCGGTCTCGATGTCGATCATGTTTTCGTCGCGATTGACGGACTCGCCGACTTTCTTGTGCCAGGACAGCAGGGTCGCTTCGGCGACGGACTCGGACAGCTGGGGAACCTTGACTTCGATTTGTGCCATGTATTACTCCGTGAATTCGATTGTACGTAGGTAGCCCGCGCCCCGTTTCGTACGGGGCGCGGCTTGCCGTGATTACTTGGTCAGGATGAAGCCCTTCAGCTTCGAGAACGCCGTCTCCAGCAGGTCTTTCTGCTGGGCGTAGTGCTTGTCGTAGTAGCCGACCGCCGGCGAAGCGGATGCCGGGCGGCCCGCATACGCCAGGCGCTGGCCCGCATCCATCGACTCGAAGATGTTGTGCTGGATCTGGAACCATGGACCCTGGTTCTGCGGCTCGTCCTGCGCCCACACCACTTCGGTCAGCGCCGGGAACTTCTTCAGTTCGGCGGCGAAGGCCTTGTGCGGGAACGGGTACAGCTGCTCGACGCGGATGATCGCCGTGTCGGTCTGGCCGCGCGTCTTGCGGGCGTTGGCCAGGTCGTAGTACACCTTGCCGGAGCAGGCGATCACGCGCTTGACCTTCTTCGCTTCGATCTTGTCGTCGGTCTCGCCGATGACGGTCTGGAACGCACCCTTGGCCAGGTCGGACAGCGGCGAACCGGCATCCTTGTTGCGCAGCAGCGATTTCGGCGTCATCACGACGAGCGGCTTGCGGAACTGGCGCACCATCTGGCGGCGCAGCAGGTGGAAGATCTGCGCGGCCGTCGTCGGCTGCACCACCTGCATATTGTTGTCCGCGCACAGCTGCAGGAAGCGTTCAGGACGGGCCGACGAGTGTTCCGGGCCCTGGCCTTCGTAACCGTGCGGCAGCAGCATCACGAGGCCCGAAGCGCGGCCCCATTTCACTTCGCCGGAGCTGATGAACTGGTCGATGACGACCTGCGCGCCGTTGACGAAGTCGCCGAACTGGGCTTCCCAGATCGTCAGCGTGTTCGGCTCGGCGGTCGAGTAACCGTATTCGAAGCCCAGCACCGCTTCTTCCGACAGCACGGAGTCGATGACGGTGAACGGCGCCTGGTTATCGGAGACGTTCTGCAGCGGCACGTAGGTGCCGGCATCCCAGCGTTCGCGGTTCTGGTCGTGCAGCACGGCGTGGCGGTGCGTGAACGTGCCGCGGCCGGCGTCCTGGCCGGTCAGGCGCACGGCGTAGCCGGACGATACCAGCGACGCGTAGGCCAGGTGTTCGCCCATGCCCCAGTCCAGGTTGACTTCGCCCTTGCCCATGTTGGCGCGGTCGGCCAGTACTTTTTCCACCAGCGAGTGCACCTTGAAGCCTTCCGGCACGGTGGTCACGCGGGTGGCCAGGCGTTTCAGTTCCGTCAGCGGCACGGCCGTGTCGGCGGCGTCGGTCCATTTGCGGTTCAGGAACGGCAGCCAGTCGACGGCGTACTTGTTCTTGAAGTTCGAGATGACCGGGTCGACCGTGTGCTTGCCGGCGTCCATCGCGGCGCGGTAGGCGGCCTGCATGGTGTCGCCGCCGTCGGCCGGGATCACGCCCTGCGTCGCCAGCTTGTCGGCGTACAGGCGGCGGGTGCCCGGGTGTTGTGCGATCTTCTTGTACATCAGCGGCTGCGTCAGCGCCGGCGTGTCCTGCTCGTTGTGACCCAGCTTGCGGTAGCAGATGATGTCGACGACGATGTCCTTCTGGAACTGCAGGCGGTAGTCCAGCGCGATCTGCGAAGCCAGTACCACCGCTTCAGGATCGTCCGCATTCACGTGCAGCACCGGTGCTTCGATCATCTTGACGACGTCGGAGCAGTAGATCGTCGAACGCGCATCGCGCGGGTCGGACGTGGTGAAGCCGATCTGGTTGTTGATGACGATGTGCACCGTGCCGCCCGTGCCGTAGCCGCGGGTCTGCGCCAGGTTCAGCGTTTCCATCACGACGCCCTGGCCGGCGAAAGCGGCATCGCCGTGCACCAGGATCGGCAGCACCTGCGCGCCGTGGACGTCGCCGCGGCGGTCCATGCGGGCTTTTACGGAGCCTTCGACGACCGGGTTGACGATCTCCAGGTGGGACGGGTTGAACGCCAGCGACAGGTGGACCGGGCCGCCCGCGGTGGAGATGTCGGACGAGAAGCCCTGGTGGTATTTGACGTCGCCGGCCGGCAGGTCGTCGCCGTGCTTGCCTTCGAATTCTTCGAACAGGTCCTTCGGCGCCTTGCCGAGGGTATTTACCAGCACGTTCAGGCGGCCGCGGTGGGCCATGCCGATGACGATCTCCTGCACGCCTTTTTCGCCGGCGCGCTGGATGATTTCATCGATCGACGCGATGAACGTTTCGCCGCCTTCCAGCGAAAATCGTTTTTGACCCACATACTTGGTGTGCAGGTAACGCTCGAGGCCTTCGGCCGCGGTCAGGCGTTCCAGGATGTGCTTTTTCTTCTCGACGGTGAAGTTCGGCGTCGAGCGGATCGATTCCAGGCGCTCCTGCAGCCAGCGCTTTTCGGCCGGGTCGGAGATGTACATGTATTCCGCGCCGATGGAGCGGGTGTACGTGTCGCGCAGGTAGTTGGTCAGGTCGCGCAGGGACGCGGTTTCCGGGCCAAAGTAGGTATTGCTGATGTTGAACAGCGTGTCCATGTCGGCATCGGTGAAGCCGTAGGAGCTCGGCTCCAGTTCCGGGATCGACGGACGTTCCTGGCGCTGCAGCGGGTCCAGGTTGGCCCAGCGGGAGCCCAGGTAGCGGTAGGCGGCGATCAGCTGCGTCGCGGCGACGCGCTTGCGGCCCATTTCGGCGTCGGCCGAAGCGGTCACGGTACGGATCGGGCCGGATTTCGCGCGTTCGGCGAACGAGGCGATCACGGACGAGTGGTTGACGTCGGGTTTGTTGGAGCCATCGACTGCCGGCACGTGCTGCATGGCATCGAAATAGGCGCGCCAGTTATCCGGCACGGAGCCGGGATTGGCCAGGTACGCTTCGTAGAGTTCCTCTACATACGGCGCATTCCCACCAAACAGGTAGGAGTTGGACGTCTGTTGCTGCATCATTCTTGCTCACCTTTCTTCGCGCTTCGCGAGAATCAGCGGGTTAATCTAACCTTCCGCGACACGGCCTGACCGGTTAGCGGATTGCACATCAAGTTGTGGGGGAAGGACTCTTACGGTTGCCCGAAATACAAGTTCACTCACGAGCTTCCAGAAATAGCCGCCAAGCATAGCATGGCGGCTTGAGGCGCAACAACCTCGGACGAGATAAAAAGCGGCCTGCCATGGGGATAGTTGGCTGGGGACTGTCCCTGCAGTGAACGGATAGTTGGCTGGGGACTGTCCCTGCAGTCAACGGATAGTTGGCTGGGGACTGTCCCCAACGGGGCCTGTCCCCGGGGTGGCTCTTCTGCCAGAGGTCCAGCAAAGTCAAAAGCAACCCCGGGGACAGGCCCCTGCGGGGACAGTCACCAGTAAACCGGTGTGTCGAGGCGCATGGGGGGAAGCTTACACTGGAGGATCGCGGTGCTGGCGGCTTGCGGACGG
>DKJA01000158.1:0-6823 GCA_002454505.1 Oxalobacteraceae bacterium UBA6704
TTCGACGTCGAAGATCAGCGCCGAGTTGGCCGGAATGCCCGGCATGCCGCGTGCGCCGTACGCCAGGTCGGCCGGGATGATCAGCGTGCGCTTGCCGCCCACCTTCATGCCGGCGACGCCCTGCTCCCAGCCCTTGATGACGCGGCCCGCGCCCAGCTGGAAGTCGAGCGGTTCGCCGCGCGTGCGCGACGAGTCGAACTGGCGGCCATGCTGGTTCTTCGCCAGCGGGCGGTACAGCCAGCCCGTGTAGTGCACGAACACGGTGGCGCCGTTGGTGGCTTCACGGCCGGTGCCCGGCTTGACCTCGGTGACGATCAGTTTTTCGGCGGCGGGACCGGGCGTGGCGGAACCGGCCACGATGGGTTCCGGCGCAGGGGCAGGCGCAGCGGCTTCGGCTGGTACAGGCGTGGTGGCGGCCTGCTCCGGCGCGGCGGCGGGAGTCTGGGCAAACGCCAGCGGAGCGGCGCACAGCAGGGCAGTCAGGACGGATGCGGCGGACAGACGGGTCATCATGTATTCTTTCTGTACTGGTTTTGAGGCGGCATCATGATAGCAAACCAAGCTGAAGACAGGCCAGCGGCGGCGCGGGCCCGCAAACTTTTTTTCGCGCTGTGGCCCGGCGACGGCGAGCGCGCCGCGCTGGCCGCGTTGCAGGAACCCGTCACAGGCAGGCTGACGCCGCCGGCGAAACTGCACCTGACGCTGGCCTTTCTCGGCCACGTGCCGGCCGATGCCGTGCCGGCGCTGCTGGCGATCCGCGACGCTCTGGCCGTTGCGCCGCTGGCGCTGCGTTTCGACTGCTACGGCTATTTCGCGCGGCCCCGCATCGCCTGGGCCGGCATGAAGGACGCGCCGCCGGCACTGGCGGCGCTGCATGAAGAACTCGTCCAGCGGCTGGAAGCGGCCGGCTTTTCCGCCGCCTCGCACGGCGCCTTCCGCCCGCACGTGACGCTGGCGCGCGAGGCCCGCTCGGCGCCCGAGGATGCGCCCGCCACAGCTGTCGACTGGCTGGCGCAGGAGGTGGCGCTGGTGGAGTCGTTGCCGGATGGGCGCTACGTGGCGCTGTAGAAGACTTCCCCTGCAAAAAAGTTTCTTCAAAAATGGGGTCTGTCCCCATTTTTTGAGCAATATTTCCTGAAAAATGGGGACAGACCCCATTTTTCAGGCAACGTTTTACTGAGGATGGTCGCTCGCCTGTTCAGCCAGCTTGCGCAGCACATGCCCGGCCGCCACCATCCCGAACGTGGCCGTCACCACCATTGCCGAGCCGAAGCCCGCGCAGTTGATGCCGGTGAGGCCGGCCTTGGCGGGCGGCGCGTCGTCGCCGTCGATTTCGCAGACGGCCTCCGCCTCGGGCATCGTCAACGGTTCCATCGAGAACACGGCATCGACGCCCAGCTTGTTCTTGCCGTTCGGCGGGTAGTTGTACTGGTTGCGCAGCTGGCGCCGCACTTTCTTCAGCAGCGGCTCCTGCTCCGTGCGGGCCAGGTCGCGCACTTCGATCTTCGTCGGATCCGTCTGGCCACCGGCGCTGCCGATCATCACCAGCGGAATCTTCTTCGTACGGCAGTAATGCACCAGCGCCGTCTTGGCGCGCGTGCTGTCCATCGCGTCGACCACGTAATCGTAGCCGTGGCTGCCGATCATCTCGTCGAGATTGTCCGGCGAGAGGAAGTCCTCGATTTCGGTGACCTGGCAGTAAGGATTGATCTGCGCGATGCGTTCGCGCAGCGCCGTCACCTTGGCCATGCCGACGGTGCCGGTCAAGGCCTGGATCTGCCGGTTGATGTTCGATTCGGCCACGTTGTCCAGGTCGATCAGCGTCAGCCTGCCGATCGCGCTGCGCGCCAGCGCCTCGACGATCCAGGAGCCGACGCCGCCCACGCCGATCACGCACACGTGCGCGTCGCGGAACCGTGCCAGGGCCAGGTCGCCATACAGCCGGGCGATGCCGCCGAAGCGGCGGTCGTAGTCAATCTCGTCTTCGTTGAAGGTGGTGTCGTTCATCCGCCCATTTTACCGGACGCTGCCCGAAGGATTATTCTACAATCGGCCCGTCCAGACCCCTGAGAGATTCCCATGACCGACACCCTCCTCGCGCCCGCGCCGGATTTCGACCAGCCCGTCGCCGTGCTGAAGCACTGCCACGACAAGATCCGCAAGCAGCTGAAGACGCTGCAGAGCCTGCTGGCCCACCTGCCGCAGCATGGCGCCGACGCGGCCGCGCAACAGGCCGCGCAGGCAGTGCAAAAATATTTCAACACCGCCGCCCACGTGCACCACGCGGATGAGGAACTTGATCTGCTGCCGATGCTCGAATCAACTGCAACAGGCGACGACCTGGCGCTGGTGCGCCGGCTGAAGCCGGAGATTCTGGCCCAGCACGAGCAGATGGATAGTGACTGGAATATAATTAATTCACACCTGGAAAAAATTGCTGCTGGCAACTCCACCGAGCTGTCCGCCGACAACGTCGCGCGCTTCGTGCAGGCCTACGCCGGCCATATGGAGATCGAGGAAAGCCATATCGCCCCGATGGCCAAGCGTCTGTTCAGCGCCACGCAGATGCAGGTGCTGGGCGAAGCGATGCAGCGCCGGCGGGGCATTGTGCCGGCCGGGGCGGCAAAAGTTTCGGAAAAGGCCGTGGCCGGCGGCATTGCGCTGGCCGACCTGCGGATGGATTACGGCCGCGCCAGCCTGTCGGAAGAGGACACGCTGGCCGACCCGGTGGCACAGTTCGGCAAGTGGTTCGACGAAGCGATGAAGGCGCAGGTCAACGAACCGAATGCGATGAGCGCATCGACCGTCGGCAGCGACGGCAAGCCATCGTCGCGCATCGTGCTCATCAAGCAGTTCGACGAGCGCGGCTTTACGTGGTACACGAATTACCGGAGCCAGAAAGGCGAACAGCTGGCCCAGAATCCCCACGCAGCCCTGCTGTTTTTCTGGCCGGAGCTGGAGCGCCAGGTACGGATCGAGGGGCGCGTGGAAACGACCTCGGCCGCGGAGAGCGACAAGTATTTCTACAGCCGCCCCGTGAAGAGCCAGCTGGCGGCGATCGCTTCGCAGCAAAGCGCGCCGATCGAAGGCCGGGCCGATATGGAAGCGAACTATGCGGCTGCCGAAGCGGATTTCGCGGCAGCCGGCGGCGACAGGCCGCAACGGCCGGCGCACTGGGGCGGTTACCGCCTGGTGCCCGAGCGTATCGAATTCTGGCAGGGACGCGCGTCGCGCTTCCACGACCGGATCGTGTTTACGCTGCAGGCGGACGGGAGCTGGAGCAAGCAGAGAATCCAGCCATGAGGAGATAGCCGCCACGACAGCACAGCTTTTTTGCAGTGCTCAACCGGAGGCTATCTTGCTTGTACAAAACCGACTCAGCGCCTGGATGGCAGGCGTCACCAGCCAGATCAAACTGCCGTTACGCGTGGAATTGTGGAACGGCCAGAAACTGGATTTTTCCACCGAGGCGCCGCGCGTGACGATCCGCCTGCCCCAGGCATCGGCCGCGCGCTATCTGCTGACGCCGTCGCTGTCGAACCTGGGCACCGCCTACGTGGAAGGCGACATCGAGGTCAAGGGCGCCGCCCACGACATGATCAGCATCGTCAACGCGCTGGCGAAAAGCACGCTGACGGCCGACGGCAAGCTGGCCCGCATCGTGCGCTCGTTTACCCATGACCGCAAGAAGGATGCGGCGGCGATCCGCTACCACTACGATGTGTCCAACGAATTCTACCGGCAGTTCCTCGACCCGGGCATGGTGTATTCGTGCGCCTACTTCGAGCATGGCGACGAGGACCTGGCCACGGCGCAACTGAAGAAGATCGACCACATCCTCACCAAGATCGATGTGCAGCCCGGGCAGACGCTGCTCGACATCGGCTGCGGCTGGGGCGCGCTGGTGATCCGCGCCGCGCAGAGGTTCGGCGCCCGCTGCGTGGGCATCACGCTGTCCGAAAACCAGTGCGCGTTGGCGCGCGAGCGCGTCAAGGCGGCCGGGCTGGAGGACATGATCGAGATCCGCATCCAGGATTACCGCGACGTGCGCGGCACGTTCGACCGCATCACCAGCGTGGGCATGTTCGAGCACGTGGGCCTGAAGCACCTGCCGGAATACTTCGGCATCATCGACCGGCTGCTGGCGGAGGACGGCGTGGTCATGAACCACGGCATCACATCCACCGATCCGGAAAACGGCGAGGCACCGTATGGCGGCGGCGAATTCATCGAAAAATACGTGTTCCCGCACGGCGAGCTGGCGCACATCGGCGCGGTGCTCAAAGCCATGCAGCAGGGGAACCTGGAAGCGTACGACGTGGAAAACCTGCGCCGCCACTACGCCCGTACGCTGGCGATCTGGACGGAGAACTTCGAGGCGAAGGCGGACAAGGTCAAGGAACTGGCCGGCGACAAGCGCTTCCGGATCTGGCACGTCTACCTGGCCGGCTGCGCGTATGCGTTCGACCAGGACTGGATCAGCCTGTACCAGATCGTCTGCGGCAAGGCGGGCCGGCATCCGCAGGCGCTGCCGTGGTCGCGCAACTATATGTACGGCAAGGCCTGAAGCGCCGTTTTTTGCGGCCTATTTCAGCAGCGCCGGATGCATCTTGCGGAACTTGGCCACCTTCGGCTCCACGACGAAGGCGCAATAGCCCTGCAGCGGGTGCTGTTCGAAGTAATTCTGGTGATAGTCCTCGGCCTTGTAGTAGGTCTCGGCCGGGGCAATCTCCGTGACGAGCGGCGCATCCCACACGTGCGCCATCTCGGCCATCACCTGGCGCGCGGTGGCCTCCTGTTCCGGCGACTGGTAATAGATGACGGAACGGTACTGCGTGCCCACATCGTTGCCCTGCCGGTTCAGCGTGGTGGGGTCGTGGATCGTGAAGAAGATTTCCAGGATGTCGCGGTAGCCGATCACGTCCGGATCGAACGTCAGCCGCACCACCTCCGCGTGGCCGGTCGTGCCGGTGCAGACCTGCTCGTAGGTGGGATCCGGCTGCTGGCCGCCCGTGTAGCCGGACTCGACCTTGCTGATGCCTTTTACCTCGAGGTACACGGCCTCCGTGCACCAGAAACATCCGCCGCCCAGCACGGCGATTTCGCTCTGCGCCATACGCACCTCTATCTGTTGGTAACGCCTGGTACTGTACCGCAAAACGGCCCGCCGCCGCCGCAAGCGCGGATTGCAGGAACCCCGGCGTTGCCTGTAAAACAGGGGCTGTCCCTGTTTTACAGGCAACGCCATTCCGCGCGGCCATGTCGGCGCCTGCGCTGGCGCCCCGCAATCTTTGGCATAATGACCGCATGAATACCAGTTCCCCCCGCGCCGAAGCGCCGGCATTCGACACCGTGCATTTCCGGCAGGCGCTGTCGCAGTTCGCCACCGGCGTAACCGTCATCACCACCCGGCTGGCCGACGGCACGTTTCGCGGCCTGACGGCCAGCTCGTTCAATTCCGTGTCGCTCGACCCGCCGCTGGTGCTGTGGAGCCTGAAGTCTGCCGCCAACAGCATGCCCATCTTTTCCGGCAACTCGCATTACGTGATCAACATCCTCGCAGCGGACCAGGCGCACCTCGCCAAACTGTTTTCCACCCGCGGCGAAGATCCGTTCGGGCAAGTGGAATTCGAGCTGTCGCGCACCGGCCAGCCCGTCATCAAGGGCTGCACGGCCTGGTTCGAGTGCCACAACCGCAGCCGCTATCCGGAAGGCGATCACGTGATCTTCGTGGGCGAAGTGGAGCATTGCGAATTCCTGCCGCGTGAACCGCTCGTTTTTCATGGCGGCCGGCTCGGCGGGCTGCATACGCCGGGATAGTAGTTTCAGTTCAAAAAAACAAATCGGTGTCGCGAATCGAAAAGCCGGCCGGCCGGCCCCGCTTTAGAATCGCCGGAGTGCATAAAAAACCTGGAGAGACACCGATGAGCCAAGCCCGCGCCCAATTCCACTGGGACGATCCCCTGCTGCTGAACGCCCAGCTGACCGACGACGAGCGCATGGTGCGCGACGCCACCGCGTCCTACTGCCAGGACAAGCTGGCGCCGCGCATCCTGGAAGCGTTCCGCCACGAGAAGATGGACACGTCGATCTTCCGCGAAATGGGCGAGCTGGGCCTGCTGGGTCCGACCATCCCCGAGCAGTACGGCGGCCCCGGCCTGAACTACGTGGCCTACGGCCTGATCGCGCGCGAAGTGGAGCGCATCGACTCCGGCTACCGCTCGATGATGAGCGTGCAGTCGTCGCTGGTGATGGTGCCTATCCATGAATTCGGCACGGAAGCACAACGCCAGAAATACCTGCCGAAGCTGGCCACCGGCGAGTGGATCGGCTGCTTCGGCCTGACGGAACCGAACCACGGCTCCGACCCCGCATCGATGATCACGCGCGCCAAAAAAGTGCCGGGCGGTTATGCGCTGACGGGCGCCAAGATGTGGATCACCAATTCGCCCGTCGCCGACGTGTTCCTCGTGTGGGCCAAGGATGACGAAGGCGCCATCCGCGGCTTCGTGCTGGAAAAAGGCATGGCGGGGCTGTCGGCCCCGGCGATCCACGGCAAGTTTGGCCTGCGCGCTTCCGTCACCGGCGAGATCGTCATGGACAATGTGTTCTGCCCGGAGGAAAACGCGTTTCCCGATGTGCGCGGCCTGAAAGGCCCGTTCACCTGCCTGAACTCGGCCCGCTACGGTATTGCCTGGGGCGCACTCGGCGCCGCCGAATCGTGCTGGCACACGGCCCGCCAGTACGTGCTGGACCGCCAGCAGTTCGGCCGGCCGCTGGCCGCCAACCAGCTGGTGCAGAAGAAGCTGGCCGACATGCAGAC
>DKJA01000158.1:7027-29647 GCA_002454505.1 Oxalobacteraceae bacterium UBA6704
AAGCTGGCCGACATGCAGACGGAAATCACGCTGGGCCTGCAGGGCTGCCTGCGGCTGGGCCGGATGAAGGACGAAGGCACGGCGGCCGTCGAAATCACGTCGATGATGAAGCGCAATTCGTGCGGCAAGTCGCTGGACATCGCCCGCGTGGCGCGCGACATGCTGGGCGGGAACGGCATCTCGGACGAGTTCGGCATCATCCGCCACATGGTCAACCTGGAAGTCGTCAACACCTACGAAGGCACGCACGACATCCACGCGCTGATCCTGGGCCGCGCGCAGACGGGCATCCAGGCGTTTCAGTAAAGCCTACGTGGTGGCCTGCTTCAGCAGTTCGTCGACGCGGGCCATCCTGGCCTTCACGGCCGGGAAGTTCAGCGGCTCGTAGCGCTTCACGACCTTGCCGCCGGCATCGACGACCGTGATGACGAGCGTGCCGCGACGGCGCTGCAGCACTTCGTTCCAGGCGATCAGCTCGGCCAGGTCTTCCGCCGCCGCGGCCGTTGCGTACAGGCTGACAAACGGCGTCTGCGCCAGCGCATCGTAGATCGTCTCGGCCTTGCCGACGGGGATCGGGCGGCCGCCGCGGAAGGTGGTCGTGGCCGCCGTGGAACCGGCCAGCGCCGGCGTCAGCGCAGTGCGGCCCTCCCAGATGCCCGTCACGAACGGGCTTTCCATGCTGGCCGTGATGCCCATGCCGACATCGACGACGTGGGTGGTCTCGTGCAGCAGCACATAGGTCAGCGCGTCGATACCGGTTGCTTCGACGACGATCGAGCGGCCGGTACCATCCGCCTCGAACAGGCGGCGCTCCCTGGCCGTCAGGTACGCACCGAGCGACTCGTCGATCAGGCTGGCACGCAGCGTGAAGTCGAACTGGCCCGTCTCGCCCACGTCCGTGATCATGCCGATGTCCGCTCCCGGGATGCCATCGACGAAACTCAGGTTGCGCAGCCGTTTCTCAAGCACTGCCCGGTGCGCCGCCGGCAGCGCGGCCAGCGCGGCCTCGACCTTCGCGCGTTCGGCAGTGGTCAGCACATGAGGACGCACATCGCGCATGCCGGCGCCGGCAAACCTTTCGATGGCACCTGGCGCCGGCGCCGTCACGCGGCTGGCCAGCGGCTCGGCAGCGGCCATATTCCCCAGCGCCAGCACGATACCGATTGCCGTGATGATCCGTTTGCCCCGCATTCCATCTCCCTGGCGACCATGCGCGCCCATCGCGCACTGCCCACCACGATGCCAGCATGCAAGGTCACCGTCAATACGACGGCCACAAAAAAGCCGGCGCGAGGCCGGCTTGTCTGCGCTGTCGGGCGGCTTAGAACTTGAACGTCACGCCCAGGTTGACGGCCAGCGGATCGAGCGTCATCTTCTGCGTCTGGCCCGTCGAGTACGAGGCCGTCGTCTTCAGCTTGGTCTTGATGACGCCGCCATCGATCGACCAGCGGTCGTTGATGCGCACGCTGGCGCCCAGTTGCGCGCTGACCGCCCACTTGGCTTCCAGCGAGAACGTGGCGCCGGGCCCGCCCGTGTTCAGCACGGCCGTCAGCGCCGACGAACCCCGCTCGCGGCGGAAGTAAGCGTACGTGACGCCCAGGCCCACGTACGGACGGATCAGGCTTTCCTGGCCGAAGAAGCGGTATTGCGCGAACAGCGTGGGCGGCAGCACGTCGGCCGTGCCCAGCTTGCCCGTGCCTTCGATCGAACCGGCGCCGAACAGGTCGTGGCGGTAAGGCGCGCCGAGGTCCAGCTCGGCGGCGATGTTCTCCGTGAAGAAGTACGCCAGGTTAAGGATCGGCTTGGTGTCCGAGCCGACGTCCGCTTTCGTGCCGGGCAGCGCGGGTGCGCTGACGTCGCCGCTGTCCACTTTCGGCGTGATCTTGTTGACGCCGACCTTGACCGTCCAGTCGCCCGCCGATTGCGCCGCGGCACCGCCCGCTGCGGCCAGCATCGGCACGAGCGCCAGCAGCTTGATGAGTTTGTTCTTCATATTGTCTCCGTGTTTATCCGTTGCGCCTCAGATCCAGCCCTTGATCACCATTGCCCGCGACACGTAGCGTGCCAGCAGCAGGTTGTTGAACGGGGTCGGGTGGACATCGTCCGCGAACGAATAATGGCTCACGTCGCCGGCACGCAGGCTGGCCGCCGTGCAGCCCAGCGCGCTGGCCAGCGGGTTCTTCGCCGACGTCAGGTCGCAGGCGGTTTCCGAGACGTTGGTCAGGCCGTACGGGCCAGGGTTGGTGGCCTGGTCGTGGCTGACGGAGTACACGTCCACCACCAGCACCTTCGTTTCGGACGCGAGGCCGGACGACAGCTGGGCATTGAACGCCTGCACCATCTTGTCGATCAGCGCGCGGGTCTCGGCGCTCTGGTGCAGGCCGGAAGGCGTGGTGGCCACATCCGGCAGATTGTTGACGACGACGTAGCTGGCGCCCTTGGCGACGATCTGGTTCTTCACCAGCGCCACCAGTTCGGCGCCGGCGGTGGTCAGCGCGGCGATCATCGCGGGCGCTTGAGCGGTGGCGTAATCGGCACCGGCCTTGGCACCGGCAGCGGTGGCGTCGGCCTGCGCCTTCGCGACGATCGGGCCATACACGGCCGGCGACGCGGCGGCGGTATTGCCGGCCATCGCGGCGGCCGTGACGGCGGCCGTGACGATCGATTCGTTGGTGCTGCCAGGCTTGGCCGATTCGGTGGCGATGGCCAGGCCGATCGCCTGCGCGGCGGTGGCGGGATTGGTGGCGCCGGCGGCCAGCTGGGTGGCCAGGCTGGTGCCGAAGGCGGTCTTGCCGGCGGCAGTGCCGGCCGCGGTGGCGCCGGCCTGCAGCGTCGCCAGATTGACGAGCACGTCGTTACCGCCGGCCATCACGAACACCACTTCATCGCCCTTGAACTTGCCGCCGCTCTTCGTCAGGTGATTCTGCACCTGCGTGACGACGGGCACGGTCAGCGCGCCCAGCGCACTGCCGGTCAGCTTGTGGCCGGCACCGACGGGATTGGTCACGCGCGCGCCGCCCTGGGCATAGCCGAAGCAGCTGGCGTTATTCGTCACGGGCACCGAGAAACCCTTCGTTGCATCGCCATCCAGGCCCGTCTGCGCGGCGCACGGTGCGGCCAGGCCGAATTGCGCGGCCATCAGCTCGGTCCAGTTCTTGCCGGTGAGCGCAGCGTTGGTGGCCGTGTTGTCACCGTTGATGGTGAACTTGCCGCCGCCCAGCGCCTTCACGGTGCCGACGTTGTAGCTGCCCACGTCGGACAGGCTGTCGCCGAAGGTGACCTGCGAAGCGAACTGGACTTTATTGATCTGCGCCCCTGCCTGCGGGCTGCCGCTGCTGCCGCCGCACGCGGCGAGGATGGCGCCGGCCATGACGGCGAGCGCGAGTTTCGTGTAGTGCATCGTGTCTCCTGTGGGGATGAATCTTATTGGTCTTAGCGAACGGACGTGCTATTCGTCTCTAATTAATATTGCCAGTCCATTAGGTTGATGCCAAGGAGAATTTAATGAAAACAACAGCTTGCGTTTGTTTGCATCGCAGCATGAGCCAGATCAAAACACGTCCTGCAAAAATACGCTTGTAGCCCCGCACAAGCGCCGTTCAAGCTTATTTCAAAGTATGGGAAATTGCAGTGCAGCATAGCTATCCGCCACTGTCGCATGCCCCCCACACTGCCGAGCCCGTGTCCAACCTTGGGGTCAACCCTGTTTCTGGACACGAGCTCGACTGTTAGATGGATGAGTTCGTGTCCACTTTGAGAACCTTGGTGTCAGGCACCGACATGGACACGAACTCAGCTGGACTGTCAAGGCTGAGCTCGTGTCCACTTTTGGGGTTGACCCCACGGTTGGACACGGCCTCGGCAGTAGCGGTCAGCCCTGCAGGAAGCGCTCGATGGTGCCGGCAGAGCCGTGGGCGGCGCGGCGGAGGCGGTCGTTGATGCCCAGCCACGTGTCGTCCTGCGGCGGGGTTTCGACGAGGATCAGCTCCACATCGGCGCGGTCCATCGCGCGCAGGGCGGCGTACAGGCCGTGGGCGTAGCCGGACGGGTCGTGCGGCAGCTCGTGCTGCGCGTTGGCTTGCGCCAGCACGGGCGTATGGTGGATGACGGCCACGCGGCGGCTGCGCGCGGCCAGCGCCGTCAGCACGCCCGGCAGGCGTGCGGTATCGACCAGCGCCACGGGAGCCTTCGGCGCGTAATGCGATTCCAGCGTGCCGGAAGCGCGCGGCGCACTCTGGTCGGGCGATGCCGGCAGCGCGCCGATCACGGCGGCGATCTGCGCGGCGCTGATGTGGCCGGGGCGCAGCAGCACCGGGCCGTGCGTGGCGAGGCGCGACATGTCGACGATCGTCGATTCGATGCCCACCTGGCTCGAGCCGCCATCGAGCACCGTCAATGCATCGGCACCAAACTCGTCCCGCACATGCTGCGCGGTGGTCGGGCTGACGTTACCGAACTTGTTCGCGGACGGTGCGGCCACGCCACCCTTGCCGCCCTTGAACGCGGACAGCAGCGCCATCGCCACCGGATGCGACGGGCAGCGGATGCCCACCGTATCCTGGCCGCCGGAAACGGCATCGGGGATGTGCGCGTTACGCTTGACGATCAGCGTCAGCGGACCGGGCCAGAAGGCCGCGATCAACTGGCGCGCTTCGTCCGGTACGTCGGCGGCCCAGTAATCGATGTCGGCACCGGGCGCCACGTGGACGATGACCGGATGATCCTGCGGCCGCCCCTTGGCGGCATAGATCGCGGCGACGGCGGCCGGGTTCTCGGCATCCGCCCCGAGCCCGTAGACGGTCTCGGTGGGAAACGCCACCAGCTCGCCGGCAGCGAGACGCGCGGCCGCGTCGAGGATGACCTGCTCCGTCACGCCGCGATACCCAGGATGTCGCAGGCGGCGTCCAGCTGCGCCTGGGCCTGCTGCAGCGTGGCCGCCACGAACGTCACGTGGCCCATCTTGCGGCCGCGGCGCGGATCGTCCTTGCCGTACAGGTGCAGGCAGGCGCCGGGCAGCGCCAGCACTTCGTCCCAGGCCGGTTCGCGCGACGTGTTGCTGTCGCCCTCGAACCATACATCGCCGAGGATGTTCAGCATCACGGCCGGCGAATGCTGGCGCACGTCGCCCAGCGGCAGCTTGGCCATCGCGCGCACCTGCTGCGCGAACTGGCTCGTCACGCAAGCGTCCATCGTGTAGTGGCCGCTGTTGTGCGGCCGCGGCGCCATTTCGTTGACGACCAGCGTGCCGTCCGTCAGCACGAAGAACTCGATGCACAGCACGCCCACGTAGCCCAGTTCGGCGACGATGACCTGCGCGGCATCCTGCGCGATCTTCGCCGAACCGGCGGACACGTTCGGCCCCGGCACGGTAGTCGTGAACAGGATGCCGTCGCGATGCACGTTCTCGGCGATCGGATACACCACCGATTCGCCATCGGCGCCGCGCGCCGTCAGCACCGACACTTCATACGCCAGCGGCAGCATTTTTTCGAGCAGGCACGCCACGCCGTTCATCGACGCGAACGCGGCGCGCACGTCGTCGCGCGACGTCACGCGCACCTGGCCCTTGCCGTCGTAACCCATGCGCACGGTTTTCAGGATGCCCGGCAGCAGGTCGTCGCCGATGGCATCGATATCCGCTTCCGACGCGATCACCTTGTGCGGCGCCGGCATCACGCCCGACTTCGGCGCGCAGCCGACGAAGAAACGCTTCTCGGCAATGCGGTCCTGTGCAACGGACACGCCATGGCCGTCCGGCGCCACGAACACGCTCTGCGCGAGGTGCGACAGGCTGTCCGCCGGCACGTTCTCGAACTCGGTGGTGACGGCCACGCATTGCGCGGCCAGCGCATCGAGGCCGGCCGCATCGTCGTAGCCGGCGTTGACCAGCCGCTGGGCCACCTGCCCGGCCGGGCACTCGTCGGCCGGCTCCAGCACGGCCACCTGGTAACCCATGCTCTGCGCGGCCTGGGCAAACATGCGGCCCAGCTGGCCGCCGCCCATCACGCCCAGCCAGGTGGCTGGCGACGCTGCGGGCACGTAAGACTTCACGTCCAAAGACTTGACTTCGCTCATTTATTCGACCGGCAAAACCATGGCTTGCGCGGCGGCCGTCTGCTGGTCGCGGAACGCTTCCAGCTGGCTGGCCAGCGCATCGTCGTTGGCGGCCAGGATGGCCACCGCCGTCAGCGCGGCATTCGCGGCACCCGCTTCGCCGATGGCGAAGGTGGCCACCGGCACGCCCTTCGGCATCTGCACGATGGACAGCAGCGAATCCTCGCCGCGCAGGTACTTCGACGGCACGGGCACGCCCAGCACGGGCACGATCGTCTTCGCGGCAACCATGCCCGGCAGGTGCGCGGCACCGCCGGCACCGGCGATGATCGCGCGCAGGCCGCGGGCACGGGCCTTCTCGGCATAGGCGAACATCTCGTCCGGCATGCGGTGCGCGGAAATCACCTGCGCTTCGAACGGCACGCCGAACTGCTTCAGGATCGTCACCGCGTGCTGCATCACGTCCCAGTCGGAGCTGGAGCCCATGATCACGCCGACCAGCGGATTCTTGTCGTTCATCGTCACGCCTTCAGCTTTGCGCCGGTCAGGCGTTCGATGGCTTCGAAGTACTTGGCCTGGGTTTTTTCGATGACTTCAGCCGGCAGTGCCGGGGCCGGCGGCGACTTCTTCCACTCCGTCAGCGTTTCCAGGTAATCGCGGACGAACTGCTTGTCGTACGACGGCGGCGACATGTCCGGCGCATATGAATCGGCCGGCCAGAAGCGCGACGAATCGGCCGTCAGCACTTCGTCCATCAGGTGCAGCACATTGTTCTCATCGAGGCCGAATTCGAACTTCGTGTCGGCGATGATGATGCCGCGGGTGGCCGCGTAATCGGCGGCGGTCTTGTACAGCTCGATGCTGATATCGCGCATTTTGGCGGCCAGTTCGGCGCCGATGCGCTGTTCCATGTCGGCGAAGCTGATGTTCTCGTCGTGCTCGCCCAGATCGGCTTTCGCGGCCGGCGTGAACAGCGGCTCGGCCAGCTTATCGGCCTGGCGCAGGCCGGCCGGCAGTTCGATGCCGCAGATGGCGCCGGTGGCCTGGTAATCCTTCCAGCCCGAACCGATGATGTAGCCGCGCACGACCGCTTCCACCAGGATAGGCTTCAAACGCTTGGCGACAACCGCGCGGCCCTTCACCTGCTCCACCTCGTCCGGTGCGACCACGGATTCCGGCGCCACGCCGGTCAGGTGGTTCGGCACGATGTGGCCCAGTTTGTCGAACCAGAAATCGCTCATCTGGTTCAGCACCATGCCCTTGCCGGGGATCGGTTCGTTCATCACGACGTCGAAGGCCGACAGGCGGTCCGTGGTGACGATCAAAATCTTGTCGTCGCCGACGGCGTAGTTATCGCGGACCTTGCCGTGGCCGAGCAATGGCAGGGACTTGATGGTGGACTGGTAGAGGCTTTTCATGGAGGGAATATCTTGACGAACAGACAAAATAAACAAAACCGGCGGGGGGAATGAACCCTACCCGCCGGTCGAGAGGGGGGCAGCAAGCTGCCCGATAAAGACGTGATTTTACTTCACAATCTGGGCCAGATCACCGGCCTTGTAACGTTCCGCCATTTTATCCAGCGGAATCGGCTTGATCTGCGCGGCGCGGCCTTCGCAGCCGAACGCCAGGAAACGGGCCTTGACGACTTCTTCGGCGGCGGCGCGGGCCGGCTTCAGGAAATCGCGCGGATCGAACTTGGACGGGTTCTGGAACATGTACTTGCGCACCGCGGCCGTCATCGCCAGACGGATGTCGGTATCGATGTTAATCTTGCGGACGCCATGGCGGATGCCTTCCTGGATCTCTTCGACCGGCACGCCATAGGTTTCCTTCATGTCGCCGCCGAATTCGCGGATGATCGCCAGCAGCTCCTGCGGCACCGACGACGAACCGTGCATCACCAGGTGCGTGTTCGGAATGCGCGCGTGGATTTCCTTGATGCGGTCGATCGCCAGGATGTCGCCGGTCGGCTTGCGTGTGAATTTATAAGCGCCGTGCGACGTGCCGATGGCGATGGCCAGCGCATCGCACTGGGTGCGCTCGACGAAGTCGGCAGCCTGCGCCACGTCCGTCAGCAGCTGTTCGCGGGTCATCGTGCCGTCGGCGCCGTGGCCGTCTTCCTTGTCGCCCTTCATCGTTTCCAGCGAACCCAGCACGCCCAGCTCCGCTTCCACGGTGACGCCGATCGCGTGCGAGAACTTGACGACTTCACGGGAGACTTCCACGTTGTAGTCGTACGAAGCGACGGACTTGCCGTCCGCTTCCAGCGAACCGTCCATCATCACGGACGAGAAGCCGGAACGGATCGCGGCCATGCAGACGGCCGGCGACTGGCCGTGATCCTGGTGCATCACCACGGGGATGTGCGGGTACGCTTCGATGGCCGCGTCGATCAGGTGGCGCAGGAACGCTTCGCCGGCATACTTGCGGGCGCCGGCGGAGGCCTGCATGATCACCGGGCTGTTGACGGCGTCGGCGGCAGCCATGATGGCCTGCACCTGTTCCAGGTTGTTGACGTTAAATGCCGGCAAGCCATAGCCGTGTTCGGCGGCATGGTCCAGCAGCTGACGCATGGATACGAGGGACATGGTAGTACTCCAATCAAATAAAAACCTGTGTGGCGGCGCGGGGCGCCTGCCTGAATTCTGCGACTGCCCGCGGCTGGGCTGTACCCGCGGCTGGGGACTGTCCCCGCAGGGGCCTGTCCCCGGGGTTGATCTTTACCGGATCATTGGAAATCAAAAGCAACCCCGGGGACAGGCCCCAAAAAACCGGGGACAGTCCCCAGCCAACTATTCCTTAACTGAACTCGCCCACCTTCACGATCTTCAGCGCATTCGTGCCACCCACCTGCCCCATCGGCTCGCCCCACGTGACGACGATCATGTCGCCCTTCTTGGCGATGCCGTTTTCGACCAGCAGGTCTTCGGCCTGCTTCAGCACCTCGGCGCTGGAGCCCTGCTGCAGCAGGTAGTGGGCCCGCACATTGCGGTACAGCGTGACTTTACGCTGCGTGGTCACGGAAGGCGTCAGCGCGAAGATCGGCGTATCGATATTGTGACGGCTCATCCACAGCGGCGTGGAGCCCGATTCGGTCAGCGCCACGATGGCTTTCACGCGCAGGTGGTGGGCGGTGAACAGCGCGCCGTAAGCGATCGACTGGTCGATACGGGTGAAGCGCACGTTGAGGAAATCGGCATCGAGCTTGTTGTATTCGGACTGCTCGGCTTCGACGCAGACGGCGGCCATCATCTCGACGGTCTCCACCGGGTAGCGGCCGGAAGCCGTTTCGGCGGACGTCATCACGGCATCCGTGCCGTCCAGCACCGCGTTGGCGACGTCGGACACTTCGGCGCGCGTCGGCACGGCGTTGAAGATCATCGACTCCATCATCTGCGTGGCGGTGATGGCGAACTTGTTCGATTCGCGCGCCATGCGGATCATGCGCTTCTGCAGCGCCGGCACGGCGGCATTGCCCACTTCCACGGCCAGGTCGCCGCGGGCCACCATGATGCCGTCCGACGCATTGAGGATTTCCTGCAGCGCGGGAATCGCTTCGGCGCGCTCGATCTTGGCGATCATCTGCGGCTTGTGGCCGTAAGGCTCGCCGGCGATATTGGCCAGCTGGCGGGCCATTTCCATGTCGGTGGCGCTTTTCGGGAACGAGATCGCCAGGTAGTCGGCCTGGAAACTCATTGCCGTCTTGATGTCTTCCATGTCCTTGGCCGTCAGCGCCGGCGCCGTCAGGCCGCCGCCCTGGCGGTTGATGCCCTTGTTGTTCGACAGCTCGCCGCCGATTTTCACCGTGGTGTAGATCTCGTGGCCGGCGATACGGTCGACGGACAGCACGATCAGGCCGTCGTTCAGCAGCAGCAGGTCGCCGCCGCGCAGGTCGTTCGGCAGGTTTTTATAGTCCAGACCGACGCGCTCCTGGTTGCCCAGCTCGCCGTTCTCGCCCCACTTCGCATCGAGGATGAACTTGTCGCCCTTGGCCAGCTCGACCTTGCCGCCGTCGAACTTGCCGACGCGGATCTTCGGACCCTGCATGTCGGCCATGATCGCCACTTCCCGCCCGCACTCCGCCGCCGCCTGTCGCACGAGATTGGCGCGATCGATGTGATCCTGCGCCTTGCCATGCGAGAAGTTCAGCCGCACCACGTCCACGCCGGCCCGGATCATGCGGATCAGGACGTTCAGGTCGGTGGAGGCGGGGCCGATGGTTGCGACGATTTTGGTGCCACGGGACATGAGAATTCCTTGCAAAAGTCGTTCAAAGAGAAAAGCGCAGCGACGGTGCGCTGCGCTTGTTCGTTTTATCCTTGTTGGCCAGAACGCTGGCCCAGGATGTCCACTGCCGGCAGGGTCTTGCCTTCCAGGAATTCGAGGAAGGCGCCGCCGCCGGTGGAGATATAACCGATTTTATCGGTAATGGCGTATTTTGCAATCGCCGCCAGCGTATCGCCGCCGCCGGCGATCGAGAACGCCTTCGAGTCGGCGATGGCCAGCGCCAGCGTCTTCGTGCCGTTGCCGAACTGGTCGAACTCGAACACGCCGACCGGGCCGTTCCACACGATGGTGCCGGCCTTGGCGATCTGTTCGGCCAGCAGTTGCGCGGTTTTCGGGCCGATATCGAGGATCATGTCGTCATCCGCCACGTCCGCGACATCCTTGACGGTGGCCGCGGCCGTCGGCGAGAACTCTTTCGCGCAAACGACATCGACGGGGATCGGCACCTGCGCGCCACGTTTTGCCATCAGTTCGATGATGGCCTTGGCTTCTTCGACGAGGTCCGGCTCGGCCAGCGACTTGCCGATCTTCAGGCCGGCGGCCAACATGAAGGTGTTGGCGATGCCGCCGCCGACGATCAGGTTGTCCACTTTATCGGCCAGCGATTTCAGGATCGACAGCTTGGACGACACCTTGGAACCGGCGACGATGGCCAGCAGCGGCCGGGCCGGCGCGCCCAGCGCCTTGCCCAGCGCGTCCAGCTCGGCGGCCAGCAGCGGGCCGGCCGCGGCCACCGGCGCGAACTTGGCGATGCCGTGCGTGGACGCCTCGGCGCGGTGGGCCGTGCCGAACGCGTCGTTGATGTAGACGTCGCACAGCTTGGCCATCTTCTGCGCCAGCTCGTCGGCATTCTTTTTCTCGCCTTTGTTGACGCGCACATTTTCCAGCAGCACCACCTGGCCGTCCTGCAGGTTCTCCAGGCCGGCGCCATCCACCCAGTTCTGTTTCAGCTCGACAGGCTGGCCCAGCAGCTCGGCGAGACGTGCGGCGACGGGCGCCAGCGTGTCTTCCGGCTTGAACTCGCCTTCCGTCGGACGGCCCAGGTGCGACGTGACCATCACCTTCGCGCCGGCCTTCACGGCCGCCTGGATGGCGGGCACGGAAGCGCGGATGCGCGTATCTTCGGTGATATTGCCGGCATCGTCCTGCGGCACGTTGAGGTCGGCGCGGATGAAGACCCGCTTGCCTTGCAGCGCGTTCTGCGCGATCAGATCCTGGAGACGAGTGAAGTGCATGGCTTCCAAAGGGACAAGTGGTAGAAAGGTCATTATTTTACCGCATGCCCGCCGGCCCCAACGTCCCCGTTAAAACGGATGCAACAACCTCAGCGCGGTGAAGAACAGCATGCCGAACACGATCGTCTCGAGCATGCGGCGGCGCCACGCGAACCACGCCACGGACACGGCGCCGGCCAGCAGTTTCAGGTTGGACGGCTCGAAATGGATGGTGCCCTGGTCCAGCAGCAGGTCCGGCCCGACGATGGCGGCCAGCGCGCACGAGGGTGCATAACGGAGCATTTCATGCACGCGCGGCGGAATGGTCACCTTGTGGCCGATCATCCAGAAACCGCTGCGGGTGATCGCCGTGGACACGGCCAGCGCGCCGATGACGATCCAGATTTCCAGGTCGCTCATTTGGCCGCCTTGCGTTTTGCCGTGGTCTCGTCCACCACCATCGCCGTCACCATGCCCACCAGCACGGCCGCCAGCAGGCCCAGCTTGTAAGGCATATTGGCCGCCACCACGGACACGCCGCCGGCCACCAGCACGCCGCACAGCGCGGGCCGGCTGGCCACCATGGGCACCAGCACGCAGATGATGGCCAGCGTGCCGGCAAAGCCCACGCCCCATTCGGTGGGAATCGCATTGCCGAGGAAAATGCCGGCAATCGAACCGACCTGCCACGATGCCCAGTTCGGGTACAGCAGGCCTTTCAGGTACGACAGCTTGCCCGGTGCCGGGGCCGTGTCCGGAAAGCGCTGCAGGAACAGCGCCACGGACAGGTCGCCGGACACATAGCCGAGGCCCAGCTTCTTGTACCAGGGCAGCGTGGAGAAATGCGGCGCGAGCAGCGCGGAGAAGATGACGAAGCGCAGATTGACGACCAGGCCGGTGGTGAAAATGACCCAGATCGGCGCATGCACGGCGATCAGCGGCAGCGATGCGAGCTGCGCGGAACCGGCGAACACCAGCAGGGTCATACCCAATGCCTGCGGCAGCGTCAGGCCGGACTTGATCATGGCAACGCCGACGACGAGGCCCCAGGCGCCGATGCCGAACAGCGTGGGCAGGCCGGTCTGCACGCCGGCGCGCCAGGCGGCGGCATCGTGGGAAACGAGGTCGTGCGGGTCGTTCATCTTGTGTGGTGTGATTGCCACACATTGAATATTCGCTGGCGGCCGTGACTTTTAAACCGCGCCATTGTACTGGCGATTTTTGCAGCGTGCCCGAATCCGTTAGAATCGTGCTTTTTGATCGCGGAGCACCAGAAGATGAGCCAAGCCACCACGCCAGTCGAACTCGAAGCCAAGGACCTGCCGGCCTACTGCCCCAACCCGGCGATGCCGCTGTGGTCCTCGCACCCGCGCGTGTTCCTGGATTTCGCCAGGAACGGCGAAGCGAAGTGCCCGTACTGCGGCACCACGTATCGCCTGAAGCCTGGCACGGTCGTCGGCCACCACTGATGCTGTCACCGGCCCGGAGCGCACCATGAAGAAAAAGCAGTTGAACGGCACGCCGACGGAAGTGGAAGCGGCCTTCTACGATGCGCTGAACCGGGCCGACATCGACGCGCTGATGGCGCTGTGGGCGGACGACGAGGAAATCGTCTGCATCCACCCGAACGGCACGCGCCTGATCGGCCACGGCGCGATCCGCGAATCGTGGAACATGATCCTCGAACAGGGCAGCCTGCACATTTTGCCGTCGCAGTTGCACGAGATGCACAACCTGATGAGCGCGGTGCACACGGTAATCGAAGGCACCACGGCATCGTCCGGCGAACCAGCGCACCTGGTTGCTACCAATGTCTACCTGAAAACGCCGAAAGGCTGGCGCATGGTGTCGCACCACGTTTCCGTGGCACCGGGCCCCGTTCCCACCGACAGCCGCCCGCAGGTGTTGCACTAAAAATAGGGACAGACCCCATTTTTCGAGCAATGTTTCTGGAGCCGACCATGAACTATCCCGCTCCCTTCTGGCTCCCCAACGGCCACTTCCAGACAATCTACCCGGCCAAGTGCATCCCCAAGCCGGCGGTGAAGTTTCGCCGCGAACGGTGGCCGACGCCGGACGGCGATTTCATCGATGTCGATTTCGTCGATGGCGAGCCGGGCAAGCCGTTCGTCGTCATGTTCCACGGGCTCGAGGGATCGTCGGACAGCCACTACTCCCGCGCGCTGGCGAAAGAGCTGAAGGACCTTGGCTGGTCCGGCGCCTTCCCTCACTTCCGCGGCTGCTCCGGCGAGGCCAACCTGGCGCCCCGCTTCTATCATTCGGGCGATGCCGAGGAAGCGGACTGGGTGCTGCGCAAGCTGCATCCCCGCGCCACCGGCAAGTTCTACGCGTGCGGCGTTTCGCTGGGCGGCAATGTGCTGCTGCGGTGGCTTGGCGAGTCGCAACACGCGGCGGAGTTCGTCGATGCCGCCGTGGCCGTCTCCGCGCCGCTGGACCTGGCGCGCGGCGGCGAAGCCCTGTCGCGCGGCTTCAACCGGCTGTACCAGCGCATGTTCCTGCAGACGCTCAAACCCAAATGCGCCGCCAAGCACCAGCAGTTCCCCGGCCTGTTCGACCTGGCCGCGATGCATGCGGCGAACGACCTCTACTCGTTCGACAATGTGGTGACGGCCCCGCTGCACGGCTACCGCGACACGAACGATTACTGGCACCGCGCCAGCGCTCGCCACGTGCTGGCGGACATCACCGTGCCGACCCTCGTGCTGAACGCCCGCAACGACCCGTTCCTGCCGGGCCAGTACCTGCCGACGATCGCGTCGCCGCATGTGGTGCTCGATTACCCGGACCAGGGCGGCCACGTGGGCTTTGCCACCGGCCGCCTGCCCGGTACGCTGGCCTGGCTGCCGCGCCGGATGATCCATTTCCTCGAAGGGGGCCGCGCGATCGGCGCGCCGCAAACGGCCGCGCTGTGCCAAGCTTGAACCATGGATGACATCGTCAAACAGGCCATCGCCAAGTGGCCCAATGTGCCCTACTGCTACCACTGGCTGGCGCTCGACGCGCGCGGCAACTGGCGCATGCGCGACGAACGCGCGCAGCACCTGAACCTGCCCGGCGACAAGCTGACCAACGCGGCCCTCGTCGGCTTCATCAACCGCAATTACCAGCGCGACGAGCGGGGCTGCTGGTATTTCCAGAACGGTCCGCAGCGCGTGTACCTTGACCTGGAAAGCACGCCGTTCGTTGCCCGCACCGATCCCTTCCACGGTTTCGTCTTGCACACGGGCGCACCGCTGGAACACCTGGACGCCGCGTTCATCACCGAAGCAGGCGAACTGATTTTGCAAAGCGGCGACATCGTCGCGCAACTGGACGACCGCGATGCGGCGCAGGTGCTGGCCATGCTGGAGTCGGATGGCCAACCCGTGGCCGACGAGGCGTTACTGGCCTGGCTGGAAAGCGGCCCGCTGGCCGCGCCGGCGCTGCGCATCGAAGGCCGGCTGGTGCCGGTGCAGCGCATCGTCCGCGACGACGTGCCGGGCCGCTTCGCCTTTCAGCGCGTGCCGCAGCCGGCCGACGACTGAAGCCGGCGGCTCATGTCAGTTGAAGTATCGAGCGATGGCCGCCGCGACAGCGGGTCAGGGAAGCGCCGGTCGTCGTCGCGGCACGAGGCCGCATCGTCATTGTTCGTGCTGCCCGCGGTGACCTTGAACGACGACGAACTGGCCAGATCCTTGTCCTTCTTCTCGCCCATCGCCTCACGGCGCCGCGCCTGCCACTCGCGTTCGCGCGCATCGATGACGGCCTGTTCGTAGAACGTGGCATCGGGCGCCTTGCGCGCCAGCTGCAGCTGGTCGAGCGCCGCCATCGTGCCGCCCAGCAGCGAGTACGATTCGGCCAGCGCGATGTGCTGCAGCGACAGCTTGCCCATCTTCGAATACGCCTGCGCCAGCAGGTCCTGCAGTTCCGGCTCGCTGCGGTACTGCTGCAGCTGGTCGCGCAGGAAGCGCTCGGCCTCTTCCGGCTTGCCGCCCTTGATCAGCGCATCCGCGTACTGCCACACGATGCCGCGCGACAGCGGGTATTTCGCATGCGCTTCCAGGCCTTCCTTGATGGCCTGCGCGATGACTTCCGGCTTCTTCTCCTGGTCGACCTTGATCTCCAGCGACGTGTAGGCGAGGATGCTTTCCGAAATGCCCTTCGGCAGCGGCGAGCTGAAGGCGCCGGGCGCCGTCGGGCGGTCGATGGTGGCACGCGTCTTGTCCAGCCACGACTGGGCGCCGGCGTAATCGTTGCGCTTCAGGGACAGCATCGCCATGCCGTACTGGCCGGCGGCGATCTGGTGACGGCTCTGCTGGTCCATCTGGTTGCGGAAGAAGTCTTCCGACTCCGCATAGCCCTTGGTGGACGTGTTCTGCAGCACGCGGGCCCGCGAGCGGACGAGGAAGAAGTCCAGCGCATCGACCCGCTGCTTGTAGGGCTGCTCGCGGATCCGCGCCTGGATGTCGGCGATGCGGTCGGTGGTCAGCGGGTGGCTCATCAGCCAGGCCGGGATGTTGTCGCTGTAGATGCGCGTGGCGCTTTCCAGCCGCTTGAAGAATTCCACCATGCCGGACGTGTCGTAGCCGGACGAGCCCATGATCTGGAAGCCGACGCGGTCCGCCTCCCGCTCCGCATCGCGGCCGAAGTTCAGCTGGCGCTGGATGGCCAGGCCCTGGCCGCCCATCATCACGCCCATCGCCGCATCCGGATTCGATTTCGCCGCCAGCGCGGCCAGCACCATCGCGGCCAGCGGGATCAGCGCATCCGTCTTCTGCTCGCCCAGCTGGCGCGCGATGTGCCGCTGCGCCACGTGGCCGATCTCGTGCGACAGTACCGACGCCAGTTCCGACTCCGTCTGCGCCGCCAGCAGCAGCTGCGAGTGCACGCCGATGAAGCCGCCCGGCAGCGCGAACGCATTGATCATCGGATCGCGCACGCAGAAGAAGAAGTAATCGTAATTGGCCTCGCCGCGCGCACCGGGCCGCGACGTGACCAGCACGTTGCCCAGGTTGTTCAGGTATTCGATGATGGGCGGGTCGTCGAGATAATCGCGGTCGAAGCGGATATCGCGCATGATCTCCTCGCCCAGCTTGCGCTCGATGACGGGCGACAGCGCCTCGCGCGACGTGTCGCCGAGATTGGGCAGGCTGGGCGTGTTCAGCTGCGCCACGCCGGACATCTGCGCCATGCCGGCCGGCGCGGCGGTCAGCAGCGCAATCGCGAGGGAGAGCAGCAGGCGGCGGGGAATTCGGGTTGCATTCACGGTGCTATCATACCTGTTCATCCTGATACCAAGACTATTTCCGCATGTCCGAACTTAAGCAAGAAACCGAGCACGCAACCGAGCACGCACTCACGCACTTCGACACCTCCGGCCAGGCTCATATGGTCGATGTCGGCGCGAAAAACGAAACTCACCGCATCGCCGTGGCCACCGGCAGCATCCGCATGAAACCGGAAACACTGGCCATCATTCTAACGGGAACCGCGAAGAAGGGGGACGTGCTGGGCATCGCCCGCATCGCCGCGATCATGGCATCGAAGCGCACGAGCGACCTGATCCCCCTGTGCCACCCGCTGGCGCTGACCCGCGTAACGGTGGATTTCGAAACGGACGAAGCCAACTCGCAGGTGCATTGCCGCGCGCAGGTTGAGACTTACGGCAAGACCGGCGTCGAGATGGAAGCGCTTACTGCGGTGCAGGTGGGCTTGCTGACGGTGTATGACATGTGCAAGGCGGTTGATCGGGGGATGGTGATGAACGAGATTCGCGTGATGGAAAAGCATGGCGGGAAGTCTGGGGATTGGAGCGTCACCAGCTAAGCCGCTGGAACAATACGATATAAATTGTTTTATAGGTATTTTTCCGGGGTTGCCGGTTTTTCAAGTTTTATAATTCGTGGTCGCTTCAACCACGGATGACTGATGACCGGTAGTCCCCCCGCTCCGCAGCTGTACACCTTCGAACAGATGAACCTGCAGGTTGGCATGCGGGTCCAGTTCATCACCCACCGCACGTTGCGGCCGATCCAGCATTTCTCCACCGTGATCGGCTGGATCCGGGACGAATACCTGATCGTCAAGACGCCGTTCGAGCACAACAATCCGATCGCGCTGCGCGAAGGCGAGAAGCTGACGCTGCGCGTGTTCTCGGGTGTGAACGTGTGTTCGTTCTCCTGCGTGGCGGAGCGCGTGTTCGGGCGGCCCCTGTGCTATGCGCACGTGACCTTCCCCACTGAAATCCAGGGCACGAACCTGCGCACAGCGATGCGGGTGAAGGTGGATATTCCCGCCCATGTCCGCGGCTCGAATGGCGAACAGACGGGCTTCCTGGTGAACCTCAGCGTATCGGGTGCACTGCTGGAGTCGAAGATGCGGCTGCCGGACGATGCCGCTCCCGTGACGGTGGAGTTCACGCTGCTGACGCAGCCCGACAACCGGCAGGTGATGATTGCCACCAAGGCCGTGATCCGCAATGTGAGCGTCGTGGAAGGGATAGCAGGCGGTGCGCAGAAATTCTCGTACGGGCTGCAGTTCACCGACCTCGAAGCGGCGCACTACATGATGCTGCAGAACCTGACGTATGAGGCCTTGCTGGCCGATCGGCAGAAGATCGTTTGAGGGGTAGGGACGAAAAAAAACCGGGCTGGGCCCGGTTTTTTTGTGTGCTGCGAGATTACGGATTCGAAGCAGCGTCACCGCCGGAGCTGCCGCCAGTAGCTGCTGGAGGGTTGTTCTTGACGATCGCAGCGTATGCGTCTTTGTTGGTCGTCTCAGTGATGGTGGTGGTATTGGTCCAGGTAATGTTGCTGCCTTCGGTGTTTGGCTGCATGGTGATCGTCGCGTCATCGGTAGCTTTGCCGATATCGGCGAGCGTCAGGACCACAGAGCCGTCAGTGACCGTCGCGCTCTTCACTTCCTTGGTTGCCGTGAATGCCGGGATGCCGTTGGCGCCGGTATCGCAAGTAGTCGCGTCGCCGGTCTCCTGGATGCACAGGCCGACGGCCGATTTCAGCGAATCAGCCGACGACAGCGCGCTGGCAATTTTTGCCTTGACGGTGTAAGCGCTGTACTGAGGAATCGCGACAGCAGCCAGGATACCGATGATCGCAACAACGATCATCAGTTCGATCAGGGTGAAGCCGCCTTGGGATTTCTGGTTCATGGTTTGCATTTGAAGCTCCTTGAGTAAATGACGAAACAGGTTTTGATGCAGGGTATATTGCAAGCGCCGTGCCAGCCCTGTTTTGCCTGCTTTCGATATCAAACCCATCAGAAAACCGCCGTTTTACGCCGCTGAGCTGACAAAAAACGTCAGTTCGCCTTCCGTAAATTGTCACCTGGGACGGCCAGAAACGTCACATGACGATTTCCGTCACCCGAACCGGAACGCCATCTGCGTGCCGGAAAGGTCCAGCACATCGCCATCGATGAGCGGCTGCGGCTGGCTGCCCAGTTCCATGCCGTTGAGCAGCGGGATCCGGTCACCATCTGTATGTGCCGCAAAGTAAGCGGTGTCGCTGCGCGTCACGGACACCACCTGCACGCCGGCGCGGCCGAAGCTCGACTGCGCCTTGGCCAGTTCGAGGCGCTTGCCGGCATTGCTGCCGTTGAGTACTTCGATATAGGCGATGGCTTGCGGCACCGGTGCCAAGGCGGCGCCGGACAGCGGACGGATGCCGTCGGCCACGAATTCGATGCGGTACTTGGCCAGCTTGATCGTGTCCTTGTTCTGCAGCAGGTGCCGGTCGATGCGGTGGCCGTTGACGAACGTGCCATTGGTGGAAAACGCATCCTCGAGGAACGAGTCGTCGAGGATCGTCACGATCGCGGCGTGTTCACCGCTGACGGCCGGGTGTTCCAGCACGATGTCGTTGTGACGGTGGCGGCCCAGCGTCATGCGCTCTTTCGTCAGCTGCACCGTGCGCTCCAGCACGCCTTCGCGGGTAATCAGGATCTTCGCCAAAACGTCTTCTCCATGAAAAACGGGGGCCGCAGCCCCCGTCATTATCGGCTAACCGATCCGATTACAGCATGGCTTTCAGCAGGCGGGCCATTTCGGACGGGTTGCGCGTCACGGTGATGCCGCAGGCTTCCATGATTTCCAGCTTGGCATCGGCGGTATCGGCACCGCCGGAGATCAGCGCGCCGGCGTGGCCCATGCGCTTGCCCGGAGGCGCGGTAACGCCGGCGATGAAGCCGACCACTGGTTTCTTCATGTTGTCCTTGATCCAGCGGGCCGCGTTGGCTTCGTCTGGACCGCCGATTTCGCCGATCATGATGACCGCATCGGTGTCAGGATCGTCGTTGAACATCTTCATCACGTCGATGTGCTTCAGGCCGTTGATCGGGTCGCCACCGATACCGACGGCGGACGACTGGCCCAGGCCCAGTGCGGTCAGCTGGCCGACGGCTTCGTACGTCAGCGTGCCCGAACGGGACACGACGCCGATCCGGCCTTTACGGTGGATGTGACCTGGCATGATGCCGATCTTGATTTCGTCAGGGGTGATCAGGCCTGGGCAGTTCGGGCCCAGCAGCAGGGTTTTCGAACCGGCTTTGGCCATGCGATCCTTGATTTCCATCATGTCGCGGACTGGAATGCCTTCGGTGATGCAAATCGCCAGTTCCAGTTCGGCTTCAACGGCTTCCCAGATCGCGGCGGCGGCGCCGGCTGGCGGCACGTAGATCACGGAAACGGTTGCACCGGTTTCCGATGCCGCTTCCTTGACGGTTGCGTAGATAGGAATGCCTTCGAAGTCTTCGCCGGCTTTCTTCGGGTTCACGCCAGCCACGAAGGCTTCGCGGCCGTTCGCGTAGTCGCGGCAACCGCGGGTGTGGAACTGGCCGGTCTTGCCGGTGATGCCCTGGGTGATGACTTTGGTGTCTTTGTTGATCAGAATAGACATGTTGGTTCCTTAGTTAAGCTTTACCGGCGGCAGCAGCCACAACGCTCTTCGCTGCATCTTCCATCGTGTCGGCCGCGATGATCGGCAGACCGGAATCGGCCAGCATCTTCTTGCCCAGGTCTTCGTTCGTGCCTTTCATGCGCACGACCAGCGGTACTTGCAGGGAAACGGCTTTCGATGCGGTGATCACGCCTTCGGCGATCACGTCGCAGCGCATGATGCCGCCGAAGATGTTCACCAGGATCGCTTTCAGGCCCGGGTTCTTCAGCATGATCTTGAACGCTTCGGTCACTTTCTCGGCCGTGGCGCCACCGCCCACGTCCAGGAAGTTGGCCGGCTCGCCGCCGAACAGCTTGATCGTGTCCATCGTGGCCATGGCCAGGCCGGCGCCGTTCACCAGGCAGCCGATATTGCCGTCCAGGGAGATGTAGGCCAGGTCGAATTTCGACGCTTCCACTTCGGCCGGATCTTCTTCGTCCAGGTCGCGGTAGGCGACGATTTCAGGGTGACGGAACAGTGCATTCGAGTCGAAGTTGAACTTGGCGTCCAGGGCGATGACCTTGCCTTCGCCCGTCAGGATCAGCGGGTTGATTTCGGCCAGCGACGAATCCGTTTCCCAGTAGGCTTTGTACAGGCCTTGCAGGTTGGCGCGGGCGTCGGCGATCGACGCTTCCGGCACGCCGATCTTGCGGGCGACATCGTCGGCATCCGCGTCGGTCAGGCCGGTGGCCGGATCGATGATCACGTTGTGGATTTTTTCAGGGTGGGACTCGGCGACTTCCTCGATGTCCATGCCGCCTTCGGAGGAAGCCATCAGCACGACGCGTTGCGACACGCGGTCGGTCACCAGCGAAACGTACAGTTCCTTCTGGATGTCGGCGCCTTCTTCGATCAGCAGGCGGCGCACTTTCTGGCCGTTCGCGTCGGTCTGGTGGGTTACCAGCTGCATGCCCAGGATCTGGTCGGCGTATTCCTTCACCTGCTCCAGCGACTTGGCGACCTTCACGCCGCCGCCTTTACCACGGCCACCGGCGTGGATCTGCGCCTTGACGACCCATACCTTGCCGCCCAGGGTTTCAGCAGCTTTCACTGCTTCTTCCACGGACAGGCATGGAATGCCGCGCGGAACCGTCACTCCGAATTTCCGGAGGATTTCTTTGCCTTGATACTCATGGATTTTCATGCTGGCTTCCCTTCTGTTGCTGAATATGAAATGGGTTTAGTAGTGCTACTGCTGTCGTGCGGCACCTGGGCTGTTGAGTTGGCGGCTGTGACCGCCCAGCTTGGGTAAAACTGGGCAACTGCCCCGCCATCGGTACGGAGGGCGTGGCATTTGTCGAGTTGGAACGGTTTCTCTGTGGGCTGTACGGCGCTTGCCTGGTCGTACGTGGGCCACACGTCGTTGGCGAATGCCTGGACGGCGGCGGTTGGCAGGATCTGGGCCAGTTCCGTCAGATGGGTGCAGCCGGCAATGCCGGACAGGCGTGCTTTCAGCTCGTGCCGAAAGCCCTTCATCAGGTTCAGGCCGATCAGCGCCGCGTAGGCCGGACCGATGGTGTTACAGAAGCCGGCATAAGGCACGGCATCGGAAACGGCCTCGGCAGCGACGATGGTCAGTTGCCTGTCCACCGTGATGCGCAGCCAGAGATCGTGCAGGGGCTGACCGCCTTCGCGCAAGCCGGAAGCCAGCAGGGTGTCGTGGACTTTGATGTCGGTGATATGGGCGTCAAGATCCCACAGGCCATCCTCGCGCGCGAACGCCTGGATGTCTATGGCCCGCGTATGGCGGAGCGCACGTCGTGAGACTGGAGTTGACAGGGACATAAGACCGATGCCGCTCGCGCGGCCAAATTAGTAAGCAGCCATGTACGTTAAGTACGTTGCCGCAGCTTCTACGGACAACCACCGCACCCGCGGTGCTGCATAAAACCACAAAAGTGTAGCACACAGGACAGGGCTAGGCGAGGTATGTGATCGTACAACTTCAGGCCGGCTGCACGCGGATGCGAGGAAAACCGGTGACAGGCACCATTTTCTGCGCAATATTTCCCGAAAAACGGAGCCTGTCACCGTTTTTTTTACAACTTCTGCGCGGCTTATGCGGAAAGCGGGAAAAACCGGTGACAGGCTCTAATGCCGCTTAGTTAGCG
>DKJA01000161.1 GCA_002454505.1 Oxalobacteraceae bacterium UBA6704
TGGTCGGCCAGTTCGCGGGTGGGGCACAGCACCAGCGCCTGCGTGGCGAACCATGCCGGGTTCAGTTTATAGAGCAGGCCGATGCCGAAGGCGGCCGTCTTGCCGCTGCCCGTCTGGGCCTGGGCGATCAGGTCGCGGCCTTCCAGCACGGGCGGCAGGCTGGCGGCCTGGATCTGGGTCATCTCGCGGTAGCCCAGCGTATCGAGGTTGGCGAGGAAGGCGTCGGTCAACGGCAGGGTGTGGAAGGCGGTCGTCATGGTGGCGGGGCAGGGGAGCCTGCAATAAGGGTGAGTCAGTCTAGCAAAATCCCGCCCGGATCACGCATGGCGTGCAGCGGAAGGCGTGCGGCACAGCCGCGGTGGTTCAGGTCCGGCTCCACACCGGCAGCCCGGTGAGGTCGAGGTCTTCGTCGCGCTGCCACACGGGCAGGCCGCTGGCATCGGTCGGAGCCAGCAGTTCCAGTTGTTCCTGTTTCAGCGGCGCGCGGCGGATGCGTGGCGGCGGTTCCTTCTTCGGTTCCGGCGCCAGCGGCGCCGCGGGACCGAAGCCGGGCAGGTCGAACGTGGCGTTGTCTTTTTTGTCTCTCATGGTCCGGGGCGGCGCGCGGCCGCGAAAAACAAAAGCCCGGCTGTACAAGGCGGGCTTTATCGTGAAGCGGCGCGCAGTGTATCACACTGCATGCCTTTATTGCGACATCAGCGGAAGGACAGCGCGCCGGTCAGGTCGCCCGGCCCTTGCGCCTTGCGCGCGGCGAACGCCTCGTTGCGCAGCGCGAGGCCTTCCAGCAGCGGCAGATCCCAGCGGCGCGTGATGAAGCGCAGGATCGACGTGGTGTCGTAATAGCTGTGATCCACCGCGCCCTTCTTGGCGAACGGCGACACGACGATCGCGGGAATGCGCGAGCCCGGGCCCCAGCGGTCGCCCTGCGGCGGCGCCACGTGGTCCCACCAGCCGCCGTTCTCGTCGAACGTGACGACGACCACCATGTTCTCCCACTGCGGCGAATGCTTCAGGTGTTCCAGCACGTTGACGATGTGCTGGTCGCCCGACTCGATGTCCGAGTAGCCGGCGTGCAGGTTCAGGTTGCCCTGCGGCTTGTAGAAGCTCACTGCCGGCAGCTTGCCTGCCACCGCGTCGGCAAGGAACTTGTTGGAGATCGGGCTGTCGCCCAGGCCGCCGTCGCGCAGGTGCTCCTCGCGGGCCCTGGTACCCGGTTCGAAGTTTTTAAAATAGTTGAACGGCTGGTGGTGGGTCTGGAAGTTCGGCTTCGCGCCGCCACCCTTGTCGTCCAGCGCGGCCTGCCATGCGCCGCCGTACCACGCCCAGCTGACGCCTTTCTTCGACAGCAGGTCGCCGATCGTGTCGTAGGTTTGCGGCGGCAGCGTGTTCGCGTCGTCCGGGTCGGCGAAGCGGGGATCGCCACCTGGCGCCGGCCGCACATAGCTTGGCTGATACGGCGGCGACATCGTGTTCACCGCATAGCCGTCCGGCGTGATGGCGCCGTCGTTGACGAACTTCGCCTTCGCATCGAGCGCCGACTTCGGATTGTCCGGCGCGATGGCCAGGCGCGAACCGGTGGGGCCGTCGGCCGTCACGGCGATCTTCTTCTTCGCCTTGGTGTCCTTGGCGTTGAAGTATTCCGGCGTGCGGCCGGAAATCAGGAACTGGTGGTTCAGGTAGGAGCCGCCGAAGGCCGCCATGAAGAAGTTGTCGCACAGCGTGTACTGGCGGGCGATCTGCCACAGGCCCAGGTTCTTCTCCGTCTGGCCGTAGTGGCCCATCACGAGGCCGCCGGCATCCGTCCACGCCACAAAGCCGTCGTTCTTGCCGCCGTTGATCTGCATCTGGTTTTCATAGAAGCGGTGGCGCAGGTCGCGGGTGATCAGCGCTTCCGGCAGCGGCTTGCCGTTCGCGTCCTTCAGTTCGAACGGGCCGTTCGGCAGGTCCTGCACGGCGTTCTCGTCGAGCGCGTAGCGCTTGCCGGCGATCTCCTGCGGCGCGGCCAGCGTGCCGCCCCAGACCTTAGGCAGCTTCGGCAGGATGCTGCCGTCGTAATCGCGCTGCAGGCACTGCTCGGCCGGCACGTCCTTCAGCGGCGACGCCAGGCCCGGGTAGTTGGCGAACAGGTTGTTGAAGCTGCGGTTCTCCAGGTAGATCACCACCACGTTCTGCACGTGCGCCTTCAGTTTCTGGTCCAGCGAACCCTTGACGATCTTCGCAGTCTGCTTCGGCGCGGCGGCCAGCGCGGGCAGGGCACCGACGGCACTGACGGCGGCTGCGGCCTGGAACAGGCGGCGGCGGGAGGGTTGGGCGGGGTGGTCGAGTTGATCTTTACTGTCCGGCACGCGCGGCTCCTTTCGTTAAAGCAAGAGCGGCGAGTGTAACACTGTGCTTCCCGGGTGCCAATGCAACGCCCGGGATGGGGGAATGGGGCGGACATGAAAAAGCCGCCGATTTCTTGCGAAATCAGCGGCTTTTCTGAATCTGGTTGCGGGGACAGGATTTGAACCTGTGACCTTCGGGTTATGAGCCCGACGAGCTACCAGACTGCTCCACCCCGCGTCTGAGGCAAGAATTATATACGGGCTTGCCTGTCTTTGCAAGGGGCCGCTTTTCAGGCGCCCGCGCCGAGCCGCCACAGCGACGTGACCTCGGCCGAGCGGGCCGCGTGCAGCGGGTCTTCCGCATCGGCGGCCTTGCCGTGCACCGGCTTCACGTCGTGCCGGCCCAGCACCACCAGGCCTGCCTGCCCGATCCACTCCAGCAGCTGCTCGCGGGGCCGCAGGCCCAGGTGCTCGGCCAGGTCGGACAGGATCAGCCAGCCTTCGCCGCCTGGCGTCAGGTGGTCTTTCAGGCCGCCGAGGAAGCCTTTCAGCATGCGGCTGTCCGGATCGTACACGGCGTGTTCCAGCGGCGAGCTGGGACGCGCCGGTACCCACGGCGGGTTGCAGACGACCAGCGGCGCGCGGCCCTCGGGGAACAGGTCCGCTTCGACCAGTTCTACCTGCCGCTCCAGGTCCAGGCGGGCGAAGTTGTCGCGCGCGCAGGAGAGGGCGCGGCGGTCCATGTCGGTGGCCACGATGCGTGCTACTCCGCGCTGCGCCAGCACGGCCGACAGCACGCCGGTACCGGCGCCGATGTCGAAGGCCAGGTTGACGTTCTTCGGCAGCGGCGTGTCGGCCACCAGCTGCACGTACTCGCCCCGCACGGGCGAGAACACGCCGTAGTGCGGGTGGATGCGCGCGTCCAGTGCCGGGATCTCGACTCCGGTGCGGCGCCATTCGTGCGCACCGATGATGCCCAGCAGTTCGCGCAGCGAGATGACGAAGGCATCGTCGCCGCGGCCGTAGGTTTCATTGCAGGCCAGCTTCACTTCCGGCGCGCGGCGCAGCGGGATCGTGTAGCCCGGCTCGAACGGGATCAGCACCATCGCCAGCGTGCGGGCACGCTGCGACTGCGCCTGGCGGTGCAGGTGGAAGGCTTCGGTAGGCGAGGCCGGCACTTTCGGCGCCTTTTTCTTTGGCTTGCCATGCTTGCCGTCGGCGCGGCGCGCCAGCGCCTGCAGCAGCTGGC
>DKJA01000153.1 GCA_002454505.1 Oxalobacteraceae bacterium UBA6704
CCGCGCTGCGCGACGTGCTGTCCCGCACGCGCCGCTACCGGGATGCCGCCCATGCCGGCTTCGATCCGGATCCGGATGCCACGCGCCTGACGCCGAACGTGGCGCTCGTCTCGCGGCTGCCGCTGGCCAGCCCGCCCAATGTCTACGTCAACTATCCCGAGGATGTGCACTGCGAGGCGGGCAGCGCCGATGCGGACCGCTTCGCCCGCGCGCCGCTGCACGTGCAGGTGCTGCTGCCAGGCGAAAAAGTGGTGGACGTGATCGTCGTGCACCTGAAGTCGCGCCGGCCGGATTACCGCAACGGCGACAGCGGCGAAGACCCGCTGCACTACGCGATGGCCAGCCTGCGTTCGCTGGTGTGGCGCGGCACCGAGGCCGTGGCGCTGCGTGTGCTGCTGAGCAAGATGATGCGCGAGGCGCGCCGGCCCTGCGTGGTGCTGGGCGACTTCAACGACACGGCCGATGCGGTGACGACGACGATCGTGCTGGGCGCCGGCGGCACGCGCAACGTGGACAGCCACGGCATCGGCAGCGAGGAACGCCGCGGCCGGCTGTACGACAGCAACCAGATCCAGGAACGCCAGGACCACCTGCGCCACGTGGGCTATACCAGCATCCACGAGGGCCATTATTCGACGATCGACCACGTGCTCGTGTCGGAGGAATTCAACCGCACGTCGCCGCGCGCGATCGGCGAGGTGGTGGACGTCAGCTATTTCAACGACCACCTGCGCCTCGACCGGCCGGAGGCGTCGGATCATGGGCAGGTGCTGGTCAGGATGCGGTTGTTTTAGGGCGGGGATTGCTGGCTGGGGACTGTCCCCGCAGGGGCGGTCCGGCGCTCCGGCTGTCCCCGGGGTTGTCGTTCGCCTGAACTCAGGCAAATTCAAGAACAGCCCCGGGGACAGGCCCCATTCGGGGACAGTCCCCAGCCAACTAGTGCAGTACATTCGCCAGCCCGCTCTCGCGCACCATGCCGGCGGCATAATAGCCCTGGTATAGATCGCAGCCCTGCCCGCGCAGGAACTCCAGCTGCTCGGCCGTCTCGACGCCTTCGGCGATCACCGTCATGTCCATGCTGCGCGCCATCGCGATGATGGTGCGGATCGCTGTCGGGTCGCCGCCGTTGTGCATGAAGGCCTGGGCGATCTTCAGCTTGTCGATCGGATAATCCTTCAGCTGGCCCAGCCGCGAGTAGCCGGTACCGAAGTCGTCCAGCGACAGCCGTACGCCCAGCCCGCGCAGGCCCTGCAGCGTATCGGCCGTGCCGGCGCCGCCCTTCATGATGATCGCCTCGGTCAGTTCCAGCTCCAGGTACTGCGGCGCCAGGCCCGATTCGGCCAGCGCGGCGCGCACGCTGTCGAGCAGATCGCGCTGCACGAACTGCGCCAGCGACAGGTTGACGGCCACCAGCACCTTGTGGCCCGCGTCGTGCCACTGGCGCGCGTGGCGGCACGCTTCGCGCATCACCCAGTTGCCGATCGGGACCATCAGCCCCGCCTCTTCCGCCACGCCGATGAACCGCTCCGGCAGCAGCAGGCCCAGTTCCGGGTGGCGCCAGCGGATCAGCGCCTCGGCGCCCACCAGCGCCCCGCTGCGGATATCCAGTTCCGGCTCGAACGCCAGCTCGAACTGCTGTTCGACGAGCGCGCGGCGCAGGCCATTCTCGAAGGTCGTGCGTTCGACGATGCGTTCGTTCATCTCCGCGCTGAAGAACTGGAAGTTGTTGCGGCCTTCCTGCTTGGCGTGATACATCGCGATGTCGGCGTTCTTCACCAGCGTGTCGATGTCCTCGCCGTCGCTGGGGAAGATGCTGACGCCGATCGACGTGGAGATATTCAGTTCGTGGTCGCCGATCCGGTATGGCTGGCAGATGGCCTGCCGCACCGTGGCTGCCACGTGCGCCGCATGGTCGATGCCGCCGATGTCGGCCAGGATGATGACGAATTCGTCGCCGCCCTGGCGGCTGACGGTATCGACCTTGCGCACGCATTTCAATAGCCGGCCGGCCACTTCCTTCAGCAGCTGGTCGCCCACCTGGTGGCCCAGCGTGTCGTTGATGTGCTTGAAGCGGTCCAGGTCGAGGAACAGGATGGCCAGCATGCTGCCCTTGCGCCGCGCGGTGGACAGCGCCAGCGACAGCCGGTCCAGCAGCAGCACGCGGTTCGGCAGGTCGGTCAGAAAATCGTGTTCGGCCAGGTGACGCGTGTGCTCCTCGCTGCGCTTGCGCTCCGTGATGTCGGAGACGATCGCCATGTAGTTGCTGATCTCGTCCTGGCTGTCGCGGATCGCCGTCAGCGCCAGCCAGGCGGGGAACAGTTCGCCGCCCTTGCGGCGCGACCAGATCTCGCCCTGCCAGTGGTCGGTGGCGTCGATCTGGCTCCACACTTCGCGAAAGAAGCTCTCGTCCTCGACGCCCGAGCGGTACACGGACAGCGGATGCCCCAGCATGTCGTCCTGGCTGTAGCCGGTGATGTCGGCATAGGCGCGGTTGATCGCGATGATGTGGCGGTGGCGGTCCGTCAGCATGATCGCATCGCGGCTGTTCTCGAACACCTGGGCGGCCAGGTACAGCGTGCGCTCGGCGTTCTTGCGCGCCGAGATGTCGCGCACCACCACGTAGAACAGGTGCTCGTGGTTCAGCGTGATCGACGTCATCAGCACCTCGGCCCAGAACAGGCTGCCCCGGCAGTCCAGGTAGCGCCAGTCGTAGCGGCAGTTGCCGTGCTGGTGGGCCTGCTCCTCGAGACGCTGCGCGGCCGGTTCCGACAGCGAACCGCCGGGCTGCTGCAGCGGCGAGAAATCCGTCAGGCGCCGGCCCACCAGCTGCTCCTGGCCATGGCACTTGAACATCTGCAGCGCGGCCGGATTGGCGTCCTGGACATGCCCGTCGCGCAGCAGCAGGATCGCGTCGCCGGATTTCAGGAACATCTGGCGGAAGTTGGTGCCGGCCGCCAGCATCGCATCCTCTTCGCGCTTGCGGGCGGTGATGTCGACGTCCATGCAGAAGATCTGCGTCAGCACGCCCTCGTGGAAGATGGGGATCTTGGTCGAATACAGCCACAGTTCGCGGCCGCTGGCGGTGCGCACCTGCCAGTCGCCGGACGGGCTGTTGCGGCCGCTGCGCCACACTTCCTCGACCAGCGCATCGTGCTCAGGCTGGCGGTCCTCGCGGGAAATCAGCTCGTCCAGCGGCCGGCCCAGCGCCTGGTCGGGCGTCAGGCCGCACAGTTCGGCGCAGGCGAGATTGCAGAAGCGGACGATGCCGTCCCGGTCGAAGCTGCAGACGGCCACCAGCGGCGTCAGCTCGAGCGCGGCGACGAGGCGCGTGATCAGGTCCAGTGCCGCGAAAGCCGGGGCACGAGCGGTGGAAGCGGCGATATTGTCTTTCTGGCCCATCCCGCATTCTTGCCGTCCGCCCCCGCCGCACACTTGCGCTGGGTCAAACATGCCGGTCGCCTGCCTGGCCGGCCCCTGGAAAATTGCCAAATTACAACACCCGGCCGGCGCCGGCGGCCGCCATTGATCCCCTGCCGGCTGCAACTGGGCGCCGCAAACGGGCGGTTCGTCGCATTCCGCTGGCCCCGCCACTTGCGGATCCCTACAGTGCCACCATCGGCGACTGACGCCGTCGCCGGCAGCGGCCAACCTCGAGAGAAAAGCAAATGACCCCACTTCCCCTGCCCTTCAAGCCGCGCAGCCAGCGCTGGCGCCTGACCGCCATTGCCGTCGCCGCAGCCGTCATCGCCGGCGGCGCGTGGTTCGCGCTGCGTCCATCCGGCGCGCCGGCGCCGGCCAGGCCGGCGGCCGCAGAAGCAGCAGCGGCAGCCAAGCCGGCCACCGTCTACGAACTGGCCGGCACCGACGTCACCGCCGTGGCATCCGGCGCACTGGCCGTACAGCTGCCGCTGTCCGGCTCCCTGGTGCCGATCGCGCAGGCCACCGTGAAGTCGAAGGTGTCGGGCGTGGTGCAGGAATCGGCGATCCGGGAAGGCACGGCGGTCGCCGCCGGCCAGGTGCTGGCGCGCCTCGACCAGGCCGACCTGCGCGCCCGCGCCACGCAGCAGCAGGCGATCCTGGACGAAGCGGAAGCCCGCCTGGCGCTGGCCCGCAAGAACGAGGACAACAGCCGCATGCTGCTGGCCCAGAAATACATCTCGCAGACGGCCTACGACACCAACGCGAATGCCGTCGACCTGGCGCGCGCCTCGGTGAAGGCGGCGGCCGCGCAGCTGGACCTGGCCCGTATCGCGCTGGACGACAGCGTGATCCGCGCGCCGATCGCCGGCATCGTCAGCAAGCGCCACGTGCAGGCCGGCGAGAAGCTGGCGCCGGACACGCCGGTGTACACGATCGTCAGCCTGGCCGAACTGACGCTGGAAGCGCAGGTGCCTACGACCGACATCCCCCGCATCCGCGTCGGCCAGGAAGTGCGCTTCGCCGTCGATGGCTACGCCGGCCGGCCGTTCTTCGGCAAGGTCGCGCGCATCAATCCGACGACGGAAGCGGGCTCGCGTGCGATGCTGGTGTATGTCGCCGTGCCGAATGGCGACGGCGCACTGCGCGGCGGCATGTTCGCCAAGGGCAGCATCGTCACCGAACGGGCCGCGGCGATGCCGCTGGTGCCGGTGGCCGCGCTGCGCGACGAGAACGGCCGCAGCGTCGTCTATAAAGTGGCCAGGGGCGAGGTGGTGGTGCAGCCGGTCACGCTGGGCCTGCGCAACGAGGACGATGGCATGGCTGCCATCACCGCCGGCCTGGCCAGCGGCGAGCACGTGCTGGTGGCAAAGCTCGATGGCATCAAGGCCGGCACGAAAGTGAAGCTGCCGGCGGCGTCGGTGACCACCGTCGCCGACAACAAACCCGTACCGCGAGGCTGATATGTGGATCACCAAGATCAGCATCCGCCAGCCCGTGTTCGCGACGATGGTGATGATCGGCCTGATGGTGCTGGGCCTGTTCTCCTATCGGGGACTGGGCGTGGAAAGCATGCCGAACGTGGAGCTGCCGTTTGCCGCCATCGAAGTCACTTATCCCGGCGCGTCGCCGGAAGCGGTCGAGAACGACATCACCCGGCCGCTGGAAGATGCGCTGAACAGCGTCAGCGGCGTGAAGACGATCAAGGCCAACTCGTGGGAAGGCAAGACCGGCGTCTACCTGGAATTCGAGCTGTCCACCAATATGGACAAGGCCATGCAGGACGTGCGCGACAAGGTGTCGATGGTGCGCCCGCGCTTCCCGAAAGAAGCCAAGGAGCCGTTCATCGTGCGCGCCGAGGGCGACAACGCGCAGCCGATCGTGAACCTGACGCTGCTGTCCACCACCATCGGCATGCGCGAGCTGTCCACGCTGACCGACCAGGTGATCGTCAAGCGGCTGCAGGGCGTGGCCGGCGTCGGCCAGGTACGCACCTACGGCATCACGCAGCGGCAGATCCTCATCGGCCTGAAACCGAACGAGATGACGGCGCAGGGCGTCGGCGTCAACGAAGTGATGAAGGCGATCGCCGACACCAACACCAATCTCCCGGCCGGCAACATCACCCGCGATGCGGCCGACCGGCTGGTGCGCGTCGAGGGCAAGCTGAAGGACCCGCGCGAGTTCGGCAAGATCATCGTGGCGCGCCGCGCCAACGGTCCCGTGTACCTGGACCAGGTGGCCAGCGTCACCGACGGCGAAGCGGAAGAGACTTCGCTGGCCCGCATCAACGGCCAGCGCGGCATCTCGATCGAGGTCACCAAGGTGCAGGATGCGAATGTCGTCGAAGTGGGCGAAGGCATCAAGGAAGCGGCGATCGAAGTGCAGAAGACGCTGCCCGCCGGCGTGGTGCTGAAGGTGGTCGACTCGCAGTCGGACCGCGTGCAGAGCCAACTGAATAATGTCAAGCGCACCATCATCGAAGGCGCCGTGCTGACGATGGTGATCGTGTTCTTCTTCCTGCATTCGTGGCGCTCGACGATCATCACGGGACTGACGCTGCCGATTTCCGTGCTGGCCAGCTTCATCGCGATGAAGGCGTTCGGCTTCACGCTGAACTTCCTCACGCTGATGGCGCTGTCGCTGTGCATTGGCCTGCTGATCGACGATGCCATCGTGGTGCGCGAGAACATCGTGCGCCACCTGGGCTTCGGCAAGCACCACCGCAAGGCGGCCGAAGACGGCACCAACGAGATCGGCATCGCCGTGATGGCCACCACGTTCGCCATCGTGGCCGTGTTCGTGCCTGTGGCCTTCATGGACGGCATCATCGGCCGCTTCTTCCTGCAGTTCGGCATCACCGTCACGGTGGCCGTGCTGGTGTCGCTGTTCGTCAGCTTCACGCTGGACCCGATGCTGTCGTCCGTATGGCCCGATCCGGTCGAGAACCGCTTCCGCTGGGTGCCCGGCCTGGGCCGGCTGATGGAGAAGATCGAGCACGTCATCGAAGCGCTGCACGGCGTGTACGGCAAGGTGCTGCAGGTGGCGCTCAAGTGGCGCAAGACGACGCTGGCCGGCACCTTCGTCCTCTTCGCCGCGTCGCTGCTGCTGGTGCCGAAGATCGGCGGCGAGATGTTCCCGGAAACGGACCAGGGCTGGATCAACCTGCAGTTCAAGGTGCCGGTCGGCTCGAGCCTGGAATACAACGCCAGCAAGGTGGCGCAGGTGGAAGCGGCGCTGCGCGAATTCCCCGAGATCGACACCGTGTTCTCCAACATCGGTGCGCCGGAAGGCCGGCACATCTCGTATGTGAACGTGAAGCTGACCGACGTGCACAAGACGCACCGCCGCTCGCAGCAGGTGCTGGAAAAGGCCATGCGCGAACGGCTCGCGTCGATCCCCGGCATCACGCCGTCGGTGGGCCAGAAGCCGATCTTCATCGCCATCCTCGGCACCGACGAAGGCAAGCTGGATAAGGTGGCACACCAGTTGATGGACAAGATGCGCCTGATTAAAGGCGTGGCCGACCTGGAATACAGCCAGGAAGGCGCCAATCCGTCGACGTCGATCCGCATCAACCGCGAACTGGCCAGCGACCTGGGTCTGTCCGTGCAGCAGATCGGCGCCGCGCTGCGGCCGTTCGTGGCCGGCGAAACCGTCAGCTACTGGCTGGCCGGCGATGGCCAGAACTACGAAGTGAACGTGCAGCTGCCGAAGTCGGGCCGCCAGCGCGTGGCCGACCTGGCCGACCTGTCGCTGGCGTCGAACCGGCTGGGCGCGGACGGCAAGCCGCTGATGGTGCCGCTGCGCCAGGTGGTCGATTTCGTGCCGTCGTTCTCGCCGCAGGTGCTCAAGCGCCAGGCGCTGATGCGGCGCGTGGCCGTCATGGCCGGCGTCGAAGGCCGTCCCGGCGGCGACGTGGACGCGGACGTGAAGAAGGCGATGGACTCGATCGACATGCCGGCCGGCGTGCGCTTCGACGTGGGCGGCCAGGCCAAGCAAATGAAGGAAACCATGCTGGGCGCCGTGATCGCGCTGGGCATCGCCATCGTGTTCATCTACCTCGTGCTGGCATCGCAGTTCGGCAGTTTCCTGCAGCCGATCGCCATCATGGTGTCGCTGCCGCTGTCGCTGATCGGCGTGCTGGTGGCGCTCCTGGTGACGGGATCGACGCTGAACATCTTCTCCGTCATCGGCGTCATCATGCTGATGGGTCTCGTGACGAAAAACGCGATCCTGCTGGTGGACTTCACCAACCACGCGCAGAAGGAAGGCAGCAGCCAGTTCGATGCGCTGATGGCCGCCGGCCAGGTGCGGCTGCGGCCGATCCTGATGACGACGCTGGCGATGATCTTCGGCATGCTGCCGATGGCGATCGGCCTGGGCGACGGCGGCGAGACGCAGGCGCCGATGGGCCGCGCGGTGATCGGCGGCGTGATCACGTCGACGCTGCTGACCTTGGTGGTGGTGCCGGTGGCTTACACTTACCTGGACAACCTGGGCAAGCGCGCCAAGCGATGGTTCGCACCGGTGGCGGCGCATGAGGAGCAGTTGCCGCACGCGGCTTGATGGCGGGGGACTGTCTCCTCGGTTGCTTTTTTCCGCATCCGGCAAAGTCAAAAGCAACCCCGGGGACAGGCCCCTGCGGGGACAGTCCCCTACCCCTCGCGCGCCTCGGTGGTATCCGTTTCCGCAGCCTCGCCGCTCTCCTCGTCGGCCGCCTGCTCGCCTTCCGGATGCGCCTTGGCCTCGGCCTTGCGCTTGGCCTTTTCGTCGGCCTTGCGCTTCTTCTCCAACTCCCGTTGCCGCTTCTCGTACTGGAAATTCGTCTTTGCCATATCAGCCTCCCTTCCCGACATTATGCGACAGTTTCAGCATCGCAGATTTTTCAGCCCCGCGGGTGATGTACCGCATGCAGCTGTTTCAGCCGTTCGCGCGCCACGTGCGTGTAGATCTGCGTGGTGGAGATGTCCGAGTGGCCCAGCAGCAGCTGCACCACGCGCAGGTCGGCGCCGTGATTGAGCAGGTGCGTGGCGAACGCGTGGCGCAGCGTGTGCGGTGACAGCGGTGTCGTGATGCCCGCCCGCTGCGCCTGTTTTTTGACGACCACCCAGAACATTTGCCGCGTCATCGGCCCGCCGCGGCCCGTGACGAACAGCGCGTCGTCCTGCTGGCCGTTGAGGATCGCGCCGCGCGCGTCGCGCACATAGCGTTCGATCCACTGGCGCGCCTCGCCGCCGAACGGCACCAGCCGCGCCTTGGAACCCTTGCCGGTCACGCGCAGCACGCCCTCGTTCATGCCCAGTTCCGTGATCTTCAGCGCCACCAGTTCCGACACGCGCAAGCCGCTCGCATACATCAGCTCCAGCATCGTGCGGTCGCGGATGCCCAGCGGCTCGCGCACGTCCGGCGCGGCCAGCAGTGCCTCCACCTGCTGTTCGGACAGCGTGTGCACGAACCGCGCCGGCTGCTTGGCCGACGCCAGTTTAAGACAGGGATCTTCGGCGATGCGCTGCTGGCGCAGCGCGTGCTGGTAGAAGCGCTTCAGCACCGACAGCCGCCGGTTCGACGATGTCGCCTTGGTATCGTCGTGCCGCGCCGCGAAGTAGGCATCGATGTCGGCCTGGGCGACGGCCAGCAGGCCGTCCACCTGCGGCCGCATCGCCTGCAGCCAGGTGGCGAACAGGCGCAGGTCGCGGCGGTAAGCGTCGAGCGAGTTCTTCGCCAGGCCGTCTTCCAGCCACAGCGCGTCGCAGAACGCGTCGATCAGAGCAGGGTCGGTTGCTGCCATGCGTATTCGCGGTGGCCTTCGTGGGCCAGCAGCCAGCGTTTGACGTCCAGCGTGAAGCCGTTGCGGTCGTCGCTGCCGGCGAAGCCGCCCAGCCCTGCCGCGCCGGTGACGCGGTGGCACGGAATCACGAGGGGGAAATAATTGGCGCCGCAGGCCTGCCCGACGGCGCGCGGCATCGACGCGACGAACCTGGCGATCTCGCCATAGGTGCGCACGTCGCCGCGGGGAATGGCGCTGATCGCATCCCACACCTTGCGCTGGAACGGACTGCCCAGCCGGGCCAGCGGCAGGTCGAAGACGAAGTCGGCATCGTCGCAATAGCGCAGCACCTGGCGCGCCGTTTCCTCGGCGACAGCATTCTGCGGCGCCTTGTCGCCATAGCCGGCCGGCACATAGACCAGCTCGGTGACGACGGCGCCGCCGGTGCGGATGCCGAGCGCGCCGAACGGCGTCGGCACGATTGCATCGAACAGTTCGTTGGCGTGTTGTATTTTGCTCACATTTATCTTCAGGACCAGGGTATCGAGCATGCTACAGCATTCGATGCGGGATGGGGACTGTCCCCGGCTTAATGGGGCCTGTCCCCGGGGTTGTCGTTCTCACCAGTCAAAACCAACCCCGGGGACAGCCGGATCGCCGTACCGCCCCTCCGGGGACAGTCCCCCAAAAAAAAACGCACCCAAGGGTGCGTTTCAACTCATGCTTTGGCGCGGTACCGGTTGTTTGGTCCCGCCGCGGCAAGGCTTTTGGCCGCCTGCGGCAGTGATGCCAACAACATACTGTGAACCGCGTGTCTCCTCGATATATTCGCCGTCTCCGGCTGCCGTTTTTATATACCACTCCCCACAAATTCGCGTATTCCTTGCTACTTTGGTGCATAAGCTTATTTGCTGCACCAAACAGGAGCGAGGGCAATCATAACTGATCCCTCCCCGATTTTCTCCTGTTTTTTTATAGCATTAAAATATTTACTTGAAGGCTAAAGTAATCCAGCCACAAGCGGCGAAATTGTGCTAAGCCGGCCGCGTCATTCTCAGCCCGGTGCGCCGTAGATCAGGTGCGGCAGCCACAGCGAGATTTGCGGCACGTAGGTGATCAGCCCCAGGAAGCCCAGCATCGTCAGCAGCCACGGCATCACGGCCACGGTCAGCTCGGAAATGCCCATCTTCGTGATGCCGGACGCCACGTACAGGTTCAGCCCCACCGGCGGGTGGCACATGCCCACTTCCATGTTGACGACGATCAGGATGCCGAAGTGGATCGGGTCGATGCCCAGCGCCACCGCCACCGGGAACAGGATCGGCGCCATGATCAGCACGATCGACGACGGCTCCATGAAATTGCCGGCCGCCAGCAGGATCAGGTTGACCACCAGCAGGAACGCCACCTGGCCCAGGCCCTGCGCCGTCAGCCATGCCGCCATTTCCTGCGGAATGTTTTCGCTGGTCATCAGGAACGAGAACAGCACGGCATTCGTGATGATATACAGCAGCATGGCCGACATCGACGCGGAGTCCAGCAGCACCTTGCCGACCTGCCGGATCTTCAGGTCCTTGTAGACGAACACGGCAATGACGAACGCATACACCGCCGCCATCGCCGCCGCTTCCGTCGGCGTGAACACGCCCGAGTAGATGCCGCCCATCACGATGACGATCAGCAGCAGGCCCCAGGCGCTCTTGCGGAAGGCGGCCAGGCGTTCGCCCCAGGTGGCTTTCTTCATGCGCGGATAGTTGTTCTTCTTCGCCAGCACCCACGTCGTCAGGCCCAGCAGGAAAGCCAGCATCAGGCCGGGAATCACGCCGGCCATGAACAGCGCGCCCACCGACGTATTGGTGGTCACCGAATACATCACCATCACGATCGACGGCGGGATCAGGATGCCCAGCGCGCCGGACGTGGTGATCACGCCCGCGCCGAAGCGCTTCGGATAGCCCTGCTTGACCATGGCCGGCAGGATGATCGAACCGATCGCCACCACCGTCGCCGGGCTGGAGCCGGACACGGCCGCGAACAGCGCGCAGGCCATCACGCCGGCCAGCGCCAGGCCGCCGTGCCAGTGGCCCACGCAGGAGCTGGCGAAGTTGATCATCCGCCGCGCCACGCCGCCGTGCGTCAGGAAGTTCCCCGCCAAAATAAAGAACGGAATGGCCATGATCTCGAACTTCTCGATGCCGGTGAACAGCTTCAGCGCCACCGATTCGATCGGCACGTTGGTCATCGTGAACAGGAACGTCAGCACGGTCAGGCCGAGCGAGATGGAGATTGGCATGCCGGTCAGCATCAGCACCAGCAGCAATACGAAAATGATCAGCGCGTTCATGCCTTGGCTCCCTTGACTTCGTCTTCCAGGCCTTCGACGTGCGAATGGTCATGTTTCGGCAGCTCGCCGGTGCGAATGAACTGCACCATCACCTGCAGGAAGCGGAAGCACATCAGGTAGGAACCGCAGGGCACGGCCAGGTAGACCAGCCACATCGGCACTTCCAGGTCGGCCGAAGTTTGCTCGGTGTGGCCGATTTCCCACACGAACGAGGCGCCCAGCGTGCCGACGATGCCGGTAAACAGCGCGCCGGCCAGCAGGCCGAACACGATGAACTTGTTGCGCCATGGCGTGGACAGCCGGTTGATGACGACATCGACGCCGACGTGGATGCCGGTGCGCACGCCGTAGGCGGCGCCGAACTTGGCCATCCAGACGAACATGTAGATGCACAGTTCTTGTGCCCAGCTCGTGTTGATCAGAATGAGTTCGTCCTGCAGCCACGGAATGGGCAGGCCGGACAGGTAGCGGTGCACCACCGCCACGAAAATGATGAAGGTGGCTGCGCCCATCAGGGTCGCAATGATCCACTCTTCCAGGTGGTCCAGGAATTTCATGGGTGTCTCTCGGAGGGGCCGGCAGGCGTTGCCGGCAAACAGAAACACGGGGACGGCAGGACACCGCCCCCGCGGCCTGAATCAATTCACTGCGCTTGCGTGACGATCACTTGGCGCGTTCCTTGCTGATCGCATTGACCAGGTCGGCGCCGATACGGCTTTCCATCTGCTTGTGCACGGGCAGCAGCACTTTCTGCCATGCCGCCTGCTCCTGCGGGGTCAGCGTGTAGAAGGTGGTGCGGCCGGCCTTCTTCATCGCTTCGACCGCCATGTCGTTGTCGCGCTGGGCGATCGCCTTTTCATACGTGGTGGCTTCGCGCATCGCGCCTTCCAGCGCCGAGCGGATGTCGGCCGGCAGGCCATCCCAGAACTTCTTGTTGACGATCACCGCGTAGCCCAGGTAGCCGTGGTTCGACAACGTGGCGTACTTCTGCACTTCGTGCATCTTCTGGGTGTACATGTTCGACGGCGGGTTCTCGGTGCCGTCCACGACGCCCGTCTGCAGCGCCTGGTACACCTCGGAGAAGGCCAGCACCTGCGGGTTGGCGCCCAGTGCGCGCATCTGCGCGTCCAGCACTTTCGACGACTGGATGCGCATCTTGATGCCGCGGAAATCGGCCGGATTCTTCAGCGGCTTGTTGGCCGACATGATCTTGAAGCCGTTGTCCCAGTACGCCAGGCCGGTGATGCCCTTCGGTTCCAGCTTCTTCAGCAGGCCCTTGCCGATCGGCCCTTCCGTCACGTTGTACAGCGCGGTCTTGGTCGGGAAGATGTACGGCAGGTCGAAGACCTCGAACTCCTTCACGCCCAGCGGGCCGAACTTGGCCAGCGACGGCGCCAGCATCTGCACGGCGCCCAGCTGCAGCGCTTCCAGTTCTTCCTTGTCCTTGTACAGCTGGCTGTTCGGATACACTTCCACCTTCACGCGGCCATTCGTCGCCTTTTCCGCCAGCTGCTTGAAGCGTTCGGCGGCCTGGCCCTTCGGCGTGTCCGTTGCCACGACGTGACTGAACTTGATCACGATCGGTGCCTGGGCAAATGCGCTGGAGGTAAAGCAGGCGGCCGCAGACAGTGCGACCAGGATGGTCTTCAACTTCATGTGTGTCCCCTAAAAAGAGTTGATTTATTATTGGCGGCCTCGTGGAGGATTCCCGACGCCTGTTTTGCTGTTCCATTCTGTACAACGAAATTTCAAGGGGCAACTGTGGAAAACCACAATAGGCCGCTTTGCAAAATGTTTACAGAAAATTTACTCTGAGATAATGACCCGCCCTCCTTCCCTGACGGCCCGCCTGCCGTTTCCCAACACCGTACGGTGGCTGCTGCCCGTCGTGCTGGTGCTGTTCTTCCTTGCCATCCTGATCTGGCTGCCCTGGCAGGCCCGCCAGATGGAGAGCAGCGAACGGCAGGAACAGCTGATCGCCGACACGCTGTGGGTCGAGCAGACCATCCGTTTCCAGCTGGGGCGCCACGAGGAGGATCTGCGCTCCGTCGCCAACGAGATCCTGGCCGGCGCGTCGACCAAGCGGCTGCACGACCGCATGGAAAGCGAGCTCAAGACGGGCATGGAACTGAAGCGCGTGATGTGGGTGGCGCCGGACGGCCGCATCGCCGCCTCCAGCGAACTGGCGCCGCCGGAGCAGGCCACGCTGTCGGCCGCCTCGCGCGATGCCGCCGACCGGGCAAGGCGCAGCCACAACGCCGTCTACGCACAGCCGGAAATCGAACCGGACCCGGAAAACCCCGCCGGCACGCCCGGCGCGATGATGATGGACTACCACCTGCCGCTGTACCGCAACGACGTGTTCCTCGGCACGCTGGTGGGCACCTACCAGCTGTCGGCCATCCTGGAAGAGATGGTGCCGTGGTGGTTCGCGCAGGACAACCAGGTCACCCTGCTCGACCGCGACGATAAAATTCTCGCCCGCCGCGCCGCCGCCGGGCCGGGCCACGGCGTCTACACGCACAAGCGAGGTCTCGACCTGCCCGGCGCGTCGATCACGCTGATGACGGACAGCGTCAAGAGCGAGCCGAAGCTGCTGCCGAACCTGCTGGTGGGTTCCGTCATCGCACTGTCGCTGGGCCTGCTGTGGAGCCTGCTGGCGCTGTGGGGCCACATCTCGCGGCGGCTGGCCGCCGAGGATGCGCTGCGCCAGCAGATGTCGTTCCGCACGGCGATGGAGAACTCGCTCGTCACCGGCCTGCGCGCGCGCGACCTGGAAGGCCGCATCACCTATGTCAATCCGGCGTTCTGCCAGATGGTCGGCTATTCGGAAGAAGCGCTGGTGGGCCACGCGCCGCCGATGCCCTACTGGGCACCGGAAGTGATGACGGAATACCAGCACCGGCTGGCCAACGTGCTGGCCGGCACCGTAACGCCCCAGTTCGAAACGATCTTCCAGCGCCCGGACGGCAACCGCATCCCCGTGCTGATCTTCGAAGCGCCGCTGGTGGACAACGAGGGCCGCCACACGGGCTGGATGGGCTCGATCCTGGACATCTCCGACCGCAAGCGCATCGAGGAACTGAACCGCGAGCACCAGGAACAGTTGCAGGCCAGCGCCAGGCTGGCGACGATGGGCGAGATCGCGTCGATGCTGGCGCACGAACTGAACCAGCCGCTGGCCGCCATCTCCAGCTACACGACGGGCGCACTGAACCTGCTGTCGCGGCCCGGCGTCGATTGCAGCACGCTCAAGCCGGCGCTGGAACAGGCCGGCGCCCAGGCGCGCCGTGCCGGGCAGATCATCCGCAGCGTGCACGACTTCGTCCGCAAGCGCGAGGCCGAACGGCGCGACGAGTCGCTGGCAACCATGCTCGACGCGGTGCGCGCGCTGATCGAGATGCAGGCGCGCCACTACCAGGTGTCGTTCCAGACCAACATCCCGGCCGACCTGCCGCAGGTGCGTGCCGACCGGATGATGATCGAGCAGGTGCTGCTGAACCTGACGCGCAATGCCATCGAGTCGATGGCCACGGTGCCGCCGGCGCGCCGCGTGCTGCGGGTGACGGCCAGCCACGACGTCCCGGCCGGGCAGGTGACCGTGTCGGTCGTCGACAACGGCCACGGCATTGCGCAGGAAGTGGCCGAGCGGCTGTTCTCGCCGTTTTTCTCGACCAAGGCGGAAGGCATGGGCATGGGCCTGAACATCTGCCGCACCGCCATCGAGTTCCACGGCGGCACGCTGATCCACCGGGACAACCCGCAAGGCGGTACCATATTCACCTTTACGCTGCCGGCAGCGTAGTCAGTTCCTTTGTTTCTGGAGAAATTCATGCTGCATATCGTCGATGATGAAGAAGTGGTGCGCGACTCGCTGTCGTGGCTGGCCTCGTCGCGCGCCATTCCCGCCGCCACCTACGATTGCGGTGCCAAGTTTCTCGCCTGGGTCGAGACGGGCCAGTTCGACGCCGACGGCGACTGCGTGCTGCTGGACGTGCGCATGCCCGACATGAACGGCATGGCCGTGTTCGACCAGCTGGCCGCGCGCGGCCTGACGCAGCGGCTGCCGGTGATTTTTCTCACCGGTCACGGCGACGTGCCGATGGCCGTCGACACGCTCAAGCGGGGCGCCTTTGATTTTTTCGAGAAGCCGTTCAACGACAACGACCTGATGGACCGCGTGCAGGAAGGCCTGGCCAAGTCGCTGGACGCCAGTGCCAGCGTGGCGGTGCACGCGCGGCTGGCCACGCTGTCGTCGCGCGAACGGGAGGTGCTGGAACTGATCCTGGCCGGCAAGATGAACAAGGTGGTCGCCGACGAGCTGGGCATCAGCATGCGCACGGTGGAAGTGCACCGCGCCCACATCTTCGACAAGATGCAGGTGAAGACGGCCGTCGAGCTGGCCGGCCTGCTGAAGTAAGGCGATGGCGCTGTCGTCCAGCTTCGCGATCGACCTGCGGCTGCGGCGCGACGCGGTGCCGGATTTCGGCGCGTATCCGTTTTCGCTGCCGGCCATCCGGCACCTGGACGAGCTGCGCTTCCACCCGGCCGTCACGTTCATCGTCGGCGAGAACGGCACCGGCAAGTCCACGCTGCTTGAGGCGATCGCCGTCGCGCTGGGCTTCAATGCGGAGGGCGGCAGCCGCAATTTTCACTTCGATACGCGGGCATCGCACTCGGTGCTGCACGAGTACCTCACGATTGCCAAGGGCTACCGGCGGCCGCGGGATGGGTTCTTCCTGCGCGCCGAGAGCTTCTTCAACGTCGCCACCTATATCGAAAAGCTCGACGAGGAGCGGGACGGCGGACCGTCCGTGATCCGCTCCTACGGCGGCCGCTCGCTGCACGAGCAGTCGCATGGCGAATCGTTCATGGCGCTGCTGACGCAGCGGTTCCGCGGCCAGGGCCTGTATGTGCTGGACGAGCCGGAAGCGGCGCTGTCCCCGCAGCGCCAGCTGGCCGCGCTGTCGCGCATCCACCAGCTGGTGAAGGCCGGCTCGCAATTCATCATCGCCACCCACTCGCCGATCCTGATGGCCTACCCCGACGCGCGCATCTACGCCTGCCTGCCCGACGGCCTGCGCCGCACCGATTACACCGATACCGAGCATTACCAGGTCACGCACGATTTCCTGGCCAATCCCCAGCGGATGCTGGATGTGCTGCTGGACGAGGAGGACTGAGCCATGCCCGAGAAAACCATTGCCGACAAGCTGTACGTAAAGAACGCCGCCACCATCGCCGTGCTGAATGCGGACGCCGCCAACGCGCTCGTGACGTCGCAACTGCCGCCGGAAAAACTGGTGGCGGACGGCCCCGCCGACCTGGTGCTGCTGTTCGCCCGCAGCCAGGCCGAGCTCGAAGCGCTGCTGCCCGGCGCGAAAGGCCGGCTGGCACCAAAAGGCGCGCTGTGGGTAGGCTACGTGAAAGGCACATCGAAGGGGCGCAGCGACCTGCACCGCGACACCATCGGCGCCTACGCCGCCACCATCGGCCTCGACACCGTGGCCATCATGTCGATCGACGCCGACTGGTCGGCGCTGCGGCTGAAGGCGGTATAGCCGAGTTCGTGTCCAACTTTGCAACCTTGGGGTCAACCCTGTTTTTGGACACGAGCTCAAGTGTATTGAAACGCGTGTACAGCCGAGCTCGTGTCCACTTTTGGGGTTGACCCCATGGTGGACACGAACACAGCCGTAGTTAATCGGCCACATGCCGCGCCAGCGCCCACAGCACATGCTCGCGCACCAGCTCCGACGGGTGATCGAGCCGCGATCGCAGCGCCGCCACCAGCACGGGATCGCCCTGCGCCGTCGCGGCGGCATTGCCCAGCCCAACGGCGATATTGCGCAGCCATCGCTCGTGGCCGATGCGGCGGATCGGGCTGCCTTCCATGCGGCGGTTGAAGTCGTCCTCGCTCCAGGCGAACAGTTCTACCATGCTCGCGTCGCCCAGGCCGTGGCGCTCGTCGAAGTCGGGCAGCGTGGCGCGCTGGGCGAACTTGTTCCACGGGCAGGCCGTCTGGCAGTCGTCGCAGCCGTACACGCGGTTGCCGATCAGGGGCCGGAATTCCTCGGGGATCGCGCCTTTCAGCTCGATCGTCAGGTAGGAGATGCAGCGCCGCGCATCGAGCCGGCCGGGGGCGACGATCGCCTGCGTGGGGCACACGTCGATGCAGGCGGTGCACTGGCCGCAGCGGGGTTCCGTCGGCGCATCGACGGGCAGCGGCAGGTCGATCAGGATCTCGCCCATGAAGAACATCGAGCCGGCGCTGCGGTTGATCAGCAGCGTGTGCTTGCCGCGCCAGCCGAGGCCGGATTTCTCGGCCAGCGGCAGCTCCATCACGGGCGCGGAATCGGTGAACACGCGGTAGCCGAAGGTGCCGATCTCTTTCTGGATGCGGTCGGCCAGCGCCTGCGCCGCGTTGTGCGCGATGTTCAGCACGGTCTGGATCAGCTGTTCCTTGTCGCCGCGGAACTCGGGCAGCGACGCATCGTAGTCGCGCAGGATTTCCAGGCCGGACGGGAATTCCGCCGTGATCAGGCTGCGCACGCGCTCGACCACTTCGTGGATGTTGACGTCGCCCACGATGTGCGGACGGCGGTGCGGCGCCAGCAGCCGGTCGACGAGCGTCTGCAGCCGGTCCGCCTCCTTGATGATCACCTGCGTGTATTCGCGCAACTGCTGCAGGTGCAGCGGCGGCAGTTCCATCTCCAGCAGCTGCGCCGCGCCGCGAATGCCGCCCAGCGGGTTCTTGATCTCGTGCGCCAGGTTGCGGATCAGTTCCTTGTTGACCTGGCTCTGGTCCAGCAGGCGCTCCTCGCGGTCCAGCTTCATCTGCTGCACGGTTTCGCGCAGTTCCAGCAGCACGGCGTCGGCAGGATCGTCCAGCGCGCTGGCGATCGTGTGCACGTGCAGCGGCTCGCGGTTGATGCGCTCCAGCGTCAGCTCCTGGCGCAGGTCGGAGAACTTGTGCGCGCGGGCCTGCGCGATCACGTGCTCCAGTTCGACCGGATGCGTGAACAGGTCGCACAGCCGCTGGCGGGAGAGCGCTTTGAGCGAGCTCTCCAGCATGTTTTCGGCCGCCGCGTTGGCGTAGGCGATACGGCCGTCCGCGTCGACGATCACCACGGCCGAGGCGAGCAGGCCCAGCCCGCCCAGTTCCGGTCCCGCGGCCGATTGCGCACGGGGGATGGCGCCCGCTGCCGCGGCGGCGGCACGGGCGATATTGGTCACTATTTTCATCGTATGTTCGCGATTTCCCGCTTCAGTGCTTCCACGTTCTGTTCCGAGCGGGCGATCGAATCGCGCAGGCTGGCCACCCGCTCCTGGTACTTGGCGTAGTTGCGCTCGTCGCCGCGCCGTTCCGGTTCGCCGTTGTTGAATTCACGGCGCAGTTCGCCAAGCTTCTGCGTTTCGGCGTTCAGTTCGTCGGCGAGGATCTGGCGCCGGTCGGCGTCGCGGGCCCGCTGTTCCGCGCTGTTCACGCGGGGGAACGAGGACGGCGTGGCGGCAGCGGCGGCGGCCGGTGGCCGGGCCCGGGTTGCGCCTTCGCGCGGCGGCGGTGCCGGAATGGCCGCGGCCGGCAGGTCCAGCGCCACGCAGTTGCTGCCCTTCTTCCTGTCCGTGTATTCCTTGTGGCCGGTGGCATCCGTGCAGCGGTAGATCTGTGCCTGCGCGGAAGTGGCGGCCAGCAGTAATAAAGAGGGAAGAATCCGGCGAATGATCATGCCCCGACTATACAACATCCGAAAAAAAACGCGGGGAAGGCAGCCGCCGTCCCCGCGTTGTGGTTACCGGTACTGAAGTGCCGGTAGCGTCGCCATTACAGCGAGTAGTACATGTCGAATTCGACCGGGTGCGTGGTCATGCGCATGCGCGTAACTTCCGTCATTTTCAGTTCCAGGTAGGCATCGATCATCGAATCGGTGAACACGCCGCCGCGGGTCAGGAACTCGCGGTCCTTGTTCAGCGCGTCCAGCGCTTCTTCCAGCGAAGCGCAGACGGTCGGGATCAGCGCGTCTTCTTCCGGCGGCAGGTGGTACAGGTCTTTCGACGCTGCTTCGCCCGGGTGGATCTTGTTCTGCACACCGTCCAGGCCGGCCATCATCAGCGCCGCGAAGCACAGGTAAGGGTTGGCCAGCGGGTCCGGGAAGCGCGTCTCGATGCGGCGGCCTTTCGGGTTCGCCACGTGCGGGATGCGGATCGATGCGGAGCGGTTGCGCGCCGAGTAAGCCAGTTTCACCGGTGCCTCGTAGCCTGGCACCAGGCGCTTGTACGAGTTGGTGCCCGGGTTGGTGATCGCGTTCAGCGCCTTGGCGTGCTTGATGATGCCGCCGATGTAGTACAGCGCGAAGTCGGACAGGCCGGCATAGCCGTCGCCGGCGAACAGGTTCTTGCCGTCTTTCCAGATCGACTGGTGCACGTGCATGCCCGAGCCGTTGTCGCCGACGACCGGTTTCGGCATGAAGGTGGCCGTCTTGCCGTAGCTGTGCGCCACGTTCCAGACGACGTATTTCAGGTTCTGCGTCCAGTCGGCGCGCTCGACCAGCGTCGAGAACTTGGTGCCGATTTCATTCTGGCCGGCGCCGGCCACTTCGTGGTGGTGCACTTCGACCGGGATGCCCATCGATTCAAGGATCAGGCACATTTCCGAGCGCATGTCCTGGAACGAATCGACCGGTGGCACTGGGAAGTAGCCGCCCTTGACGGTCGGACGGTGGCCGCTGTTGCCGCCTTCGATGTCCTTGTCGGTCGACCACGACGCTTCGTCGGAATCGATCTGCACTTTCGCGCCGGACATGTCGATCTTCCACTTCACGGAGTCGAAGATGAAGAATTCAGGTTCCGGACCGAAGTAGGCGGTGTCGCCCAGGCCGGAGGACTTCAGGTAGGCTTCGGCGCGCTTGGCGATCGAGCGCGGGTCGCGGTCGTAGCCCTTGCCGTCCGACGGTTCGATCACGTCGCACTGCATGAACAGCGTGGTTTCTTCCATGAACGGGTCGATGTTCGCGGTGTTCGGATCGGGGATCAGCAGCATGTCGGATGCTTCGATGCCTTTCCAGCCGGCGATGGAGGAACCGTCGAAGGCATGGCCGCTTTCGAACTTGTCGATATCGAAGTGCGATACAGGCACGGTGACGTGCTGCTCTTTACCACGGGTATCGGCGAAACGGAAATCAACGAATTTGACTTCGTTGTCTTTTACCATCTTCAGAACTTCTTCGGCGGTCATTGCCATGCGTATCTCCTAAGTGAAAGGGCTGCCGACACCGTGGTGCGGCGGTAACTCGGTACCTGTAAAAGCGAGAACTGTGCCAGCGTAAAGCGACTATCCTTATGCGGCGAGTTCCATTGATCTTGCACGCAACGGAATCTAAAATCGTCGGTGGGTGTCCCGCCGCCGGTTTGCACCACGATTGCGCAGCGATCGTTGCGCCCGATTTTGGTGCGGCGCGGGTATTTTGCACCAGATTTGGGCGATGCGCCCCGAAATGTGGCAGACGTGCGTTGCGGCGGTGGTCTGGCCTAGGCGAACGTCGCCAACGATGAACGAAGATCCAGAGGACTTACCGCAAAATGACGACCGCCACCGATATTCTCGACCGCGCCCGCGCACGCGGCGACGCCCTGCCCTATGCTGGCGCAGTCACGCCCCAGGAAGCACATACTTTACTTGAAGAAAATCCGCATGTGCGGCTGATCGACGTGCGCACCAACGCCGAGCGCGACTGGGTCGGCCGCGTGGCGATCGCCGACGCGCAGCATGGCGCCGTGCAGTGGGCCACCTATCCGGGTGGCGTGCCGAATCCCGAGTTCGTCGCGCAACTGGCCGCGCAAGCAGGCAAGGACGACGTGCTGCTGTTCCTGTGTCGCTCCGGCGTGCGTTCGCGGCACGCGGCCAAACTGGCTACCGAGAACGGGTTTGCCAATTCGTTCGATATCCTGGAGGGGTTTGAGGGGGACAAGGATGCCGAGGGGCACCGGAAGACGGTGGGAGGATGGTGCAAGGCGGGCTTGCCGTGGGTGGGGGCCTGACGTTGGCTGGGGACTGTCCCTGCAAGGGACTGTCCCCGGGGTTGCGGTTGAAGTTTGCCAGCCTTCCGCTCAAGTCAAATACAACCCCGGAGCTGCTTTTTCCACGTAACGCCAACGTCAAAAGCAACCCCGGGGACAGGCCCCTGCGGGGACAGTCCCCGGTGGGCGCCTGACGTTGGCTGGGGACTGTCCCTGCAAGGGACTGTCCCCGGGGTTGTATTTCTGCCCGAGGAACGCCAACGTCAAATACAACCCCGGAGCTGCTTTTCCCACGTAACACCAACGTCAAAAGCAACCCCGTGGACAGGCCCCTGCGGGGACAGTCCCCAACGCTACCTTACAGCGCGTAAGTCATTCGCGCATACACG
>DKJA01000187.1:0-10773 GCA_002454505.1 Oxalobacteraceae bacterium UBA6704
CATGCTGCGGAACTTCAGCACCTTGAACACCTGGCCGTCCTTGCCGACCCGCTCCTGCGAGTAGAAGATCGGCGCGCGGTCTTCGATGTAGATGGCCAGCGCGGTGACCAGCATGAACGGCAGCGACACGATCAGCAGCAGCAGGCTGGCCAACAGGTCGAAGGCGCGCTTCATGAACGTGCGCACCCAGCTCTGGTCGAAACCGCCGCCGAACACCAGCCAGCTCGGTTGCACGGAATCGACGCGGATCTGGCATGTCTCGCGTTCGAAGAACGTCGTCGAATCCGTCACCTGGATGCCGTACAGCTTGCAGTCGAGGAGTTCCTTGATGGGGAAGGTGCCGCCGCGGCGGTTCTGCACCGACACGACGATTTCGCTGACGCGGTGCTGCTGCGCCAGCTGCACGAGCGAGCGGCCTTCCAGCGCCAGCAGGCTGCCTTCGGGCACCGCCACTTCCTCCGATGGCACGGGCACGTAGCCGGCGATCGCGTACTTGTGATAGCTGCCGCCGCCCTTGGCCAGTTCGCCGCATTCCTTGGCCAGCGAGCCGCAGCCGATGAAGATGATGCGCGATTCGAGGAAGGACAGCTGCGACGTCTTCAGGAACACCATCCGCGCCAGCACGATGCCGGCGCCGGAGATGCAGAACACCAGCACCAGGATGCCGCGGCCGAAGTACAGGTCGGGCGCCATGTAGAACACCAGCGTGAGAATGCAGAAGCCCATCGCGAACGAGGGCATCAGCTGCAGGAAGAACGGGTTGCGCAGGCCTTCGTTGACCTTCACCTGGTACATGCCCAGGGCGCTCATCGAGAACACGATCGCGGCCGCGAAGATACAGGCGGACATGAAGAAGTGATCCAGCTTCGGCAGCATGAATTCGTCGCCGTCGAAGAAGCGCAGGCCGGCGCCCGCGTAGAAGGAGCCGATCAGGATCAGGACTTCCAGGAACAGCAGGCTGAACACTACTTTGGAGATGTAGTGGTTGGAGATTCTTAGCATTTTTACCCCCCAGGGTACCAACTCGTTTTGATGTCCGGGCCGTCGTGCGCGGCCATTCGGAACATGGTTCTTATCCGGCGACAGCCAGGTGTTGCACGTACCAGTCCATTGCTTCGCGGAGCCCGGCGCCAATGTGATGCGTCGGCGCATAGCCCAGCAGTTCTCGCGCGCGGGTGATATCGGCCAGCGAATGGCGCACGTCGCCGGCCCGGAAGTCCTTGTATTGCGGTTGCTGCCCGCGCAAGTGCGGGAAGCGGTCCTGCAGCAGCTGCTGCATCATCGAATACAGCTGGTTCAAACTGGTGCGCTCGCCGACCGCCACGTTGTAGACGCGGTTGACGGCGTCCGGCGCGGTGGCCGTCGCGGCCAGCAGGTTGGCCTGCACGACGTTGTCGATGAAGCAGAAGTCGCGGCTCGTTTCGCCGTCGCCGTTGATGGTCACCGGACGGTCTTCGATCATCGCGGCGACCCATTGCGGGATCACGGCCGCATACGCGCCCTGCGGATCCTGCCGGCGGCCGAACACGTTGAAGTAGCGCAGGCCGATCGTCTCCATGCCGTAGCTGCGCGCGAACACGTCGGCATACAGCTCGTTGGCATATTTGGTCACCGCGTACGGCGACAGCGGCTTGCCGATCTGGTCTTCCACCTTCGGCAGGCCGGGATGGTCGCCGTAGGTGGAGCTCGATGCCGCATAGACGAAGCGCTTGACCTTGGCATCGCGCGCCGCCACCAGCATGTTCAGGAAGCCGGTCACGTTCGTGTCGTGCGTGCGCAGCGGATCTTCCAGCGAACGGGTGACGGAACCCAGCGCCGCTTCGTGCAGCACGAAGTCGGCGCCTTCGCACGCCTGCGCGCACGTGGCCAGGTCGCGGATGTCGCCCTCGATGAAGCGAAACGCCTGCCACGCGGCGGCGCCGACGCCGGCCTGCACCTGGTCCAGGTTGTGCCGGTGGCCGGTGGCGAAATTGTCCAGGCCAATAACCCGCTGGCCGAGCTTTAACAGGGCTTCCACCAGGTTGGACCCGATGAAGCCTGCCGCCCCCGTCACCAGCCAGCAGTACTGCCGGCCGCGCAGGTGCTCCGCCACGTCGTCGAACTTGCTCACAGCCGCTCCGCTTACAGGCGCCAGACGGAGTAACCCGCTTCGCGCAGGCCCGCCATGTTGAACTGCGACTTGACGTCGATGAAGCAGCCGCCCGGATTGAGCTTGCCCGCCAGGTCGGTCAGCGACAGGGCCAGCAGCTCCTTGTGCGACACGGCCGCCACCAGCGCATCGGCCTGCGGCAGGCTGTCCCAGCTTTCCAGCGTGATGCCGTATTCGTGCTGCGCCTCGTCGCTTTCCGCGACCGGATCGTGCACGTGCACGTCCAGGCCGTAGGAAACCAGTTCGGCGACGACGTCGGCCACTTTCGAATTGCGCAGGTCCGGGCAGTTTTCCTTGAAGGTCAGGCCCAGCACGTTTACCTTGGCGCCCTTGATATGGCTGCCCGCGGCGATCATCTGCTTGACGGTCTTCTCGGCCACGAACTTGGCCATGCCGTCGTTGATGCGGCGGCCGGCCAGGATCACCTGCGGGTGGTAGCCGACCATCTCGGCCTTGTGCGTCAGGTAGTAGGGATCGACGCCGATGCAGTGGCCGCCGACGAGGCCCGGCCGGAACGGCAGGAAGTTCCACTTGGTGCCCGCCGCCTGCAGCACTTCCAGCGTGTCGATGCCGATCTTGTCGAAGATGATTGCCAGTTCGTTCATCAGCGCGATGTTCAGGTCGCGCTGCGTGTTTTCGATGACCTTGGCCGCCTCGGCGACCTTCACGCTGGACGCGCGGTACACGCCGGCGGTGATCACGGATTCGTACAGCCTGGCGATTTCATCGAGCGTGTTGGCGTCGTCGCCGGAGACGACCTTCAGGATCGTCGTCAGCGTGTGCTGCTTGTCGCCCGGGTTGATGCGCTCGGGCGAGAAGCCGATATGGAAGTCGTCCATCCATTTCAGGCCGGAGTGCTTCTCGAGGATGGGAATGCACACTTCCTCGGTGGCGCCCGGATAGACGGTGGATTCGTAGACGACGATCGCGCCGCGCTTCATGTTCTTGCCGACGCTGGTCGACGCGCCGATCAGCGGGCCGAAGTCGGGATTGTGCGCCTCGTCCACCGGCGTCGGCACGGCGACGACGATGTAGTCCGCCTGGGCCAGCATGGCCGGGTCCGTGGTCACCGTCAGGTGTTTTGCCGCCCGCAGGTCTTCGGTGGCCAGTTCGCCGGTGGGATCGACGAAGCGCTGGTAGCTCTCGACTTTGGCTGCCGACAGGTCGAAACCGATCGTGGCGCGTTTTTTGCCGAACTCGACTGCCAACGGCAGTCCTACATAGCCCAGCCCCACTACCGCGACGACTTTAGCGTTTTCCATATCGGATTTCCATTCGAGAATTATCTTTGTGATATTGCCAACTATCTTGCCAACTATATAGCAAAAATTGAATCACTTCAATCTTGATGGCAGGAATCGACGTATTCGTCGCAGCGGAAACCCGGCGGACGCATTGCGGTGCAACAGTGAAACGGTCAATCACGTATCAATTCGACAACTTAGTTGATCAAATTTTACTCTCGACAGGCAACCGTGTCACAGCTTTGGCGCAAGGTCGGGGCGCAAAAGACACAGTGGCGCAGCCCCGAAATTCGGGGCGCTTGAGAGCTTACCGCAGGCGTGCGCCGAAATTGTCCGGAAAGTGTCAGGCGGCCTGATCTTTCGCAAAAATGTTGCGCCAAAACCTTGATGTCAAAGTAATTTTAATGAAAAGAAAGGAAATGACCGCTTGAAGATATTGCCGAGCATACACTTGGCAAAAGACCGGTACGGCGGGGAATCACTGATACGCGGATGCGGTATCGGAGGGGTGGTGCGGCTGGCTGGGATCGAACCAGCGACCCTTGGCTTCGGAGGCCAATACTCTATCCACTGAGCTACAGCCGCACGGAGACCCGAAGGATACCGGCTTTCCCCCCGCCCGTCCATCTTAAAGCGGAACTTTTCTCTGCAGTACAGGAAAGCGGCGCAGGGGCGGCGTTGTTTCTAATACGCAAAGTGGCCTAGTCAGTAAGGCTGAGCCGCCCCTCAGGGCTTATTTTTGGGACTATAATTATTCGCTTTCCGGCGAGAAGTCTGCCATCCGACGTTACAAAAATTAACGCTAGCTAAGGAAATCATGAGCGACGCACATAACAATCACGAATCCGCCATCCGCACCCCCAAGCAGCTCGTTGCAGCAGTCGTAGGTTTCTTCCTCATCACGATCCTCGGGATCGTCCTGCTCGTCCAGTTCGTCACGAACCAGAAACTCGGCGGCGCCGGTTCCGACGCGCTGACGCCCGAAGCAGTTGCCGAACGCCTCAAACCCGTTTCCGATGCCGGCTTCACTTTCAAGGACGCCAATGCGCCGAAAGTGCTGCAGACGGGCGAAGCGATCTACGCTTCCACCTGCCAGGCCTGCCACGGCGCCGGTGTCGCCGGCGCGCCGAAGGTCGGCGACAGCGCCGCCTGGGGCCCGCGCATCGGCCACGGCTACGACACGGTGCTGAAACACGCGCTGGAAGGCCTGAACGCGATGCCGGCCAAGGGCGGCAATCCGGACCTGGACGACGTGGAAGTGGCGCGCGCCGTGGTCTTCATGGCCAACCAGTCGGGCGCCAAGTTCAAGGAACCGGAAGTGCCGGCGGCACCGGCGGCGGGCGCGGATGCGCCTGCGGCCGAGGCACCGGCGGCTGCGCCGGCCGAGGCGCCGAAGGGCTGAGGTTACGGCAGCACAAAAAAAAACCGCTCGAAAGAGCGGTTTTTTTATGGGGACTGTCCCCGCAGGGGCCTGTCCCCGGGGTTGTTCTTCACGTGAGATCAAGCAAAGTCAAAAAACAACCCCGGGGGCTTCGCAGGGGTTTCGCAGAGCATGCTCTGCGCCTGCGATGCGGTGCTGGCTTGCAAGCCAGCACTCCTTCCAGTCCCTTGCAGGGACAGTCCCCAGCGCTACCGCTGTGTTACCAGATAATCACACGCTCCTTCGGCGCCAGGTACATCTTGTCGCCATCCTTGACCTTGAACGCTTCGTAGAAGCCGGGCTGGTTGCGCATCGTGCCGTTGGCGCGGAACTGGCCTGGGGCGTGCGGGTCGGTCTTGATCTGGACGATCTGCGCCGGTTCGCGCATCTTCATGCGCCACACCTGGCTCCAGCCCATGTAGAAGCGCTGGTCGCCCGTCAGGCCGTCGATGACCGGCGCCTTCTTGCCGTTCAGCGACAGTTTATAGGCCTTGTAGGCCACTGCCAGGCCGGAGTTGTCGCCGATGTTTTCGCCCAGCGTCAGCTCGCCGTTGACGTGGTAGCCGGGCAGCGGCGAGAACGCGCCGTACTGCGCCACCAGCTGGCTCGTCTTGGCCTTGAAGTTCTTGTGGTCGGCCGCGCTCCACCAGTCGCGCAGGTTGCCGTCGCCGTCGTACTGGGCACCCTGGTCGTCGAAGCCGTGGCTGATCTCGTGGCCGATCACGCCGCCGATGCCGCCGTAGTTGACCGCATCGTCCGCCTTCGGATCGAAGAACGGCGGCTGCAGGATCGACGCCGGGAACACGATCTCGTTCATTTCCGGGTTGTAGTAGGCATTGACGGTTTGCGGCGTCATCAGCCACTCGTCGCGGTCGATCGGCTTGCCCAGCTTGTTCAGTTCGCGGTTGTAATTGAACTCGTTGGCGCGCGCCACATTGCCGGCCAGGTCGTCACGCTTGACCGTCAGCGCCGAGTAGTCGCGCCACTTGTTCGGGTAACCGATCTTGGTGGTGAACTTGGCCAGCTTGGTCTGCGCTTCCTTCTTCGTGGCCGGCGTCATCCAGTCCAGCGTGTTGATGCTCTGCTTGAAGGCGGTCAGCAGGTTCTGCACCAGCTTTTCCATGCGCGCCTTGTACTCGGGCGGGAAGTGCTCGTGCACGTAGACCTTGCCGATCGCTTCGCCCAGCGCGCCTTCCGTCGAGCTGACCGCACGCTTCCAGCGTGGCCGGTTCTCCGTCACGCCGGACAGCACGGTGCCGTAGAAAGCAAAGTTCGCATCGACGAACGCCTTCGACAGGTACGGTGCGCTGTCGTGGATCAGGTGCCACTGCGCGTAGGCTTTCAGCGTGTCCAGCGACGTCGCGGTCAACAGCTTGTCGAGCGCCTGCAGATAGGTCGGCTGGCTGACGATCACGTACGTCGCCTTGCCCTGTACGCCGGTGGCGGCCAGGTAGGCATTCCAGTCGAAGCCCGGCATCAGTTCGCCGACCTTGGCGATATCGTACTTGTTGTAGGCCTTGACCGGGTCGCGCAGTTCCACCTTGCTCCACTGGATCCGGGCGATTTCCGTTTCGAACGCCACGATGGCTTTTGCATTGGCGGCGGCGTTCTTGTCGCCGGCCAGCGTCAGCATCTGCGCCACGTGCGTTTCATACTTGGCCAGCGCGTCGGCCAGCTTCGCGTCGTCCTGCTTCAGGTAGTAGTCGCGATCCGGCAGGCCCAGGCCGTCCTGGAAGAAGTCGGCCACGTACTTGGTCGAATCCTTGTTGTCCTGGTGGATGCCGAAGCCCAGCGGCGCGGTCACGCCGGTGCGGTTGAACTGCGCGATCAGTGCCGGCAGCTGCTTCTTGTCGCCGATGGCGGCAATCTTTTCCAGCTCGCCCTTGATCGGCGTGACACCCAGCTGTTCGACGCGGGCTTCGTCCATGAAGCTGGCGTAGAAGTCGCCGATCTTCTGGCGGTCCGCATCGGCGCCCGGGGTTTTCGCGGCGTTCTCGATGATCGCGCGCAGCTGCGGCTGCAGGTCGTCGTGCAGCTTGGCGAACGAACCCCAGCTGGACTTGTCCGCCGGGATCTCGGTGGTGGCCAGCCATTTGCCGTTGGTGTGGACGAAGAAGTCGTCCTGGGCGCGCACGGCGGGGTCGACATACTCGATCGCGATGCCGGAGGCGGGCTTGTCGGCCGCGCCGGCCATGCCGCAAACGCCGGCCAGCAGGCCGAGCGTCAATGCACTTAACAGATGTCGTTTCAAGGTATTTCCCTCTGTGTTATGTGAACACTTATGTGTGAACAGTGGAGTCTGCCGGTTCGTGGCCGGTCTCCGACGATACCATAGCCGGCAACGCCGGATAGCAAAAAGACCACATGTTGTGGCGTCTTTGTACCTGCCAGTAAAAGCAACCCCGGGATAAATACACCCCCGGGGACAGGCCCTTGCAGGGACAGTCCCCAGTCAACTATTACCAGATGATGACGCGCTCTTCCGGCTTCACATACATCTTGTCGCCTTCCTTGACGCCGAACGCTTCATAGAAGCCCGGCTGGTTGACGAGCGTGCCGTTGCTGCGGAACTGGCCCGGCGAGTGCGGGTCCGTCTTCACCTGCACGATCTGCTGCGCTTCGCGCATCTTCGAGCGCCACACCTGCGACCAGCCCATGTACAGGCGCTGCTCGCCCGTCAGGTTGTCGATCACCGGCGCCGGCTTGCCGTTCAGCGAGATCCTGTAGGCCTTGTAGGCGATCGCCAGGCCGGAGTTGTCGGCGATGTTCTCGCCCAGCGTCAGGCGGCCGTTGACGTTGTAGCCCGGCAGCGGGCTGTAGCCGTCGTACTGCTTGACCAGCGCATCCGTCTTGGCCTTGAAGTTGGCGCGATCCTGGTCGGTCCACCAGTTGCGCAGGTTGCCGTCGCCGTCGGACTGGCTGCCCGAATCGTCGAAGCCGTGGCTGATCTCGTGGCCGATGACGGCGCCGATGCCGCCGTAGTTGACCGCGTCGTCCGCCTTCGCATCGAAGAACGGCGGCTGCAGGATGGCGGCCGGGAACACGATCTCGTTGGCCGTCGAGCGGTAGTAGGCGTTCACCGTCTGCGGCGTCATGCCCCATTCGGTGCGGTCGATCGGCTTGCCCAGCTTGGCGATATTGCGGGCATGGTCGAATTCGGCGGCGCGGCGCAGGTTGCCCACCAGGTCGTCCTGGCTGATTTTCAGCGTGCTGTAATCGCGCCATTTGTCCGGGTAGCCGATCTTCGGCGTGAACTTGGCCAGCTTGGCCTGCGCTTCCTTCTTCGTTTCAGGGCTCATCCAGTCCAGCGTGTCGATGCTCTGCTTGTACGCGACGAGCAGGTTCTCCACCAGGTGCTGCATGCGTTCCTTGCGATCGGCGGGGAAGTATTTGGCGACATACAGCTTGCCCAGGCCTTCGCCGATCGCGCCTTCGACGACGCCGACGCCGCGCTTCCACCGCACCGGCTGCTCCGTCACGCCCGTCAGCACCGTGCCGTAGAAGGCGAAGTGCGCATCGGCGAACGGCTTGCTCAGGTAAGGCGATGCATCGCGCAGCACCTGCCACGTGAAGTAGGCCTGCCACGTGGCCAGGTCGGTGTCGTTGACGGCCTTGACGAAGCCCTGCAGGTAGCTTGGCTGGCTGACGATCACGTAGCCCGTCTTGTTGCCGATGCCCGCTGCGGCCAGCGCCGCCTTCCAGTCGTAGCCCGGCGCCACGTCGGCCAGCTTGGCGATGTCAGTCTTGTTGTAGCGTTTGACGGGATCGCGGTTTTCCACCTTGGTCCACTGCGCTTCGGCCAGCGCGGTTTCCAGCGCGACGATGTGCTTCGCCTGCGCCGCGGCATCCTTGCTGCCGGCCAGCGCCAGGATCTTCGCGATGTGCAGCTCGTACTTGGCCAGCGCGTCGGCCAGCTTGGCATCGTCCTTCTTCAGGTAATAGTCGCGGTCCGGCAGGCCCAGGCCGCTCTGCGCCATGTAGGCGGCATAGCGCGTCGATTCGCGGGCATCCTGCGACACGTACACGGCGTAAGGCGTGGGCACGCCGCTCTTCGCCAGGTGCGCGATCAGCGCCGGCAGCGCCTTCTTGTCCTTGATGGCATTGACACGGGCCAGCTCGCCGGCCAGCGGCTTGATGCCCAGCTGGTCCAGCTTCGCTTCATCCATATAGCTGGCGTACAGGCCGGCGATCTTCTGCTCGTCGCCCTGCAGGCCCTTCTGCTTGCCCAGTTCCTCGATGATGCCGTGCAGCTGCGGCAGCGTGTCTTCGCGCAGCTTGGCGAACGAGCCCCAGCTCGACTTGTCGGCCGGGATCTCGGCGGTCGCCAGCCATTTGCCGTTCAGGTGCACGAAGAAGTCGTCCTGCGGACGCACGCTGTTGTCGATGTATTGCGTGTCGATGCCGGACACCGGCGCATCGGCGGCATGGGCCGTGCCGAATGCTGCCGCCAGGGAGAGGGCCAGGGTAGAGAGGAGATGTCGTTTCACGTTGCCGCTTTCTCGTTATGGGGTTCAAAACGTGGATGCCGGCCGCGTGCGATGGGGACTGTCCCTGCAAGGGACTGTCCCCTGTTCTGCTTTTGACAGCGCCAGGCAAATTCAAAAGCAACCGAGGGGACAGTCCCTTGCAGGGACAGTCCCCACACGTGGCCGTGAAAGGGCATTGTAAGCTTGGCTTGCCGGGACGAAATGTGCCTTACGCCGTTTTTTTACTTTTCGATACTTTTCGATGGCGTCGTCACAGGCCGATATTGATCCCGCCGCCGCCCTTGCCGCCCATGCCCCCGCCCATGCCGCCCGGACCGCCGCCGCCGCGCGGACCGCCCCGGCCTTCGCCGCCTTCCCGTGGCGCACCGCCGCCGCCCGGCCCCTCCGGCTTGCGCTGCAACTGCTCGGTGAGGAACACGGCCACGGCGCGGCGCTGGGTTTCGTCGAGCGCGTCGTTCACCGTCAGCCACCATTCGCGCAGCTGCTTTTCCTCGGCCAGCACGGCCGCATCCTCGCCATCGAGGGCGCCGGTCAGGTCGCGCAGCTCCACGTCCTTGCCCTGCAGGGCCTGCAACGCGGCCGCCTGCATCTTCTCCTCGCGCGACTGGCGTTCGCGCAGCAGCGTGCGGGTGCGGCTTTCCGTCTGCTGCCACAGCGTGGCCTGGTTGGGGTTCAGCTTCAGCGACTGTTTCAGGTCCGGCGCCATCATCAGCAGGTCCGCCGCGCGCATCTCCATCATCGGCAGCGCCAGGGCCGGGCCGGCCATCAGCAGCGCGCCCGCAATGGCCGCCGCTCCTCGTTTCCACGTCTTCATCAATGCTCCGTGCAAAAAAAAGCCTGCGTGGGTACGCAGGCTAAAACCACTTCAGGGTAGAGAGAAATACAAGGCAAGTGTAGGACGCGAATTTGCCCCCTTCCGGATTTCTTACATTTACTTACGCTCATTAACCCCAGCATACAAGTGCTCAAAATCCTGCAATATTTGCAGACCGGCCATGCCTGCCGTAAATCGTGGTAAAGGGGTCTTGCAGAAGCGGGACGTCCGCCACATTTGCCGTCGATCAGGTTTATACTGGTTTGAAACGCGGCCGAGCAAGGGCCGCCTCTAGAAGGACGACATGGGCAAGAAACTTAAGAATACGGGGCTGGTCAGCCTTGGCGTCGTGGCCGGCATTGCCGTGTCGCTGCAATTTTCCGCGATGGCGCAGCGCACCGTCGAGCCCGCCCTGCCGCTGGAGGAATTGCGCCAGCTGGCCGATGTCTACGGCCTGATCAAGTCCGATTATGTCGAGCAGGTGGAAGACAAGAAGCTGCTCACCGAAGCCATCTCCGGCATGGTGGCGTCGCTCGACCCGCACTCGGCCTACCTGGACAAGCGCGCGTACGCCGAGTTGCGCGAAGGCTCGCAGGGCAAGTTCGTCGGCCTGGGCATCGAGATTGCGCAGGGCGACGAGGGTTACATCAAGATCGTCG
>DKJA01000187.1:10952-11099 GCA_002454505.1 Oxalobacteraceae bacterium UBA6704
GGGTTACATCAAGATCGTCGCACCCATCGAGGACACGCCCGCCTGGCGCGCCGGCATCAAGGCGGGCGACATGATCACCCGCCTCGATGCGACGCCGCTGAAAGGCCTGTCGCTGGATGAGTCCATCAAGAAGATGCGCGGCGAACC
>DKJA01000172.1 GCA_002454505.1 Oxalobacteraceae bacterium UBA6704
TCCACCACCACGATGGCATCGTCGACCAGCAGGCCAATGGCCAGCACCATCGCGAACATCGTCAGCGTATTGATCGAGTAGCCGAAGGCGGACAGGATGGCAAAGGTACCGAGCAGCACGACCGGCACCGCCATCGTCGGGATCAGCGTGGCGCGGAAGTTCTGCAGGAACAGGTACATCACCAGGAACACCAGCACGATGGCTTCGCCCAGCGTCTTGACCACTTCCTCGATCGACAGTTCGACGAACGGCGTGGTATCGAAGGCAACGACGGCTTTCATCCCTTTCGGGAACAGCTTCTCCATCTCCTTGATCTTGGCCTTGACGGCATTGGCGGTATCGAGCGCGTTGGCGCCGGTGGCCAGTTTCAGGGCCATGCCGGCGGCGGCGTTCTTGTTGTAGCGGGCGACGAAGTTGTAGTTCTCGCGACCCAGGTTCATCGACGCCACGTCGCGCAGGTGCACGGTGGCGCCGCTGGCCATGGTCTTCAGCAGCACGGCGCCGAACTGTTCGGCCGTCTGCAGGCGGCTCTGCGCCGTCACGGTGGCATTCAGCTGCTGGCCCGGCACGGCAGGCGCGCCGCCCAGTTCACCGGCGGAGACTTCGGCATTCTGCGCCTGCACGGCGGTGATCACGTCGGCCGGCGTCAGCTGGTAGCTTTGCAGCTTGGCCGGGTCGAGCCAGATGCGCATCGCGTACTGCGAACCGAACAGCGTCACGTCGCCCACGCCTTCGACGCGGGAGATCGGATCGAGCACGCTCGACGCCACGTAGTCGGACAAGTCGGCGTTGTTCATGCTGCCGTCTTCGGACACGAAGCCCAGCACCAGCAGGAAGTTCTTGGTGGCTTTCGACACCACCAGGCCCTGCTGCGTCACGGCGGACGGCAGCAGCGGCGTGGCCAGCTGCAGCTTGTTCTGCACCTGCACCTGGGCGATATCCGGGTTGGTGCCGTTGCGGAAGGTCAGCGTGATGTTGATGCCGCCGGCCGAATCGGAACTGGACGACATGTAGCGCAGGCCGTCGATGCCCTTCATCTTCTGTTCGATGACCTGCGTGACGGCGTCTTCCACGGTTTTCGCGGAGGCGCCAGGGTAGGAGCCGGCGATCGAAATCGACGGCGGTGCGATGCTCGGATACTGCGCGATCGGCAGCGTCACGATCGCCAGACCGCCGGCGAGCATGATGACGATGGCGATCACCCACGCGAAAATCGGGCGATCGATGAAAAATCTTGCCATATACGGTTACTCCAGCTTATTGAGCGGCGGCGGCCGGCTTGGCGGCGGCGACGGGTTTCGCTGCGGCAGGCGCCTGGGCGACGACGGCAGGACCGCCCGGCTTCACTTTCTGCACGCCTTCGACGATCACGCGGTCGCCGGCGGCCAGGCCGTCGGTGACGAGCCATTTGTCGCCCTGCGTGCCGTTGGTCTTGATCACGCGCTGTTCGACGATGCCCTTCTGGTTCAGCACCAGCGCGGTGGCTTCGCCTTTCTGGTTGCGGGTGACGCCCTGCTGCGGCACGGCGATCGCCTTTTCATCCACGCCGTTGACGACGGTGGCGCGCACGAACATGCCCGGCAGCAGATCCTGCTTCGGATTCGGGAAGATGGCGCGCAGCGTCACGTTGCCGGTGCCTTCGTCGACAGTCACGTCGGCGAACTGCAGCTTGCCTTCCTGGGCGTAGGTGGTGCCGTCGGCCAGCTTCAGCGTGACCTTGCCCTCGGCCTTCTTGACGCCGCCGCTTTCCAGCGATTTCTTCAGGCGCAGCAGGTCTTCGCCGGACTGCGTGACGTCCACGTAGATCGGATCGAGCTGCTGCACGGTGGTCATCGGCGTTTCCTGGCCGGCCGTCACGAGGGCGCCCGGGGTCACGTTGGAACGGCTGATGCGGCCGGAGATCGGCGCTTCCACTTTCGTGTAGTCGACATTGATGCGGGCCGTCAGCAGCGAGGCCTTGGCCGATTCCACGTCGGCCTTGGCCTGCGCTTCGGCGGCGACGGCATCGTCGTAATCCTGGCGGCTGACGCCTTCGATCTCGACCAGATCCTTGTAGCGTTTGACTTTCGGGCTGGCCGTCAGCAGGTTCGCTTCGGCGCGCGTCAGCGCGGCCTTGGCGGCGCTGTACGATGCCTGGTACGTGGCGGGGTCGATCTGGTACAGCTGCGTGCCGGCTTTCACGTCGGCACCTTCCGTAAACAGGCGCTTCTTGACGATGCCGGCCACCTGCGGGCGCACTTCGGCAATCAGGAACGCCGACGTACGGCCAGGCAGCTCGGCGGTGACCGGCAGCGCCTGCGGCGTCACCGTGTACACGGCCACTTGCGGCGGCGGCTGTTGCGCACCGGCACCGGCGGCCTGCTTCTTGTCGGAATCGCAGCCGGCGGTCAGTGCCGCCGCGCATGCGAGGAAAAGGATGCCGGCCGAGCGTACCGGCGGGCGGGAAAGCGTGATTTCCATACGTGGACTTTCTGATTGTGAGGGGACGCGCACTAGAATGAACGATCATTCTAATACAAATCAGAAACTCCTGCACTAACTGACTTTAGAGTCACCAATCAGGAAGTGGGTATTCCGATAAGTATTCGGACGCTGCGCGGGTGGGTTGGCGGACTTGTCCATATAAGACACGAAATCGCCATTGCGCGGCGCCTCCCAAACGGTCCAGTCCGTGTCCAGATTTGGGGGCGCAGCAGGGGTTTCGCGGAGCCTGCTCTGCGCCTGCGTAGCGGTGAGGCCTTGCAAGGCCTCACTCCTTCCAACCCTGTTTTTGGACACGGGCTCAGCAAATGAAAAAGCCTCCCGGCCAGTGGCGGGGAGGCTTTTCACAGGTACCAGGAAAAATCAGGTCGTGGTGGTCGTCACCGGCGTGAACACGATCACCATGCTTTGCAGGTAGATCTGCGACGTGGCTTCGAAGCCCGAATCGATGCCGAACACGGCCCAGACGGCGCCGTTGGCGTCCGTTTTCACCTTGACGCCGGTGTTGTTCTTGACCAGCTTGGCCGCGTATTTCAGCGTGCCGTCGCATGGCAGGCCGTTGGCGAGGTTACCCAGCAGCATGGACGCGGCACCCGCCGTGCCCTGGTTGCCGTGGTCGAGGTTCAGGCGGATGTCGCCGTTGGTGTCGACGGCCTTCGGCTCGGTGGCCGAGGCGGCGGCGATCACGTACACGGATTCGCCCGGCGCGCCGCCCACGCCCATGCAGCCGGTCGGCGCATTGCTGAGGAAGTTGGCCGACTGGATCGTCATCGTGTACTCGGTGTTCGCGACGAAGCCGGTGTACTGCTTCTTGATGAACAGCAGCAGGTCGTCGCTGTTGTTATGGCCGCCGATGAAGAACGCCCTGGCGTCCGCCGCGTAATTGCCCAGGGTACCGATCGGCCGGCTCTCAAACACCACGTCCGTCGGCGCCGTGTTGGTCGAGAAATCGGCGGAACCGCCGGTCCAGCCGGCCGTGTCGCGGTTGAAGTCTTCCGTAAACTGGCGGGCGTATGCCGTCGGGGTCGTGCCCGTGGATGTGCCGGCGTCGTCGTCATCGCTGCCGCCGCAGGCGGCCAGCAGGGCCAGGAGGGCTGCCGACACAGCGGCGTTCCAGGTACGGTTCATGTTCTAGTCTCTCTGCTTGAAAGCGGCACGCGCCGCGACGCGCTATTGTAAAAAGGAAAGGTAAAGCCGTGTGGCCTTTTTGTAACGAGTTGTATGGCCGGCTTATTTCCAGTCGCCCCGCAGTGCCAGCACTTCCTGCTGCAGCCGTTCCGGCGTTGCCGCAGCGGGCGATACCGGCAGCCCCACCGCCAGCGCCAGGCGCGAGCGCAGGCCCTTGCGGAAGGCCCGCTCGAACAGATTGGTATCGCTGCGCGACAGCAGGTGGCCCCACAGGCCCCGCAGCGCCATCGGTATCACCGGCACCTGCGAGCGCTCGACGATCTTGGCGATGCCGCCCTTGAATTCGTTGACGTCGCCCGTCGTCGTCAGGCGCCCTTCCGGGAACACGCAGACCAGTTCGCCGTCATGCAGCGCGTGGGCGATGTCCACATAAGCCTTTTCCAGCAGCCACGGGTCTTCCTTGGCCGGCGCGATGGGAATCGCTTTGGCGGTGCGGAAGATCCAGCCCAGCACGGGCGTTTTGAAGATGCGGTGGTCCATCACGAACCGGATCGGCCGCGGGCTGGCCGCCATGATGACGATCGCATCCACATAGCTGACGTGGTTGCAGACGATGACGGCGGCGCCTTCGGCCGGAATGCGCTCGCCTTCCGTCACTTTCACCTTGTGCACCGTGTGGATCAGCAGCCAGGCCAGGAAGCGCAGCAGGAATTCCGGCACCAGCGAGAAGATGTAGACGGCCACGATGCCGTTCAGGATCGCCGTGGCGAGGAACAGCTCGGGAATCGTCAGCCCCTGCCCCAGCAGCAGGATGGCCACGCCGGCCGCCGCCACCATGAACAGCGCGTTCAGGATGTTCATGCCGGCGATGGTGCGCGACAGGTGCGCCGGCGCGCAGCGCAGCTGGATCAGCGCGAACAGCGGCACGATGAAGAAGCCGCCGAACACGCCGATCATCACCACGTCGAAGACGATGCGCCAGGCGCCCGTCTGCGCCAGCATGCCGAAGGCATCGACGGCCGCCGTGCCGCCATAACCCCGGCTGGCGAAATACAGGTCGATGCCGAACACCGTCAGTCCGATCGAGCCGAACGGCACCAGGCCGATCTCCACCTTGCGGCCGGACAGCCGCTCGCACAGCAGCGAACCGGCGCCGATCCCCAGCGAGAACACGGTCAGCAACAGCACGAATACCGTATGGTCGCCATGCAGCCAGGTGCTGGCATAGACGGGAAACTGGGCCAGGATCATCGCGCCGTAGAACCAGAACCACGAATTGCCCAGCATGGACAGGAACACCGTGCGGTTGCCGGCCGAGTGCTTCAGGTTGCGCACGGTTTCCGTGACCGGGTTCCAGGCGATCTTCAGGTCCGGCGCCGGGGCCGGCGTGACGGGAATCCGGTAGCTGGCCAGCAGGCCCATCACCGCCAGGCCGATGGTCACGGCCGCCACGAAGGTGATGCCCAGGGAGCCGTGCATGACGACGACGTCGCCGAACACCTGCCCCAGCAGGATGCCGACGAACGTGCCCATCTCCACCACGCCGTTGCCGCCGGTGAGCTCCTCGGGTTTGAGCTGCTGCGGCATGTACGAATACTTGACAGGGCCGAACAGCGTGGAGTGCGTGCCCATCGCGAACACGGCGAAGATCAGCAGCCACAGCGTGTGCGTCAGCCAGCCGACGGCGGCGATGCCCATGATGACGATCTCCGCCCACTTGATCAGCCGCACCAGCTGCGCCTTCTCGAACTTCTCGGCGATCTGGCCCGACGTGGCGGAAAACAGCACGTATGGCAGGATGAACAGCCCAGGAATCAGGTTGGTGACCAGCGATGGCGACAGCGTCGTCCAGCTGACGGCATCGAAGGTCAGCACGACGATCAGCGCCGTCTTGAACAGGTTGTCGTTGAAGGCGCCCAGGAACTGGGTCCAGAAGAACGGGGCGAAACGGCGCTGTTTCAGCAGCGCGAACTGGCTCGCTTGGGACATGGGCAGAGGACGAGTTGGCGGAGACGACAACATACCGCACATCGGCGTGGCGGACAATGGCCGGGGACTGTCCCTGCAAGGGACTGTCCTCGGGGCTGATGTTCTACCGTGCTTCAGGGGCTGTCGCAAAAAAGCAGGAATGGGGACAGTTTCCCGTCACCCCGCCGGCAACCGGATCGAAATCCGCGTCCCCTCGCCATCGCTATCGATCGTGAAGCTGCCATCGGCAGCCAGCACCCGCTCCCGCATGCCGGCAATGCCCGTGCCGTCGGCGCCCGCCGCCACGCCGCCGATGCCATCGTCCGCGACATCGATGGCCAGCTCGCCGCCGCGCCGCGCCAGCGTGACGGTGGCCTGCGCCGCGCGGGCATGCTTGACGACGTTCGACAGCGCTTCCTGCACGATGCGGTAAACGGAAATCGCCAGTCCGGCATCGATGCCGGCCACGTCGCCTTCGATGCGGCACGCGAACCGGCAGTCCGGATGGCTGTCGTCGAACTGCCGCACCATCTCCTCGACGGCGCCGACGAGGCCCAGCATGTCCAGCATCTCAGGGCGCAGCCGCCGCACAAGCGCGCGCCCGCTGTTATACAGACCCAGCGCCAGCTGCGTGATCGACGTCGCACGCGCGCCGATTTCATCGGCAACGCCGGGCGGCTGCGCCTGCGCGGCCAGCGTACCGACGCGCTGCGCCGCCAGCCGCACGGCGATCAGCGTGGCATTCAGTTCGTCGTGGATCTCCAGCGCGATGCTGCGGCGCTCTTCTTCCACTGCGGTGTTCAGCCGCTGCAGCAGGCGGCGCTTTTCCGCATCCGCGTCGCGCAAGGCCTGCAGCGACGCCTGCAGCGACGTATCGAAGCCCCGTGACAGCCGGTACGCCAGCGCGCCGCACAGCAGCAGTCCGCCGCACGCGGCCAGCAGCTCCAGCCGGAAGCGCGCGGCCTGCCGCGCCAGCATCGCATCGGGCGACATGCGCACCTGCAGGTAGCCCACCGTCTCGAAGGTCGGCGGACTGACGCTGCCTGCAGCTGCGCCCACCCACACGATGCGCTTGACGACAGGCGCCTCGTAGTAGCGCAGCTCCGGCCCGCCTGTGGCGCGGCCCCGCATGCGCATCAGCGGGCGGCGCCGCGCATCGAACAGCGCCACTTCGCGGATCGCCGTATCCGATTGCAGCACGCCGCGGATCGTCCGCTGCAGGTCGTCGTAGCGGCCCGTGCCGACGGCGCTTTCGCTGCTGTCGGCCAGCACCCGCGCCAGCAGGCTGCCCCGCTCGGCCAGTTCCTGCCGCACCGCATCCTGGCGCGCCTGGTAGCCCAGCCACACGAGCGCAAGGCACAGCACCACCAGCGGCGCCAGCGTGATGGCCAGCAACCGGGTGCGCGTGCTCCAGCGGCGCGGAGCGTTCATGTCAGTGAGCGATCATGCGCTTGCGCTATGGCTGGATCAGGCCATGCCGCACGGCCAGCCGGGTGATGTCGGCGGCGCGGTGGATGCCCAGCTTGTCCTTGATGGCCTGGCTGGTGTTGCTGATCGTCTTGCTGGACACGGCCAGCCGCTCGGCGATCTCCACATTGGTCAGCCCCTCGGCCATCAGCGTGAAAATCTCCAGCGACCGGTCGTCCAGCAGCGACTGCGGCGACACGTCGCCTTTCACGGACAGGCTGGCCAGCCGCTCGGCGATGCGCGGCATGAAATACAGCTCGCCTTCATGGGCGCGGCGGATCGCCGCCACCAGTTCCTCCGGATCGCAATCCTTGGTGATGAAGGCGCGCGCGCCGATCCGGTAGCCTTCCTTGACCAGGCTGTCCTGGTCGAACTGCGTGAGGAACACGATGCGCGCATCCGGCTGAATGGCCAGCATCCGCTTCGCCACATCCAGCCCCGTCAGCTGCTCGCCGAAGCGGATGTCCAGCACCGCCACGTCCGGCTGCAGTGCCGCGAAGCTGTCCAGCGCTTCCTGCGGCGTCTTCTCCTGCGCCACCACGTCGATATCCGGTCCGGCCAGCGACAGCGCGAACCCCTGCATCACGATCGGATGATCGTCGGCCAGCATCACGCGGATGCGCGGCTCCCTGGTCTTCTTCATCGCTACCACCTCCAGGCAAACTTTGTTCCAGATGGAAGAAGCATAGCATGCCACTCGATTACCATTAAAGTGCTTCACAAATTACTATTCAATGGAATATTATCTTCCATGTACTAGCAATCTCAATTTCCACCACAACCAGGAGAACGGCATGAACTTCACCGACAATTCGCACCAGAAGAACCCGGCAGGGATCGCCGTCGTCGTGCTGCTGCACGTCGTCGCCGGCTTCATCGCACTGAAAGGCTCGACGGTGCTGATCAGCCGCCTGCCGCCCGCCGTCATCGAGCTGACGAACACGCCTTTGCCGCCACCGCCGCCGCCACCCGAACCGGTTGCCATGCCCGATCCGGCACCGGTGCCCACGACGATCGCGGTACCGGATGTGGTGATCGACGTGGCGCCGCCGCCGAACCCGGTGCCGATGGCGACACGGCCGGCCAGCGAACCCGCACCGCCGCCCACGGCGGCAAGCGGGACGGTGCCTGCGCCGACGACGGAGCCGGCACCGCATGCGCCGGTGCGCGTCGCACCCGTGGTCGATGCGAAAGCGTGCACGCGGCCGGATTACCCGAAGAACGCGCTGCGCAACGGCGATACCGGCACCGTCACGCTGGCGCTGCTGATCGGCACGGATGGCAAGGTGGTGGAATCGAAGGTGGAGAAATCCAGCGGCTCGCGCGAGCTGGACCGGGCCGCGCAGGCGGGATTGGCGCTGTGCCGCTTCCAGCCGGGCACCGTGGACGGCATGGCGTACCGGTCGTGGACCCAGATGCAGTATGTCTGGAGTCTGGACGAGTGATGGCAAGGGGCCGCGCGGGGCGGCCCTTCTGCTGCGGGGTCAGGCGGAGGGCTTGACCGCCACCAGGTTGATCAGCGTTTCCTCGCGCACCGCCGGCGGCTTGATGCGCAGTACCGTCTCCAGCATGCCCAGGTCTTCCCTGCTCCACCACAGGAAGGGATAGGAGACTGCGCTGTCCGGCACCGCAAAACCGGCGGCGCGCACCATCGCCAAGTACTCGGGCGCCGTCTTCTGCACGTCCATCGGGTGGCGGAACAGCAGCCGGATCACCCACGAGTGGATGTAGCGCCGCGTCGATTCGGCGAACAGCAGCACGCCGCCCGGCTTGAGCACGCGGAAGAATTCGGCGATGGCCCGCTCCTGGTCGATCAGGTGGTGGAAGGTCTGGTGGCAGAACAGCAGGTCCACCGAAGCGTCCGGCAGGTCGATGTTTGAGCTGGAGCAGCAGACGAAATCCGCCGCGATGCCGTGCGCCGCCACTTCGCGGCTGGACGCCGCCAGCATCTCGGGATCGATGTCCATGCCGATCAGCCGCTGCGGCGCGAAGCGCGCGTGCAGTTTCGGCAGCGAACGGCCGTAGCCGCAGCCGACGTCGGCCACCACGTCGTATTGCCGGCGACCGGCCGGCAGCATCCGCTCGAGGTCCAGCAGCGCGCGCTCCAGCACGTGCACCGTCCACGTTTCGGTGCGCAGGAACCACTTGCCGAACGCCGTTTCCGGCACGTGCGGATCGGCGGGTGGCTGCAGCCATTCAGGTTTTGCGTTCATCTTCTTCTCTTTCAGGTGGGGGCACGGCTGCGCATGTCGTGGCGTTCCCGCCGCTGTTCTGGCGGCGGTTCTACCTCGCAGTTCTACCTCGCAGTTCTACTTTATAATGCCTGCCCGGTTTTCGTCATCGTTCTTCGATCTTGTTCGTGCCTCTACGCCTGCTGCTGTCCGCCGTCCTGCTTGCGCTTCCCGTCGCCAGTCCCCATGCCGCCCCGGTGCCGGCGCCGATCCGCTTCGTGCTGAGCTTCGACGATGGCCCCAGCGGTTTTTCGGGGGACAATTCCACCGTGCGCGTGCTCGACACGCTGGCCCGCAATCCCGTGCAGGACGACATCAAGGCGATCTTCTTCACGCAGACGCGCCACTGGCACGGCGGCGGCACCGACGTGGGCCGCGCGCTGATCCGCCGCGAATACGCCGACGGCCACGTGGTGGCCCTGCATTCGGCCACCGCCACCCATGCCAACCACCGCTTCATGAGCGACGCCGATCTGGATCAGTCGCTGCAGCGCGGCATCGACGACCTGCGCGAGCTGACCGGCGCGGCGCCCACCTTCGTGCGGCCGCCGTTCTGGGCCTACGATGCCGCTTCGCTGGCCAACTATCACCGCCATGGCCTGCACATGCTGCTGACCGACCTGAATGCCAACGACGGCAAGATCTGGGGCATCAACTTCAGCTGGCACAAACGCTCCAACATGCTGGCCATGCTGACGGCCACGCGCGAACGGTGGGCCGCCGGCGCGATGCCCGTCGTCGACGGCAACACGCCCGTCGTCGTCACCTTCCACGACGTCAACACCTACACGGCCCGCAATATCGACACCTACCTGCAGATCCTCGTCGACGTCGCGCGCGAGCTCGACATCCCCGTTGCCGACCGCCCGTTCTACGACGAGCGCGACGCGCTGCAACGGGCCGCGCTGGCCGCCACCGTCGCCAGCGCCGACCAGCACCCGCGCCTGCCGGGCCTGTGGAACTGGCTGTGGCAATAAGTCACAAGGCCGCCAGTTCCAGCACCGGCGGCACCGCCAGCGGCGCAGCGCTGCACAGCACGACCGCCAGTTCATCGTGCGGCAGTTCCATGCAGCCGGCTGCCGGCACGCCCAGCTTGAAGCGGGCTTCCTGTTCGCTCCACGCCGCATAAAACGCGTGCGTCCGTTCCGTGGCCGGCAATCCGGCCAGCCGCGCGCACGCCGCCGCATCGAATGCCTGCGCCGCCAGCGCCATCACGTCGCGGCCCGCATCGCGCACTTCGATATCGAGCCCCAGCGCCGTCTGCAGGCTGACCGCGCAGGCCACCCAGCGGCCGCTGTGCGACACGCTGATGCCGGCCACCGGCTCTGCCGGCGCCAGCAACCGCGGCGCACGGCCCGGTGGGGCGTCCAGCACGATACTGCGCGGATCGATGCCCAGCAAAGCGCCGAGTGCAAACCGCACCAGCACCCGGCCTGCCAGGAACTGGTTGCGGCGTTCCGCCCGCACAAAGTGGCCATGCCGCGCCAGTTCCTGTCGACCGAGCCAGTCCACGTAAGGGGCCAGGCGCGCTTCCGGCAGCATGGCCAGGTCGGCCAGCCAGATGCGCGCAGCCGGCCCGCTCACCTTACTTGCCGATCTTGACGAAATCGCCCTTCAGCGCGACGCCCGACATGATGGCGCCGTCATGGCATTCGAATTCCGTCTGGCTGGACTTCTCGTTATTGTTGTAGTTGCTGACGATATTGACGACGGCATTCGCGCCCACCTGCTCGGCCTTCTTCTTCAGCGCCAGCATCGACGACAGGAACACCCAGTTGCACGCTTCGGCCGGCGTCTTGTTGAAGCCGTTGGTGCGCTGGCTCGTCTTGTCGGTGGTGATCTTGCTCTGCACCTTCGGCGTCGGCTGGTCGCCGAAGTAGAACTTGATGTCGTCGCCCAGACGCGAGCGCGCATCGTTGGCGTCGAGCGCGGCGGCAATCGGCAGCATCAGCACGTCGTCCTTCGCGTGGGCGGGCAGTGCGGCGGCAATCGACAGCGTGGTGGCCAGGGACAGCGTCAGCAGCGTTTTCTTCATCGTTCTTCCTTTAGTGAGGTTGGTCTTCGTGACGTTGGAAAATCAGGGAGGTATTGATGCCGCCGAAAGCGAAATTGTTCGACATCACATACCGGCACTGCAGTTCGCGGCCCTGCCCCGCGATGAAATCGAGCGGCGCGCACGCCGGGTCCACCTGGTCCAGGTTGATCGTCGGCGCGAACCAGCCGGCCCGCATCATCTCGATGCTGAGCCATGCTTCCAGCGCGCCGCAGGCACCCAGCGTGTGGCCCATATAGCTTTTCAGTGAACTGATCGGCACGCCGCTGCCGAACACCTGCATGGTGGCCTGCGATTCGGCGACGTCGCCGGTGGCCGTGCCGGTACCGTGCGCATTGACGTAGCCGATGTCGGCCGGCTGCAGGCCGGCATCGCGCAGCGCCAGCTCCATCGCGATGCGCATCGTGTCCGCGTTCGGCTGCGTGACGTGCACGCCGTCGCTGTTGGTGCCGAAGCCCACCAGCTCGGCGTGGATCGTGGCGCCGCGCGCCAGCGCATGCTCGCGCTCTTCCAGCACCAGCGCACCGGCCCCTTCGCCGATCACCAGGCCGTCGCGCGTGGCGTCGAACGGCCGCGGCGACGTGTGTGGCGCATCGTTGCGCGTGCTGGTGGCGAACAGCGTATCGAACACGGCCGCCTCGGTGGCGTCCAGTTCCTCGGCGCCACCGGCCAGCATGGCCGTCTGCTTGCCGCTGCGG
>DKJA01000208.1 GCA_002454505.1 Oxalobacteraceae bacterium UBA6704
CCTTCGCCGTGGGCGATGGCGATCGGCGTCTGCGTGCCGGCCATGCCCTGGAAGAAGATCGACGGCGAGTCCAGCACTTCGACCATGGCGAAGCGGGCTTCGAATTTCTCCGATTTATTCGTCGTGAACTTCGGCCATGCGTGCGCGCCCGGGATGATCGATTTCAGATTGCTCATCATCTGGCAGCCGTTGCAGATGCCCAGGCCGAACGTGTCGGTACGCTGGAAGAAGCGCGCGAACTGTTCGGACAGCGCCGGGTTGAACAGGATCGACTTGGCCCAGCCCTCGCCCGCGCCCAGCACGTCGCCGTACGAGAAGCCGCCGACGGCGATCACGCCCTGGAAGTCGTCCAGTTTCACGCGCCCGGCAATCAGGTCGCTCATGTGCACGTCGATCGCGGCGAAGCCCGCCTGGTGCATCACCCACGCCGTTTCGATATGCGAGTTGACGCCCTGCTCGCGCAGGATCGCCACGCGTGGACGCACGCCGGTGGCGATGAATGGTGCAGCCACGTTCTCGCTCAGGTCGAACGTGACCTTCGGCGTCATGCCCGGATCCTGTTCGTCCAGCAGGCGGTCGTGTTCCGCATCGGCCGTGGCCGGGTTTTCGCGCATGCGCGAGATGCGCCAGCTCGTGTCGCTCCACAGGCGGTGCAGCGCCGAACGCGCTTCGCTGTAGATCACCTTGGCATCGCGCGTGAATTCGATGACGCCGCGGTCGTTCGGCTTGCCGATGATGTGGCTGCAGGCGCCCAGGTTGAACGAGCGGAGCACGTCCATGACGGCCGATTTTTCATCGGCACGCACCTGGATCACGGCGCCCAGCTCTTCGCTGAACAGCGCACGCAGCGTCAGCTCGTTGCGGCGCTCGCCCACTTGCGTGGCCCAGTTCTTCGCATCGCCCCAGTCGGCCGCGTGTTCGCCTTCCAGCGTCAGCATGTCGAGGTTGATCGACAGGCCGGCGCGGCCGGCAAACGCCATCTCGACCAGCGTGCCATACAGGCCGCCGTCCGAACGGTCGTGGTAGGCGAGCAGCTTGCCTTCCTTGTTCAGTTGCTGGATCGCGGCGAAGAAGCCTTTCAGGTCTTCCGCGCTGTCGACGTCCGGCGCGTCGTTGCCCAGCTGGCTCAATACTTGCGCCAGCACGGAAGCGCCCATGCGGTTCTTGCCGCGGCCCAGGTCGATGACGATGATGGCCGTCTCGCCCAGGTCCGTGCGGATCTGCGGCGTCAGCGACTTGCGCACGTCGTAGACCGGCGCGAAACCGGAGACGATCAGCGAGACAGGCGACACTACGGCCTTGCTTTCGCCCTCGTCGTTCCACGTGGTGCGCATCGACAGCGAATCCTTGCCGACCGGGATGCTGATGCCCAGCGCGGGGCACAGGTCCATGCCGACGGCTTTCACGGTGTCGAACAGCGCGGCATCCTGGCCCGGCTGGCCGCAGGCGGCCATCCAGTTGGCCGACAGCTTGATCGATGCGATATCGCCGATCGGCGCGGCGGCCAGGTTGGTGATGGTTTCGCCGACGGCCATGCGGCCCGAGGCCGGCGCGTCCAGCACGGCCAGCGGCGTGCGCTCGCCCATCGCCATCGCTTCGCCCAGATAACCCTCATAGGCCAGCGTGGTCACGGCCACGTCGGCCACCGGCACCTGCCACGGGCCGACCATCTGGTCGCGCGCCGTCATGCCGCCCACCGAGCGGTCGCCGATGGTGATCAGGAAGCTCTTGTCGCCGACGGTCGGCTGCAGCAGCACGCGCTGCGCCGCATCGACGAGGTCCACCCCGGTGAGGTCGATGGCCGGGAAGTCGCGCTGCACGTGCGTGACGTCGCGGTGCATCTTCGGCGGCTTGCCGAGCAGGACGTCCATCGGCATGTCGACTGGCGAAGTGTTGGTCTCCGCATCGATCAGTTTCAGCTGACGCTCTTCCGTCGCGGTACCGACGACGGCAAACGGTGCGCGCTCGCGTTCGCACAGCGCGCGGAACAGTTCCAGGCTCTCCGGCGCGATCGCCAGCACATAGCGTTCCTGCGATTCGTTGGACCAGATCTCCTTCGGCGCCAGGCCGGATTCTTCCAGCGGCACCTTGCGCAGATCGAAGATCGCGCCGCGCCTGGCGTCGTTGGTGATCTCCGGGAAGGCATTCGACAGGCCGCCCGCACCCACGTCGTGGATCGAGATGATCGGGTTGTTCTCGCCGAGCTGCCAGCAGCCGTTGATCACTTCCTGGGCGCGACGTTCCATTTCCGGATTGCCCCGCTGGACGGAGTCGAAGTCCAGGTCGGCCGTGTTGGTGCCCGTGGCCATCGACGAGGCGGCCGAGCCGCCCATGCCGATGCGCATGCCCGGGCCGCCCAGCTGCACCAGCAGGCTGCCGACCGGGATGTCATTCTTGTGCGTGTGCTGCGCGCTGATGTTGCCGATGCCGCCGGCGATCATGATCGGCTTGTGGTAGCCGTACACGGCGTGGCCGGCATTCTGTTCGTAGGCGCGGAAGTAACCGCCCAGCACGGGGCGGCCGAATTCGTTGGAGAACGCGGCGCCGCCCAGCGGGCCGTCGATCATGATCTGCAGCGGCGACGCGATGCGTTCCGGCTTGCCATACACCTTCGACGTATCGGCGGATTTGCTGGTCACGTCGCCCGCGTTTTCCCATGGCCGCACCGCGTCCGGCAGCATCAGGTTCGATACGGTGAAGCCGGCCAGGCCAGCCTTCGGCTTGGCACCGCGGCCAGTCGCGCCTTCGTCGCGGATCTCGCCGCCCGCGCCGGTGGACGCGCCCGGGAACGGCGAGATGGCCGTCGGGTGATTGTGCGTCTCGACCTTCATCAGCGTGTGGATCAGCTCCGTGGACGCGCCGTATTCATGGCCTTCGCCGCGCGGATAGAAGCGCGTGACGGTGGCGCCTTCCATGATCGACGAGTTGTCCGAGTACGCCACGATGGTGCCCTTCGGCTGCTTCTCGTGCGTGTTCTTGATCATCTTGAACAGCGAACGGTCCTGCACCTCGCCGTCGATGGTCCAGTCGGCGTTGAAGATCTTGTGGCGGCAGTGTTCCGAGTTCGCCTGGGCGAACATCATCAGTTCCACGTCGGTCGGATTGCGTTTGGCCGCCGTAAAAGCTTCGTTCAGGTAGTCGATCTCGTCTTCCGACATCGCCAGGCCCAGCTCCGTGTTCGCCGCCACCAGTGCGGCGCGGCCGCTGCCGATCACGTCGACCGATTGCAGCGGCTTGCCTTCCAGGCTGCGGAACAGGTCGGCCGCCTGGTCAGGATGGCGCAGCACGGATTCCGTCATGCGGTCGTGCAGCAGTGCGGCCACAGCCTGCGCCTGCGTTGCATCGAGCTGTTTCGCGGCGCCGATGCTGCTGCCCAGGATGCCGCCCTTGAGTACCACGCGATACGCCACGCCCCGCTCGACGCGGTGGATGTGCGTCATGCCGCAGTTGTGCACGATGTCCGTGGCCTTCGATGCCCACGGCGAGATCGTGCCGAAGCGGGGAATCACGAAGAACTCCTCGACCACGCCGTCCGCGGCGTCGGCCTGGGCCGGCTCGCCATACGTCAGCAGGCCGTTCAGGCGCGCCAGGTCCTGCTCGGACGGCTGGGACGGGGTGTCGACGAAGTGGATGTAGCGTGCCTGGATGGCCGTCACGGCCGGCAGCACAGCTTGCAGTTGGGAGAGGAGACGTTGGCTACGGAATGCGGACAGGGCATTGGAGCCCGGCAGTATCAACATGGTTGGGAGAGAGTTGATGCAGCGAAGCTGCGGATTATAAGAAAAGACAATGAGCAGAACCTGAAAATGCTGGTGGGTCAGCGCTGAATGGGCTGATTTCCTTTTGCCGGCATTATACCCGTTTCAATCTTGTCTTCACAGGGCGGCCGGCAGCGCATTTTCTGACCGCAAAGCAACAAATTGCAGGGCGAACCGTTGTCTTGCGTGCCAAGTTCCTCGGTTTTGGCCGGGTTTTCGCATATTCTTGCAGCAACGAAGTTCAAACCTTGATGAAATGCCCGATTTTAGCGACCTGTCCGTGCTGATCGTCGACCCCAGTCCGGGGATGCGCGGCAACCTGCACAATATGCTCAACCAGGCGTCGATCACGCAGATCGACTATGCCGTCAGTTCCGGCACGGCCATCCGCCAGCTGGGCAAGAAGCCGTTCGACGTGATCCTGTGCGAATACGACCTCGATTCCGGCAGCGAGAACGGCCAGGACGGCCAGCAGC
>DKJA01000138.1 GCA_002454505.1 Oxalobacteraceae bacterium UBA6704
GTCAGGCTCTTTATTCGATCTTCGATCGAATAAAGAGCCTGACCCCGGTTTCATGGCTTGAGCCGTCACAGCTTCTGCTTCCCCTCATTCCCCGCGATGAACGGGCTCCAGGGCTGCGCGCGCACCACGTCCTTGGTCTTCCACACCACCGAGAACTGACCGTCGCCCTTGATCTCGCCGATCATCACCGGCTTGTGCAGGTGGTGGTTGGTGGCGTCCATCGTCAGCGTGTAGCCGGATGGCGCCTTGAACGTCTGGCCGCCCATCGCGGCGATCACCTTGTCGGTATCCGTGGACTTGGCTTTCTCGACCGCCTGGGCCCACATGTGGATGCCGACATAGGTGGCTTCCATCGGATCGTTCGTCACGGCCGATGCGGCGTTCGGCAGTTTCTTCGCCGCCGCATACGCCTTCCACTTCTTCACGAACGACGCGTTGACCGGGTTCTTCACGGACTCGAAGTAGTTCCAGGCCGCGAGGTGGCCCAGCAGCGGCTTGGTGTCGACGCCGCGCAGTTCTTCCTCGCCGACGGAGAAGGCCACCACCGGCACGTCGGTCGCCTTCAGGCCCGCGTTGCCCAGCTCCTTGTAGAACGGCACGTTGGAGTCGCCGTTGATCGTCGAGATCACGGCCGTCTTGCCGCCGGTGGAGAACTTCTTGATGTTCGCGACGATGGTCTGGTAATCGGCGTGGCCGAACGGCGTGTAGACCTCCTGGATGTCGCTGTCCTTCACGCCTTTGCTTTTCAGGAAAGCGCGCAGGATCTTGTTGGTCGTGCGCGGGTAGACGTAGTCGGTGCCCAGCAAGACAAAGCGCTTGGCGCCCCCGCCGTCCTTGCTCATCAAATATTCGACGGCGGGAATCGCCTGCTGGTTCGGTGCCGCGCCGGTGTAGAACACGTTCTTCTCCAGCTCCTCGCCCTCGTACTGCACCGGGTAGAACAGCAGGTTGTTGGTCTCCTTGAACACCGGCAGCACGGACTTGCGCGACACCGACGTCCAGCAGCCGAACACCGCCGCGACCTTGTCCTTGACGACCAGCTGGCGCGCCTTCTCGGCGAACAGCGGCCAGTTCGATGCGGGATCGACGACCACCGCTTCCAGCTTTTTGCCCATCACGCCGCCGTTGGCGTTGATTTCGTCGATGGTCATCAGCGCCACGTCCTTCAGCGACGTTTCCGAGATGGCCATCGTGCCGGACAGCGAGTGCAGGATGCCGACCTTGATGGTATCGGCAGCGTGGGCTGGCAGGCCCGCGGTCAGCGCGGCGGCGGCAGCCAGGGTGGTGATGAAGGTGCGGCGAGTTTGCATGGTGTTCCCCGTTGGATGGATGTGAGATCAGTATTGAAGCTGCAGCGCGACGACGAATTTCGACTGGTGGTCGGCGCCGGTGATCTTCGTGCGCGAGTAAAGCGCGCCCAGCTGGGCGTTGTAGCCGTCGATGATCCAGTTGACGCCGGCGTCTTCCTGGCGCGTGTCGAAGCCGGAATCGGCGGAGAACTTCTGGAAGCGTACGTAGGGCTGCAGGCTGCCGCGGGCGATCGGGAAGAGGTAGCCGGCGCCCGCCGACCAGGCGTTGCCCTGCTCGGACAGGATCACGTCGCCCGTGTCGTAGTCGTAGTAAGCCGCTTCGAGCGACACGGCGCTGCCGGTACCCAGGCGTTTTTCAAGCAGGAAGTCGGCGTTCCACGACCGGTAGTCGCCGATGCCGGCCAGCGTCAGCACGCCGTCCTTCTGCTGGCGGCCTGCCACGCCGATGGCGAGGATGTCTTTCGCGCCGAGATAGGTGCCGGTGCCGTAGTAGCCCGGTTCGGCGTCCCAGAAATCGTATTGCAGGCGGCCGGCGTACATCGGCTTGTCGGAAGCCTTGATGCCGGCCGCCTTGGCTTCGTCGTCCGTCATCGAACCGATGCCGAAGGTATGGCCTTCGAAGGCGCCGACCGAGTAGCCCAGTTTTCCGCCGAGGAGGTTGCCCCAGACGGTCACGCCGTCGTCGCGGCCGCGGAAGATGCCGCCGTTGTAGCCGTAGCGCGAGGCCACGCCGGCCCAGTAACCGCCGCCCAGCGAGTAGTACGGCCCGGCCATGTTGGCGCGGTCGCTGGGCGACAGCATGCGGCCGGCCCAGATGTTCAGTTCCGGCGAGATGGCGAACTGGCCGGCGGCGTCCAGCACCTTGATGCGGTCGCCGTCCCATTCCGTGTTCAGCATGCCGCCGATGTCTTTACTGAGCTTGGCGCCCAGGTACAGGCGGGCGCTGTCCAGGTTGAAGTCGTTCGAGTGGGAGCCGTCCGGCGCGGCGTTGTCGAGCCGGGAGTAGCTGTAGCGCATGCCGAAGCCGACGCTGACCGACTTGTCTTCGCCGACCGGAATCGTGGCACCCGCCTGCGCCTGCATCGCCGCTGCCGCCAGTGCCAGTCCCGGCAAACCCGCCCATATCGCTTTCATGCTCCGCCCCTGTGTGTGATGTTGTGATCACATCTTCGCGGCCGGGGCGGGAATGGCACATACGTCAGGTGACGTAGTGGTGCGTATGTGACAGGGCGGCGAGCGTGGCATTACAGCCGAGGCTGTGTCCAACCTCGGGGTCAACCCCTTTTTTGGACACGAGCTCGTGCATGATTACTGTCGAGTCCGTGTCCAAAAAGAGGGTTGACCCCAGGGTTGGACACAAGCTCGGCTGTTGGTGCTAGCGCGAAGGCGGCACGGCGACCGGCAGCCCTTCGGCGACCACCAGCCGGTCCATGGCATCTTCGAGCAGCATGCGCGCCTGGCCGGTGGCGAGGCCCAGTTCGCGGTGCAGTTGGGCGTCGGCCTCGTTGCGGGAGGCGCATTGGGCGCTGTAGCGCTCGAAGCTGCCCAGCATCAGCAGCAGCTCGGACAGGTGGCGCGGACATTCGCATGACAGCCGGTTGCCGGCGGCCGTGATGGCGGCCAGCGCCGCTTCGTCGAAACGGCGTGGCGCCACCGTCGGCTCCTGCCGCTCGGCCGGCGGCACCTGCTGGCCGGCCAGTGCGGCGCGGCACAGCATCACCAGTTCGCCCGTCTCGGCCGGCACGCGCGCCACCAGGCAGCCTTCGGCGCGCAGCGCGCGGATCGTGGCGGCGGAACAGAAGCGGTACAGCACCAGCGCGGACGATGCGCCGGCGTGCTCGCGCGCGGCGACGATCTGCGCGACGGTGCCTTCGTCCGGCTCGGAGAGTTCGGCCAGCAGCAGGTCCGCCTCCGCGCCTGCGAGTTCTGCAGCAAGTTCGAGACGTGCGGCCGTGCGCTGGACGTTCAGCGCCCGCGCCTCCCGTCCGGCGGCGGCAATGCGCCGGGCCAAGCCGTCGCCGACCACCGCCACGCGGATCGGGCCCATCAGGCCGTTTGCGCCGGTCAGCTCTTCCAGCTTGTCGATCGGCAGGCGGGCGACGGTGCCGATCGCATGGCCGCTGTCCACCAGTTGTTTCAGCAGGCCCAGGCGGCGTACCTGTTCGGCCGAGTACAGGCGCTGGCCATGCTCCGAGCGCTGCGTGTCCGACACGCCGTAGCGCCGCTCCCACACGCGCAGCGTTTCCACGCTGAGCCCTGCCAGCCGGGCCGCAACGCCGCTGCGGTAGGCTGGCTTGTCTGCTGAATTTGGCATGATGAACCGTAGTTGAACCAGTAGGAAGGCGATGATAGCGTTTTTTCATCACGCTATCGGTACATTAACCGTTGCAAAAATATCTGCTTGGAAAATTAATATGCTGTTATAGTTCACTACAACACTAAATCAAGTTAGCCCGCCATGCGCCTCTGCCACGCCATCATGCTTGCCTCGCTGTGCCTGACTCTCTCCGCTTCGGCCGAGGATGGTGAGCCGGAAGACAAATCCCAGGTGGTCATCAAGGGCATTCGCAGCCCGGAACTGAAAACCTACCGCGTGATGGCGGCCGGCCTCGATGCCTTCGACGACCGCCACGAACTGGCACCGAATGCGACCGAACTGCGCTTCCGCCTGCGCGCCCGCCGCGACAGCGCCGACATGGACGGCCTGGCATTGCGCCTGGCCGGCGAAGAGACGTCGATCCCGCTGCCGCTCGCGGCGGACCACTCGTTCACGCTGCCGCGCGACCCGCAAGCGGCCCGCGACAACGCCGAGCTGATACTGAACAAGCCGAAAGGCGGCTACCGCTGGCAGCCGGAGATCCACAGCGCCGGTGTCCCGGACGGCATGCGCCGCCTGGGCGACCTGCGGCTCGAATGCGTCGTGCTGGTGGCCGTGGCGAAGAAGGAGATCGGCCTGCTGCTGACGGGCTTCATCAACTCGCTGCTGCTGACGTCCGACTGGTGCAGCCACGAGAAACTGCACATGACCACGACCGTCGTGCGCCAGTTGCGCAGTGCGACGCTGATTCATGGCGAGGAACGCATCGCCATCGAACTGGCCGACCACGGCCTCGGCTTCCGGCCGCCGTTGCGGGACAGGCAGTATGGCGACGATACGCTGATCGAGTTGCAGTACGAAGAGGAGTGATGGCTGGGGACTGTCCCTGCAAGGGACTGTCCCCGGGGTTGTTGTTGATTTTTATAGGCGCTAAGGCAAAGTCAAATGCAACCCCGGGGACAGGCCCCTGTGGGGACAGTCCCCCATAAATTTGATCTCGATCAAAGTTTTAAAAGAGCGCGCCCCTTAGCATACGCAGCTTTTTCCCCTCGATTACCATGCCCCGCGCTCCCGAACTCCTCCTCCCCGCCGGCTCGCTCGACAAGATGCACGCCGCCTTCGACTTCGGCGCGGATGCCGTCTATGCCGGCCAGCCCCGCTACAGCCTGCGCGTGCGGAACAACGACTTCTCCACGCTGCAGGCGCTGCAGGAAGGCATCGACGGCGCGCATGCGCGCGGCAAGCTGTTTTTCGTGGCCAGCAATATCTTCGCCCACAACGCCAAGCTGAAGACCTATCTGCGCGACATGGAACCGGTGATCGCCATGAAGCCGGATGCACTGATCATGGCCGACCCCGGCCTGATCATGATGGTGCGGGATAAATGGCCGGATGTACCGATCCATCTGTCCGTGCAGGCCAACGCGGTGAACTGGGCCGACGTCAAGTTCTGGCACCGCATGGGCCTCACGCGCGTGATCCTGTCGCGCGAGCTGTCGCTGGACGAGGTCGAGGAAATCCGCCAGCAGTGCCCGGAGATGGAGCTGGAAGTGTTCGTGCACGGTGCGCTGTGCATCGCCTATTCGGGCCGCTGCCTGCTGTCCGGTTACTTCAATCACCGCGATCCGAACCAGGGCACGTGCACCAATTCCTGCCGCTGGGATTACAAGGTGGGCGATGCGGTCGAAGATGCAAGCGGCGACCTGGGTTCGATGCAGGTGGTGCAATTCGACTTCCGCCGCGCGATGGACGAAGGGGAACGGCCACTGTCAGCGCTGCACCAGCAGCCGCGCCACCCGCTGGCCGACCGACCTTACCTGATCGAGGAATCGAAACGCCCCGGGGAGCTGATGCCGATCGTCGAAGACGAACATGGCACCTACATCATGAATTCGAAAGACCTGCGCGCGGTGGAACACGTGGCACGTCTCGTGAAGATCGGCGTCGATTCGCTGAAGATCGAAGGCCGCACCAAGTCGCTGTATTACGCGGCCCGCACGGCGCAGGTGTACCGCCAGGCCATCGACGACGCTGTTGCCGGCCGCCCCTTCAACGAAGGCCTGCTGGGCCAGCTGCAGGGCCTCGCCAACCGCGGCTACACGGACGGCTTTTATCAACGCCACCACACCCAGGCGCACCAGAACTACATGCGCGGCGCGTCGGAAATCAACCGCAGCCAGTACGTGGGCGACGTGTTGGGCATCAAAGGCGGCTGGGCGCGCGTGGACGTGAAGAACCGCTTTGCTGTCGGCGACCGCATCGAAGTCGTCCACCCGTCCGGCAATCGCGACGTGACGATCACCCGCATGCTGGCGGACGACGGCAGCGACACGGGCGTGGCACCGGGCAGCGGGCATATCGTGCGGATCGAGCTGGATGCGGCGCTGGATGGGGCGCTGCTGGCGCGGTACCTCTAGGGCCGACGCTTCGTCCTGAAAAACGCCCAAGCCTCGGCCGCGATATCCACATCGCGGCTCTGCTCCCCGATCAGCTGCCGCAAGCCCTGCGGCAGCACTTCATCCAGCGCAGGCGCCGTGTGCCCGCCGCCTTCCACCTTCACGAACACCACCTGCAAGCCAGCCGGATCGCCGCCCCACGTATAGCGCGTGGTCGACGTGGCATCGGCCGGATCGATGTGCGGATAGCGGTATTCCACCTCCGCATCCGGCAATCCGGCCAGCTCGCGCCACACGGCCATGGTCGAAGCGACGCTGGTGCCGGCACCCCTGCCCTCCATCCCCGGCGCGGCGATCGCGCCGCCTTCATATGGCGTGATGGGATCGTGCGTGCCATGCGTGAGGAATACCGATAACGGATACGACGGTGCCGCACAACGGCTGTGCGCCGGCAGCACGGCGCTTTGCGTGCCGATCGCAGCGAAGCGGAGGCCGGCCTCGATGGCCAGCCGGTACACCATGCCGCCGCCGTTCGAGCTGCCGAATGCGTAGATGCGAGAAGGGTCGGCGCCTTCCGCGGCGATGACGTGATCGATCAGCGCGGTGAGGAAGCCGACGTCGTCGGCCGGGGAATTGGTGCGCGAGTCGGCGCGGCAGTCGTTCCAGGCCTGGCGGCCATCGCTGGCGCGCACGCCGTCCGGCACGATCAACATGACGCCTTCGCGCTCCGCCAGCCGGGCCCAGATCCGCGTGCGGTAGCCGAGGAAGGCCGCCTGCCCGGCCAGGAAGCCGGCGAACTGGCCGTGACCATGCAGCAGCAGGATTGCCGGCAGCATGGTGCCTTCGCTGCCGGCCGGGCGCAGCAGCTTGTAGCGGCGCAGTCCGTCCGGCGTGGCGAAGGTGTGGTCCGCGATCACCACATCAGGTCATCGGGAATCTGGAAGGCCGCGTACGGATCTTCCTCGTCGACCGGCGCGGCGGACTTGACGCGCACGACGATGTCCGGATTGCGCTCGGCGATCTTGTCCGCGATGATGCGGGGCACCAGCTCGAACGTGCCGTTCAGGCCCACGATCACCAGCCGGCCCGCCACCAGGTGCTCGCGCACGGCGGCCGTCACGTGGAAGCGCTCGATCTTCGTGCCGAACGTGAAGTTGTAGGCGATGTCGCCGTTATTGCCCTTGCTCTGGCGGTTCTTCCTCACCAGGTCGGCGATCTGCGCCTGGATCGCCTTCTGCTGCGCGGCCGCGTCGCGCTGGGCGTTCGCTTCGCGCGCCTTCTCGGCGTTCTTGCGCTGCAGTTCGAGCGCGGCCAGGCGCGCCTCGTCCACCGATTCCGTGCCGCTGCGACGCTCTTCCTTCTTCTGCTTGCTCTTGTCCTGGTTGACCTTCTGGACCTTTTTCTTGTCCACCAGGCCCGCCTTCATCAACTGTTCCTGCAACGAGACCATGTTTTACGCTCCGTATTTCGCTTGATGCCAAAGCACGCAGCATAGCAAACCCGCGCCCGACAACGTCAAACGCCGCCGGCATCCATCGTTATAATCCCTGCAAAACCAACCGATACCGATACCGATGCCCGATCTCCTGCTCACTCCCATCGTCTTCCTCCTCGCCGCCGTGCTGCTGGTGCCGCTCGCACAGAGGCTGGGCCTCGGCTCCGTACTGGGCTACCTGATCGGCGGCGCCATCCTCGGCCCGTGGGGCCTGGCGCTGATCCACAACGTGGAGATGATCGGCCAGGTGGCGGAGATCGGCGTGGTGCTGATGCTGTTCCTGATCGGCCTCGAACTGCAGCCGCAGAAGCTGATGGCGATGCGCACGCTGGTGCTGGGCGGCGGCACGCTGCAGATGGTCGTCTGTGCCGCGGCACTGGGCATTGCCGGCATCCTGCTCGGCATGCCGTGGGTCGGCGCGCTTGTCGCGGGCATTGCGCTGGCGCTGTCGTCCACCGCGATCGCCGTGCAGAACATGAACGAGCGCCACCTGGACAACACGGCGGCCGGCAAGGCCGCCTTCGCGGTGCTGCTGTTCCAGGACATGGCGGCGATCCCGCTGCTAGTCGTCATTCCGCTGCTGGGCGGCGGTGAGGGCAGTCACTTCAACTGGATGCTGGCGGTCGGCGCCGTCGTCTGCGTGCTGGTGCTGGGCCGCTACCTGATGCGACCCGCGCTGCGGCTGATCGCCCGCACCGGCCTGCGTGAAATCTTCACCGCGTTCGCGCTGCTCCTCGTGCTGGGCATCGCAGAACTGATGGAGATGGCCGAGCTGTCGATGGGCCTGGGCGCCTTCCTGGCCGGCGTGCTGCTGGCCGGCTCCGAATACCGCAAGGCGCTGGAGACCGACCTGGAACCTTTCAAGGGCCTGCTGCTCGGGCTGTTCTTCACGTCCGTCGGCATGTCGATCAATTTCGGCCTGCTGGCCGAAGCACCTTTATTTATCGGCGCGCTGACCGTTGGCTTCGTGGTGCTGAAGATGGTGCTGCTGACCCTGATCGCGCGAGCGCTGCCGCTGGCGCCCATCCAGCGCTGCACGTTTGCCGGCCTGCTGGCGCAGGGCAGCGAGTTCGCCTTCGTCGTCTTCGCCGTCGCGCACGACGCCAATGTGCTGCCGGCCCGCTGGCATGAAACGCTGGTGCTGGTGGTGGCCGTGTCGATGTCGCTGACGCCGCTGGCGGTGGGTGGCGGCGACTGGCTGAGCCGCCTGTTCCACACGGCCCCGCCGCCACCGCCGGATGCGATCGAACCGGATGGCGCGCGCGTCATCATCGCCGGCTTCGGCCGCGTGGGCCAGATCGCCGGCCGGCTGCTGGCCGCTTCCGGCATTCGCATGACGGTGCTGGATAACGATCCGGACCTGATCGACATGCTGCGCAGCTACGGCCTGCGCGTGTTCTACGGCGACGCCACGCGCCTCGACCTGCTGAAGGCGGCCGAGGCGGACAAGGCGGTATTGCTGATCAACGCGATCGACGACATGGAAGCGAGCCTGCGGCTCACCGACATCGTGCGCCAGCACTTCCCGCACATTAAGATCATCGGCCGCGCGCGCAACGTCACGCACGTGTTCGAATTGCGCGAGCGGGGCGTGGATGTCGTCGAGCGCGAGACCTTCGAGTCGGCACTGAAGATCGGCCAGCACGCGCTGGAGCAGCTGGGCATCGATAAAGAAACGGCGCAGCAGGCCCGCGCCAAATTCCGCGCCCATAACCTCGAAACGCTCGACAAGATGTTCCCCTACTACCGCGACGAGGCGCACATGATCTCGATCGGCCAGGCGGCGCGCGAGGAGCTGGCGCAGTCGTTCGAACATGACGGCATCGCGCTGAAGTCCGGCACGCCGCCGCTGGTATAAGAGCAGTCCATTTCACCAGCCTGGGATTATTCGATGACAGTATCCGGCGACACCACGCCAGTGCCGACCGCGGCCGACGCGGCCACCTATCAGCCCCGCCTGTTCCAGCTGAACGGACGCATCGGGCGTGCGCGCTATCTCGCCTACGCCATCGTGCCGTTCGTGCTGGTCGCCGTGCCGGGCGCCATCGAAGTGGCATTGCCAGGGACGATACAGTCTGCCCATCCATTCGCCGGTACCGCGTTCACGGCACTGGTCCTCGCCACGTTCCTGCTGGGCCGGCGCAGGCTGCACGACCTCAATCGCAATGGCTGGCTCGCGCTGATGCTGCTGGTCCCCATCGTCAACCTGTTCATCGCCCTGTGGCTGCTGCTGGCCCCCGGCACCGCAGGCATCAACGATCATGGCCCGGCACCGGCGCCCAACACGCGGGGTGTCAATCTCGTGGCGTGGCTGCTGCCGGTGGCAGTCATGGTTCCCCTGGCTGCCGCGGCTGCGCTGTTCTGCGCCCTATGGGGACATGTATGCAGCTCGGTCTTCGGCGTGCATTGACCGATCCGGCCGATTCGGACGATACTTGGCCCTTGTTTCGTTTGCCCCCAAGGAGAGTCCGAGTGAAGAAAACCCTGCTGGCCACCCTGCTGCTGACCGCGTTCGCGGCGCATGCCGATAATCCCAAGTTCGATCCGCAGCGCCTGTCGCAGCACGTGAAAGTGCTCGCTTCCGACGAGTTCGAAGGCCGCGGCCCGAACACCGCCGGCGAGACGAAGACCGTCAATTACCTCGTCGAACAGTTCAAGGCGGCCGGCCTGCAGCCGGGCGGCGACCTGGTCAAGGGCCAGCGCTCGTGGACGCAGGAAGTGCCGCTGGGCCGCTTCGAGATCAAGGGTCCCGTCGCGCTGAGCGTCAGCGACGGCAAGACCACGGAAAAATACGCGCAGGGCGAACAAATGGCCGTGCGCGCCGCGATGAACGGCAAGAAGGTGGTGGACTTCAAGAATGCGCCGCTGGTGTTCGTCGGCTACGGCGTCACCGCGCCGGAGCGCAAGTGGGACGACTTCAAGGGCGTGGACCTGAAGGGCAAGCTGGCCGTGGTGCTGATCAACGACCCGGACTTCGAAACGGGCAGCGGTGACTTCGGCGGCAAGGCGATGACCTACTACGGCCGCTGGACGTACAAGTACGAAGAACTGGCCCGCCGCGGCGCGCTGGGCACGATCATCGTCCATGAAACGGCGCCCGCCTCGTACGGCTGGGCCACCGTGAAGAACTCGAACACGAACGTGATGTACGACATCGTCCGCAAGGATCCGACGAAATCGCACGCCCCGATGGAAGCGTGGATACAGCGCGACGCGATCGTGGACCTGTTCAAGAAGGCCGGCCTCGATTTCGACGCCGCCAAGAAGCAGGCGCAGACGCGCGACTTCAAGCCGGTGGAACTGAAGGGCATCACGCTGTCCGCCCACTACGCGGTGGATGCGCAGGTGATCAAGTCGCAGAACGTGGCGGCCCTCGTCAAGGGCACCGAGCGGCCCGACGAAACCGTGATCTACAGCGGCCACTGGGACCACCTGGGCATCGGCCTGCCGGACGCGAAGGGCGACAAGATCTACAACGGCGCCGTCGACAACGGCACCGGCATGGCCGCACTGCTGGAGCTGGCGCGCGCGTATGCGAAAGCACCGGCACCGAAGCGCAGCGTGGCCTTCCTGGCCGTGACGGCCGAAGAAAAAGGCCTGCTCGGTTCCGAGTACTACGCGTCGAACCCGCTGTACCCGCTGGCGAAAACGGTCGGCGTGATCAATATGGACGCGCTGGGCGTACAGGGCCCGGCCCGCGACTTCACGATTTCCGGCAGCGCCAAGCTGGACCTGCTCGACTTGCTGGTGGCCAAGGCGAAAGCCCGCAACCAGGCTTACGCGCCGGACCCGAAACCGGAAGCGGGCCACTTCTTCCGCTCCGACCACTTCCCGTTCGCGAAAGCCGGCGTCCCTGCGGTGTCGTTCGGCTCGGGCGAAGACTGGGTCGATGGCGGCACCGCGGCCGGCAAGGCCGAGGAAGAGAAGTATGTGACGGACCACTACCACCAGCCGTCCGATGAATGGAAGGCCGAGTGGCCGTTCACCGGCCTGGCCAGCGACCTGGAGCTGCTGTATGGGCTGGGGCGCGACCTGGCCGAGTCGAAGCAGTGGCCGAACTGGGGCAGCGATTCGGAGTTCCGCGCGGTTCGGGACAAGAGCGCCAGCCAGCGGAAGTAAACGCTGGGGACTGTCCCTGCAAGGGACTGTCCCCGGGGTTGCGGTTGAAGTTTATCGGCGATCAGCCAAAGTCAAAAGCAACCCCGGGGACAGGCCCCTGCGGGGACAGTCCCCAGCCATCTCTACTCTTCCAGCAACCCCGATACATACAGCAGGAACCGGTCCTCGGTCCTGCTCAACTCCAGCCCCGTGATTTCGGCGATCCGCTTCAGCCGGTAATCCAGCGTGTTGCGGTGGATATGCAGCGCGGCGGCCGTGGCGGCGGCATTGCCGTCATGCGCGAACCAGGCGGACAGCGTGCGCCGCAGCAGCTCCTTGCGGTCGTGCGCGCGCAGCTTCGCCATCGGCTGCCGCAGCTGCGCCGCCTGCCATCCCGCATCCAGTCCCGATAACAGCACCGGCAGCGCCAGCTCGTAATAGCTGTGGCGCTGGCGTTCCGGCGCACGCGCGCGGCCGATGCGGGCGGCGGCCTGCGCGCTCTGGTACGAGATCGCGGCGCCGTCGATGCCCGGCAGCGCGATGCCCATCGTCAGCGCGTGCGGATGGGGGCACTCGTCGCGCAGCAGCGCGGCCAGCGTGTCGAGCTGGCGCTGCGGCGGCGGCGCCGCGGCGGGGTCGTACGATGCGAGGATCACCATTTCGCGCGGCCCGGCGGCGGCCGTCAGCAGCGTGCCGTCGCGCGCCAGCAGGCGCAGTTGCAGCCTGTGGATTTCAGTGTCGCCGCCTTCCTCTGCCAGCTCGAGCAGGAACACCAGTTGCGTGCGGGCGAAATCGACGCCCAGGCGGTGGCCCCAAGCTTCCAGCTCGCGCGCATCGGCATCGAAGCGGATCAGGTTCAGCACGAACGCCTCGCGGTGGCGCGAGTCGCGCTGCAGCGCGCCGGCCAGCGCGGCCTGTTCGAGGATCATCTCGGCCGTCAGCCGCACCAGCGCGCCGAACTGGCGCACCTCGTCCGGTGCGCCGGACAGGCCCACGGCGCCGCACACCTGGCCGTTGACGACGAGCGGCAGGTTGATGCCCGGCTTCGCGCCATGCATGTTCTTCGCGGTGGGTGCATCGATTTCGACGGGCGCCCGCTTGGCCAGGGCCAGCAGCGCACCCGCGTGCAGCTCGCCGATGCGCGACGCACTGCCGCTGGCGAGGATCGTGCCGTGCGCATCCATCACGTTGACGTTGAACGGAATGATCCGCATCGTCCGCTCGACGATGTCCCGCGCCAGCCCGGTGGTCAGTATTTCCATGGCCGCAGTCTAGCTGATTTTGTGCAGATGCCTGAAAAACCCGGGTAACTACCGGCCACATATGGGCATCCCCACGAGGACAGCGGACAGCCGATTCCACATAATCACAGACGCACCGCATAACACGGAGACAAGCATGAGCACCACCCCCAACGCCGCGCGCACGCCAGCCGCGGCGCCTTCGCCGTTGCTGGAAAAAGCCTACAGCAAGGCCACCTGGCACCTGATTCCCTTCATTTTCGTCTGCTACTTCTTCAATTACCTGGACCGCGTCAACGTGGGCTTCGCGAAGCTGCAGATGCTGGATGCGCTCAACCTGAGCAACACGGTGTACGGCCTGGGCGCCGGCATCTTCTTCATCGGCTACGTGCTGTCCGGCGTGCCCAGCAACCTGATCCTCCATAAACTGGGCGCGCGGCGCTGGATCGCCGTGATGATGATCGCCTGGGGCGCGCTGTCCGCCGCGATGCTGTTCGTGACCACGCCGACGTCGTTCTACACGCTGCGCTTCTTCACCGGCGTGGCCGAGGCGGGCTTCTTTCCCGGCATGGTGCTGTACTTCACGCACTGGTTCCCCGCCGAGAAGCGGGGCCAGGTGATGGCGCTGTTCATGTCGGCGATTCCCGTGTCGGGCCTGATCGGCGGGCCGCTGTCCGGCTGGATGCTGGACCACTTCTCCGCCGGCCAGGGCGGCCTGGCCGGCTGGCAGTGGCTGTTCCTGCTGCAGGGCCTGCCCACGGTGCTGCTGGGCGTGGCCGTGTTCTTCTACCTCAGCGAAGGCATCCGCCAGGCCCGCTGGCTCGACGCCGACGAGAAAGCGGCGATGCTCGATGCCCTCGCGGCGGATGAAGAGCGCCGCAAGCAGAACCCGCAGGCGGTGCAATCGACGGCCGTGGCGCTGGCCAATCCGAACGTGTGGATCATGGGCGTGATCTACTTCTGCATCCAGATGGGCGTGTATGCGATCAACTTCTGGCTGCCGTCGATCATCAAGTCGCTGGGCTTCGCCAGCGACACCACGGTGGGCTGGCTGAGCGCCATCCCCTACCTGCTGGCCGGCGTGTTCATGGTGTACGTCGGCCGCTCCGCCGACAGGCACGGCGAGCGCCGCCTGCACCTGGCCGTGCCGATGCTGATGGGCCTTGCCGGCCTGCTGATCGCCGCGAACTTCTCGACCAATACGGTGATCGTCATGGCGGGCCTGAGCCTGGCCACGATGGGCGCCCTGTCCGCACTGCCGATGTTCTGGCCGCTGCCGTCCGCCTTCCTCGGCAGTGCAGCCGCAGCGGCAGGCCTCGCGCTGATCAATTCGCTGGGGCAGGTGGCCGGCTTCGTCAGCCCCTTCCTCGTCGGCTGGATCAAGGATGCCACCGGCAGCACCAATGTCGCGCTGTACATCCTGTCCAGCGTCCTGTTCGTCGGCGCGGTGCTGGTGCTGCGCGTGCCGGCCCGTCTCGTCAACCGCTGATTATTTCATTTCCTGTAAAACAGGGTCTGTCCCTGTTTTACAGGCAACTATCACGTTCCATCACCCTGCGAGGTCGCCATGAAAATTGTCATTGCTCCCGATTCGTTCAAGGAAAGCCTGTCCGCGCTGGCCGTTGCCGAGGCCATCGAGGCCGGCTTCCGTGAAATCTTCCCGGATGCCGAGTACTGCAAGCTGCCCGTTGCGGATGGCGGCGAAGGCACCGTGCAGGCGTTGATCGATGCCAGCGGCGGGCAGCGCATCGAGCTGTCCGTCACCGGGCCGCTGGGCGAACCGGTGCAGGCGTTCTATGGCCTGATGGGCGATGGCGCCACGGCCGTCATCGAGATGGCGGCGGCCAGCGGGCTGGAACTCCTGGCGCCGGACAAGCGCAATCCGCTGGTCACCACGAGCCGCGGCACGGGTGAACTGATCAACGCGGCGCTGGACGCCGGTGCACGCCGCTTCGTGCTGGGCATCGGCGGCAGCGCCACCAACGACGGCGGCGCCGGCATGCTGCAGGCGCTCGGAGTGCGGCTGGTGGATGAAGACGGCAACGAGCTGGCCTCCGGCGGCGGCGCCTTGCAGCAGCTGGCGCGCATCGACGCCACCGGCCTCGATCCGCGCGTGGCCGACAGCACCTTCGACATCGCCAGCGATGTTGCCAACCCGTTGACGGGGCCGAACGGCGCCTCGGCCATCTTCGGCCCGCAAAAAGGCGCCACGCCGGCAATGGTGGAGCAGCTGGACGCGAACCTGCGCCGCTACGGCACCATCGTGGCGCGCGACGGGGGCCGCGACGTGGCCGATATCCCCGGCGCGGGCGCGGGCGGCGGGATCGGCGCGGCCATGCTGGCTTTCCTCGACGGCCGGCTGCGGCCGGGCAGCGAGATCGTCACGGAAGCGGTGGGGCTGGATGCGGCAGTGGCCGACGCGGATCTCGTCGTCACCGGCGAAGGCCGCGTCGACGGGCAGACCGTGCAGGGCAAGACGCCAGTGGGCGTGGCGCGCGTGGCGGCGCGGCATGGCGTGCCGGTGATCGCCATCGGCGGCTGCCTGGCGCGCGATACGGCGCTGGTGCATGCGCATGGGATCGATGCTGTCTTTGCGGCGGTGAACCGGCCTTGTACGCTGGCCGAGGCGCTGGCGGAAGGGGCCGTAAATGTGCGGACGGCGGCCAGGAATGTGGCGGCGGTGTTGCGGATCGGGCATGCGCTGTAGGCAAGGCCGCACCGGCCAGCTTCAACGGGCCGGCACGCCCAGCGCGGCAAAGTGCAGCACCCATGTGCGCGCCATGTCGGTACCGATCAGCGCCGCCGCATCGCGGTCGTAGAAAGCGCCGACCGGGCAGGCGCCCAGGCCCCGCGCGGTGGCGCCCAGCAGCCAGCGCTCGCCCAGCAGGCCGGCCTCGATGAAGGCGTGGCGGTAACCACGCGCGCCGTCCGCGGCCAATACGGCGCGGTCGGCGGCCAGCACCAGTACCGCGGCGGCATCGCCGATGACCTGCTGGGCCAGCGCGGCCGACTGCGCCGCGGCGGCGAAGTCCCCAGCCCTGACCCGCTCGAGCTGATGGCCGCGCACGTAGCGGTACACGCCCGGCGCCAGCCCGTGCACCCGGTTCACGATGACGTGGACGACGATGGCGCCGGACAGCTGGTCCGGCTGGTCCACATCCGCCAGCAGCGACGCCAGCGCGGCCAGCGGCACCGGTGCCGGCGCGAACCGGCGCTGGCTGCGCCGCTCGGCGATCGCGCGCGCTACCGGCATGGTTGCCGCACCGGCTGGCGGCAGCGCGAACGCCTGCCGCGCCGGCGGATCGGCGTGGCGCAGCGACGTCGCCTGCTGGATCGCACTGGTGGCGCCCAGTGCCTGCGCCGCTGGCGGGGCGGTGGCGAAACGCCGTGCGGTTGTCGTGTGGTGCTTGCGGCCGGCATGCAAGGCCATCACGGCGAGCGGTGCCTCGTCGACGCCGTCGATGGCCAGTGCGCGGGCCAGCCGCGTTTCATCGAACCGATTGGCCAGCACGGCATCGATGCCGGCCGCGCGGCTGGCCACGCGCAGGTTTTCCAGCACGTGGCCGGCGTCGGCCGCGGCATAGCGCCAGGCGCGCTCGCCGTATTTGTGGCCGGTGCGGCGGAATACGGCGGTCAGCACCACGGTGGCATCGGCATCGTCTTCCTGCTCGGGCAGCGGTCCAATGGCGGCCAGCAGCGCCCGGTCCGCATCGTAGTGATAGACGCCCGGCGCGAGACCGCCGACGCGGCGCGCCAGCACATACAGCTCGCTGGGGAACAGGCCGCCCGATGACGGTGCGGCGCGCAGTGCCACGCCGCCGCGGCGCAGCGTGACGCCGGCGGCCAGATGCAGCAGCTCGCCCAGTTCCGCCAGGCGCAACGGGCCGTTGCGCGCCGTCGCTTCCCGCCATGCGGCCGACAGCCCGGCCCGTGCGGCATCGGCCCGGCCGGGGTCGACGAGCGGCACGCCCGTGTAACGCTTGAACGGTGGCGGCGCATCGCCCCAGTCGATGCCTGGCGCGCCGCGCAGCACGCCGGCACGCGACAGGGACGACTGTTCGTGGAAGCGCTGCACGGCATCGGCATGCGGCACCGGCGCGGGCGGCGCGGCGGCGATGCCCAGCAGGTAGCCGGTTGCCAGTGCGGTTGCGATCGCCGCGGCGGCGATCCATTGCGGCCTCAGCCTGCCCGGCGGCCGCGCGGCACGCGGCGGACCGCGCAGCGCCCGCCACACGACGGGCAGGTTGAACCACAGGTGCAGTGCCACCAGCAGCAGCGTGCCGTAGCCGAACAGATAGTGCCAGTCGAAGACGGGCAGCTGCTGGTTGGCAACCCAGAAGATGCCCAGGCCCGCCGTCGCCAGCAGGTAGATCATCAGCAGCACGCTGAGCTGCACGTTCAGCGCATGGCGCGACGGGCGCCTGCGCCGCAGCAGCGCAATGCCGAGCCAGGCGCCGTACAGCGCCAGCGGCAGCACGACCCAGGCAAATTTCGGCATGGTCCGCTCCTCGCCGGAATGACGGGAGTATGATTTTACACAGCCCCCGGAACCGCCAGCGGCGCGGCGACTCCAAAGGCCATTGACGCTGGCGGGAGGATCCATGAACACCCACATCATCCTGGCGGCTGCGGCCGTCGTCGCGATCGCTGCACCGTGGCCGGTGCAGCGCGAGGCGGGCCCGGCCCCGCTGCTCCCCGGCGCGCTCTGCACATCGCGCGAGCCGGGCAGACCGCCGCTGCTGGACAGGCCGGTGCTGAACCGGGTGGTGCTGGCCCAGGCGGAAACGGCACCGTTCCGGCCGCAGGCCGGCACGCCACCGGACGATACGGCGGTGCCGCCGCTGTACACCAACCTGGGCACGCTGCACATGGCCGTCACCACCAGGGTGCCGAAGGCGCAGGCCTACTTCGACCAGGGCCTGCGGCTGGCGTTCGGCTTCAACCACGCCGAAGCGGCGCGCGCCTTCCGCGCGGCGCGCCAGGCCGATCCCTCCTGCGCGATGTGCTGGTGGGGCGAGGCGCTGGTGCTGGGGCCGAACATCAATGCGCCGATGTTCCCGGCCGCCGTCGCCCCCGCTGTCGCCGCGGCCAATGAAGCGGTGCGGCTGGCGCCGCGCGGCACGCCCGCCGAGCAGGCGCTGATCCGCGCCGTGGCGAAGCGCTATTCGGCGGCGCCCGAAGCGGACCGCAAGCCGCTCGACAAGGCCTACGCCGATGCGATGACGCAGGCCGCGCGCGCCTTCCCCAACGATGACACGATACAGGTGCTGTATGCCGAGGCGCTGATGGACCTGGCGCCGTGGGACTACTGGGAAGCGGGCGGCACGAAGCCGAAGGCGTATACCACCGCGATGGTGGATGCGCTGGAACGCGTGCTGGAGCGGAACCCGGCCCATCCCGGCGCCGCGCACTACTACATCCATGCGGTGGAAGCTTCGTCGCATCCCGAAAAAGCGCTGCCCGCCGCGCGCCGGCTGGCGGCGCTGGCGCCCGGTGCCGGCCACCTCGTGCACATGCCGTCGCACATCTATTACCGCGTGGGCCTGTACAAGGAGGCGCTGCAGTCGAACGTGGCCGCGATCGCTGCCGACGAAGCCTATTTCGCCCGCGCCGGCAGCGATCCCGTCTACAAGGGCGCCTACTACCCGCACAACATCCACTTCGTGATGGTGTCCGCGCTGATGGGCGGCGACGGTGCCACGGCGCTGGCCGCCGCCGCGAAGCTCGACAAGGCGCTGCCGGCGGAGCTGGTGAAGGAGTTCGCGATGATGCAGCCGGTGAAGGCGGCCCCCTACTTCTCGCAGGTGCAGTTCGCCACGCCGGACGTGCTGGTCGCGCTGCCCGATCCCGGCAACGAACTGGTGCTGGTGAAGGCGATGTGGCACTACGCCCGCGCCGTCGGCCATGCCCGCAAGGGCGCGCTGGCGGCGGGCGACAGGGAGGTCGCTGCGCTGGCGTCGCTGCAAAAAACCGCCGACTTCAAGGCCCTTGCGGAATGGGGCATTCCGGCGCAGGACATCGTGCGCACCGCGCGGGCCGTGGCCGCGGGCCGGCTGGCCGATGCGCGCAACAACCTGCCGGCGGCCATCAAGGCTTACCAGGAAGCGGTGGACCTGCAGGATGCGCTGCCGTACACCGAGCCGCCCTACTGGTACTACCCGGTGCGGCAGTCGCTCGGTGCGGCCCAGTTGCGGGCCGGCCGGCTCGATGCGGCGGAGCAGACGTTCCGCACATCGCTTGCCCGCACGCCGGCCAATGGCTGGGCGCTGCGCGGGCTGGTCGAAGTCTATCGCCAGCGGGGCGACACGGCCGCGCTGGCGGCTACGCAGCAGCGCTTCGATACTACCTGGCTGGGCCGCGATGGCCCGCCCGCGCTGTCGATGCTGTAATGCCTAAACCAAGCCGGTCAGGTAGTACAGCGCGATGACGAAGAACACGGCCAGCGTCTTGATGATGGTGATGCCGAAGATGTCCTTGTAGGACTGGCGGTGCGTCAGCCCCGTGACGGCCAGCAGCGTGATGACGGCGCCGTTGTGCGGCAGCGTGTCCATGCCGCCGCTGGCCATCGCCACCACGCGGTGCAGCACTTCCAGCGGGATCTGCGCCTGGTTGGCGGCGGCGATGAAAGTATCCGACATCGCCGCCAGCGCGATGCTCATGCCGCCGGATGCGGAGCCGGTGATGCCGGCCAGCGTGGTCACCGAGATCGCCGCGTTGACGAGCGGGTCGGGGATCTTGCGCAGCGAATCGCTGACGGCGATGAAGCCGGGCAGCGCGGCGATCACGCCGCCGAAACCGTATTCCGACGCGGTGTTCATCGCCGCCAGCAGCGCGCCGCCGACGGCCGCCTTGGTGCCCTCCGCGAACGCGGCGCGGATGCGGCCGAACGCCGTGGCGCACACCAGCAGGATGCCGAGCAGCAGCGCGCCCTCGACGGCCCAGATGCCGACCACCGTCTTGATCGGCGTTTCGACGGGTGCGTGCAGGCCGGGCAGCAGGTCCGGCGTCAGCACGAATTTTTCGCCGTACCAGTCGCGGATCAGCGCCGTCAGCACGAAGTTCGCCACGCCCACCAGCACCAGCGGCGCCACGGCCAGCAGCGGATGCGGCAGTTCCTTTGCCGCCGTGGGCTCGTGCGCGGCCGTGTCGTCGCCATAGCCTTCGCCCGTCGCCATCACCGAGCGGCGCCGCCACTCCAGGTAGGCCAGGCCGACGGCCACCGTCATCACCGAACCGAGTGTACCCAGCCACGGCGCGGCCCAGCCGGTGGTCTGGAAGAATGTGGTGGGAATGATGTTCTGGATCTGCGGCGTGCCGGGCAGCGTGTCCATCGTGAACGAGAAGGCACCCAGCGCGATCGCGCCCGGCATCAGCCGCTTCGGAATGCCGCTCTGGCGATAGAGCTCGGCCGCGAACGGGTACACCGCGAACACGACGACGAACAGCGACACGCCGCCATACGTGAGCAGCGCGCAGACAGCCACGATCACTGCGTTGGCACGCGTGCGGCCGATGTAGCGGATCGCCGCCATGACGATCGCCTCGGAAAAGCCGGCCAGCTCGACCAGCTTGCCGAACACGGCGCCGAGCAGGAACACGGGAAAGTACAGCTTGACGAAGCCGACCATCTTTTCCATGAAGATGCCGGAGAAGACGGGCGCGACGGCGGCGGGCTCCGTCAGCAGGACCGCACCGAGCGCGGCGACGGGCGCGAACAGGATGACGCTGTAGCCGCGGTAGGCGGCAAACATCAGGAATGCCAGGGCGGCGAGGACGATCAGGAAAGACATGGGGCTCCCGGGTGGCTTGGTAATCTTGCCGTTGTTAAAAAGACCATCGGCAACCATCGTATCGAATTTCTTGTGTGCATGCTCGTGCAATCGTTGTTGCTATGGGGACGGTCTGGGAACACTCTCCTGTCGGGCTGCGCAGAAACACGTTTGTGGCTGACCGCCTGTGGGCGAGGGAAACCTGGTTAGTTGCAGAACTTGCTGCCTGATTTGGCGACTTGGGTTTGTTGTGCTGGTGTGCGGGCGAACGGCGGCTTGCAGGAAGGATGCGGCGGTGGCGCGCGGCGGGCGCGGACGGGGTTGCAGGCTGCGGGCCGGCGGTGCACGCGGGACGCGCGGACTGGGGCGCGGACCGGGGCGCGGACCGAGGAGCAGATCGGGGGCGGACTGGAGCGCGGATAGGGGAGCAGACCGGGCGCGGAGGCGAAGGCAGCGGAAGCGGCGGCGGCGGAAGCGGCAGAAGCGGAAGCGGAAGCGGCGGCGGCGGAAGCGGAAGCGGAAGCGGCGGCGGGCGCGGCGGCGGCCTTCGCCGTCAACGCCGTCAGCTATCTGGGCCTGCTGGTCGTGCTGTTCCGCTGGAAGCCCGAGCGGCCCAAGCAGACCCTGCCGCGCGAGGGCCTGCTGGCGGCCATGGCGGGCGGGGTGCGTTACGCCTTCCTGTCGCCGCGCGTGACGGCCGTGCTGCTGCGCGCCGTGG
>DKJA01000112.1:0-164 GCA_002454505.1 Oxalobacteraceae bacterium UBA6704
GGGTCTGTCCCTATTTTTAATAGCGTCCTTTAACAGGCTTTGTTCCCGTCAAATGCGCCGGGGAGTGGAAGATAGTGCCCAATGCAAGACACGTATTAGCAATCCACTGGATATTTAGCCTGATCGACGAATGGGAAGACGAAAATAAAATAGGGACAGACCCT
>DKJA01000112.1:437-21858 GCA_002454505.1 Oxalobacteraceae bacterium UBA6704
GGGTCTGTCCCTATTTTTTCAGCGCAGGTTGGCCATCACCTCGCCCAGCTGGACGGGGCCGGCGGGTTGCCAGTGGCTGTTGAAGTGGAGGGTGTCTTTCGGGAACAGCATCACCACCGTCGAGCCCAGCAGGAAGCGGCCCAGTTCCTCGCCTTTTTTCAGCACGATGTCCTGGTCGGCGTACGTCCATTCGCAGATGTTCGGCTGGCGGGGCGGGTTCACCACGCCGTGCCAGACGGTCGCCATGCTGCCGACGATCGTTGCGCCCACCAGCGTCATCACGAACGGGCCGCTGGCCGTGTCGAACACGCACACCACGCGTTCGTTGCGTGCGAACAGGCCGGGGATGCCGCGCGCCGTCGTCGGGTTCACCGAGAACAGCGCGCCGGGGACGTAGATCATCCGCGTCAGCTTGCCGTCGCACGGCATGTGGATGCGGTGGTAGTCGCGCGGCGACAGGTACAGGTTGGCGAAGCTGCCGTGGCGGAACTGCTCGGCCAGCGCCTGGTCGCCTCCCACCAGCGCGGTGGTCGTGAAGCTGTGACCCTTGGCCTGGAAGATCTGGTCGTCCTCGATCGCGCCGAACTGGCTGATGCGGCCGTCGACGGGGCAGACGAAGTCAGCCTGCGCCAACGGCCGCATGCCCGGCTTGAGCGCGCGGGTGAAGAACTCGTTGAAGCTGTGGTAGCTGGCGATGTCCGGATTGGCCGCCTCGGCCATGTTGACGTCGTACTTGCCGACGAACCACCGGATCAGCCGCGTCGTCATCGCGCCGCCTTTGGCGCCGGCCACGCGCCCGGCGAAATTGGTCAGGGCCCCCTTCGGGAGCAGGTATTGCGGCAGCACGGCGAGGCGGTCGGACACGGTAGCGGTATTCCTTATGGGGTCGAAGGCGCATTATAGCCGCGGCCAGCGGGGCGAAGCGCAGCGCAGCCGCAGAAAATATTTCTGCGGAGCTAACACATTCGCGTAAAAGCGTAGCAAAATAACGTTTACTCTCCATCCAACGCGCAACCGCCCATGTCCATCCGCCCGACCATTGCCGCCGCCGCCGTGCTGGCCGCCATGCACGCCCACGCCAACGCCCAGACTGTCACGATCGCCGAGCCCCTCGCGCCGGCCAAGGTAAAAGAAGACCAGCCGGCTCAAACCATGCAGAAAGTGGAGATCAAGGGCTCGTCGGCCGCTTACGATCCCCGCCGCGACGACACGGCCAGCAAGGTCGTCGTCAGCAGCGAGGAGATCCTGCGCTATGGCGACACGTCGATCAACGATGTGTTCAAGCGCATCCCCGGCGTCACCGTCGGCGGCGCGGCGGGACGGGGCGGCGGCGAGATCCGCATGCGCGGCCTGGGCAGCGGCTACACGCAGATCCTGCTGAACGGCGAGCGCGCACCGGCCGGCTTCTCGATCGACACGCTGTCGCCGGACGTCATCGAGCGCATCGAGATCGTGCGCGCCGCCTCTGCCGAATTCTCCACGCAGTCGATCGCCGGCACCATCAACATCGTGCTGAAGAAAGCCATCAAGACGGCGCAGCGCGAGTTCAAGATCGGCGCGGGCAAGAGCGCCGATGCGAGCAATCCCAACGCCAACCTGCAGATGTCCGACAAGCTGGGCAAGATGTCGTATTCGCTCAGCGCCGGCGCGTGGCGCTACAACTACGACCGCCAGTCGCCGCGCCAGGAAACCCAGGTGGACCCGGCCGGCACGCTGCAGATGCTGCGCCGCGCGACGCAGGACGACGCCGGCCGCTCGGAAGGCGTCAACCTCGCGCCGCGGCTGACGTGGAACCTGGACGGCGGCGACTCGCTGACGTCGCAGACCTTCCTGAACTTCAACCGCAACGTCTACGACGGCCGCGAGGAAGTCGACACGATCACCGGCACGCCGCCCCGCTTCGACACGCGCGACATGGAAAACAGCAACCGCAACCTGTTTGCCCGCACGGACCTGAACTGGGTGCACCGCTTCGCCGGCGGCGGCAAGCTCGATGCCAAGGCGGGCATCAACGGCATGCGCGCCAGCGGCACGTGGCACGAAATGGATTACCGCACCGGCGCGCTGGGCCGCGATGCCACCGTGCTGAGCGAGACAACGGAGAAGGGCTTCTCCACGCAGGGCAAATACTCGACGCCGCTGATCCCCGACCACGCGCTGTCGATGGGCTGGGACGCCGGCATGACCCGCCGCGAAGAGAGCCGCGTGGAGCGCGACATGGTGTTCCTCGGCACGGATCCGGAAGATTCGGACGAAGGCTTCGACGCGAAAGTATCCCGCCTGGCACTGTATGCCCAGGACGAGTGGAACATCACGCCGCGCTGGTCGATGTACGCGGGCCTGCGCTGGGAGGGCCTCGACACGGAAAGCGAGGGCAATACCTTCGACACGGTGAGCCAGACGTCCAGCGTGTGGAGCCCGCTGGCGCAGACGCTGTACAAGCTGCCGGACAGCCGCGACCAGGTGCGCCTCGCGCTGACCCGCACGTACAAGGCGCCGCCGGCCGGCAACCTGGTGCCGCGCCGCTTCACGTCCACCAACAACAGCCAGACGGAACCCGACCGCCGCGGCAATCCCGAGCTGCAGCCGGAACTGGCATCGGGCATCGACGCATCGTATGAACACTACTGGGGCGACAACGCGCTGCTGTCGGCCGCCGCATCGATGCGCCGCATCAGTGGCTACACGCGCCAGGGCCTGTTCCTGGAAGAAGGGCGCTGGGTCGCCACGCCGGTCAACGACGGCGAGGCCGTCACGCGCAGCCTGGAGCTGGAGGCGAAGTTCCCGTTGTCCGCCGTGATGAGCGATGCGCCTGGCGTCGATGTGCGCGCCAGCGTGAGCCGCAACTGGTCGCGCGTCGAATCCGTGCCGGGGCCGGACAACCGCCTCGACCAGCAGACGCCGCTGTCCGCCACGTTCGGCGCCGACTACAAGACGCGCGACGGCAAGCTGACCACCGGCGCCAGCTTCGCGTTCAAGGACGGCGGCCCGGTGCGCATCAACGACAACCAGACGGGCTACCAGAGCGTGCGCCGCGACCTCGACGTGTACGCGCTATGGAAGTTCAATGCGCAGTACCAGCTGCGCGTGGCCGTGTCGAACCTGCTGAGCCAGGACTCGGTCAACGACTCGGCGTACACGGACGACAGCGGCACGTTGCGCCGCACCAGCTTCTACCCGGGCTACACGCAGGGCAGGGCGACGCTGGAGATGCGCTTCTGATGCCAGCCGTCGCGCCACTGCGTCCGGCCGACGCCAAGTCGATGAAGATCCCCCGCAGCACGCTGGAACAGTGGCAGGTGCTGCAGGCGATCGTCGAATGCGGCGGCTATGCGCAGGCGGCGGAGAGCCTGCACCGCAGCCAGTCGTCGGTCAGCTATATGGTGGCCAAGCTGCAGGAGCAGCTGGGCGTCGAACTGCTGCAGATGGACGGGCGCCGCGCCCGGCTGACCGATAAAGGCGAGATCCTGCTGCGCCGCGCGCGCGACCTGCTGGACCAGGCGTTCCGGCTGGAAGACCTGGCGCACAGCCTCAACGAAGGGTGGGAAGCGGAGCTGCGCTTCGCCGTCGACAGCCTGTTCCCCAGCAGCCTGCTGATCGAGATCCTGCGCGAATTCGAACCGCTGGCGCGGCACACGCGGGTCAACATGGAAGAGGTGATCCTGTCCGGCGGCGAGGACGTGCTGGTGGAGAAGCGCGCCGACATCGTCATCGCGCACCGCGTGGCGCCGGGCTTCTTGTCCGATCCGCTGATGGACATCGAGTTCGTCGCCGTCGCCCATCCCGGCCATCCGCTGCACCACCTGGGCCGCAGCATCGGCGAGGACGACCTGACGCAGCACCTGCACATCGTCGTGCGCGATTCCGGCCACCTGAGTCCGCGCGACCTGGGCTGGCTGGGCAGCACGCAGCGGTGGACCGTGACGAATCCGGCCACGCGGCTTGAGATGATCGCCGGCGGGCTGGGTTTCGGCTGGCTGGCGCGCCACAAGATCGAGGAGCAGCTGGCGGCCGGCACGCTGAAGGCGCTGCCGCTGCGCTCCGGCCAGAAGCGCCGGCTGTCGCTGGCGCTGGTGGTGGCCAATGCCGAACGGCCGGGGCCCGCCGCGTGCCAGCTGGTCACCATCATCAAGCGGGTGGTGGCGCGGCATGCGACGAGCATCGGCGTGGGCTGCCCGGAGATGTGAAGCGTGGCGGGCTCACGCCCCGTCCAGTTCCTTCAGCGCCCAGCGCGCCTCCGCCTGCACGCTTGCATCCGCATCGCCGGCTGCTTTCTCCAACGCGTTCCGCGTCGCCCATATCCTTAAATCGCCCAGCGCATGGGCCGCCTGCCGCCGCACCAGCGGGCTGGGATCGCGCAGCGCCTGCACCAGCGCCGGTGCCTGCCGCGCGGCACCGATGTCGCCCAGTGCTCGTGCCGCCTCGCCGCGCACTGCCAGCGCCGGGTCGTGCAGCAGGCCGTTCACCGTGGCCGCCGTGTCGTCGTAACGCAGTTCGCTGAAGCCCCATGCCGCCAGCTGGCGCACGGTTGCATCGGGATCGCGGGCGGCCAGGCGCAGCGGTTCGACCGCGCCGCGGCCCTCGAACGGCACGGCCACGCCCTGCGCATGGCGGCGATTGAAATCGCGGGCACGGAGCGCCTGCGCCAGCGCGGCGAAATGCGGATTGCCCAGCGCGTCGAGCTGACGGGCCGCCTGCGCCCCGGCGCCCGCAATGAAACCCTGCGGCAGCGGTGCGTCATGCGCCGGTTCCAGTGCGGCCAGCGGTGCCGTGCAGCAGGCGGCCAACAGCGTGCCGGCTACGTACTGGCGGGCGCTGACGGGTGAACGGCGCCGGCCCGCCTCCAACAGCGCGGCGATGCGTTGCCGCAGCAGCGAACCGGACGACGCGATGGCCACCGCCGGCATGCCCGGTGCGCGGCTGCATACGGCCAGCAGCGTGGCGGCGTAGCGCGACGGCGGTTCTCCGCCGGCCAGTACGCGGTCGTCGACGGCCCGTTCGCTGTCGTCGAACATGCGGCGCGCCAGCAGCCATGCCAGCGGGTGGAACCAGTACAGCGCCGTGGCCAGCCGCGCCAGCAGCAGCGCCAGCCAGTCGCGCCGCTCGACGTGGCCCAGTTCATGGGCGATGACGTCGCGCGGATGCGCATTGGCCAGCGTGTGCGGATCGATGAGGATTGCCGGCCGCAGCCAGCCCCAGCTCAGCGGCGACGCGATCTGGTTCGACAGTTTCAATGCAACCGGCCGGCGTAGTGCCAGTTCGCTGCGCAAGGTCGCCAGCGCTGCCTGCCACGCCGGATCGGTGACGGGCGCGGCGGCGCGGTCCAGCGCCGCCAGACGCGCGATGCCGGCGGCGAGGCGCAAGGCCAGCACGGCAGCACCGGCCAGCCACAGCCCGACGACGATGGCGCGCCACGAAATGAACGTCGCCGCGTGGGCTGCAGGGGAGGGTAGCGTGGAGGTGGCGGTGGCGCTGGCCGGCAGCGCGGCCGGCGCAATGGCGGCGGCGGCAATGTCGGCCGGGGCCGTGACGTGCCAGGGCGGCAGCAGCAGCCAGGCGGCGGGCATCAGCAGCACGGCGAACAGCGCCAGTTGCGCGATGCAGGCGCGGCGCGCGGCCGAGGCGTTACGCCACACCAGCAGTGTCGCGCAGGCTGCGGCCAGCACAATCGTGGCCTTGGCCTGCAGCAGGACTAGCTGCAGCAATAGCGGATCGTCGAAAAAACCGTTCATCGTCCCTCCCGTTTGGCCTTGTCGATCAGCTTCTGCAACTGGTCAATCTCCTTGTCGGACAGTTTCGGCGCCATGCCCAGCAGGGCTGTCGCGGCACTGGCCGGCGAGCCGTTGAAGAACACGCGCACCAGCCGTTTCAGCACGCCTTCGCTGACCTTCTGGCGCGGCACCACGGCCGAATACAGATAGCGCTGGCCATCCTCGCGATGCTGCAGAAAACCCTTGTCTTCCAGCCGCGCCAGCATGGCGCGGATCGCCGAATTGCCGGGCGCGTCGTCGAGCACGTCGCGGATGTCCGTTGCCGTGCCTTCCTGCAGGCGGTAGACGGCTTCGACCACCTGGCGTTCGCGCCACGGCAGGTCGTCGATATCCGGTTGTTGAACGGTCATGGCTGGCTCCTTATTTTGCTGCGATGGCGCTCTGCCGGGCGGCGGCCGCGCGGATGACCTGCCCGATGGCGCCGATCACCAGCTCGGGCTCGTCCATCTGGACGAGGTGGCCGCTGTTGGCCGTCACGACCTGGCTGCCGCCGGTAAAGCGGGAGATCAGGTTTGCGTGGGCGTCGCGCCACAGCGCCTGCGCGGCCGGCGTCTGCATGAAGAACTCGGGACTGGCATAGGCGCGCATCGACGTGATCACGATCGCCGGCACGTCCGGCAGCGCGCCCGCGACGGGCCGCGGGCCGTTCAGCGCCGCCAGCACCTCCTTCAGTTCCGGCCGCAGCGACGGCGGCGTGAGCTGTTCCATCAGCCGGTCGTCGTCGGCCGCCCGTTGCGCATCGAGGTGCCTGAGCGCGGCGGCGAAGTGCTCGTCGCTGGGATCGACGAACACCATGCCGGCGACCTGCCCGGGGTGGCGCGCGGCGAAGGCACGGATCAGCAGGCCGCCGTACGAATGGCCGACGAGGATGAACGGCGGCTGCAGGCCGGCCGCCTGCACCAGCTGGTCCAGCTCCGCGCTGCTTTGCGCCGGCGTGCGCGGTTCGGGGCGGGCATCGGACTTGCCGTAGCCGGCACGGGAATAGGTCACCACGCGTGCCGATCGGGCGATGGCCGGCGCGACCTTGCGCCATGCGTTCAGGTCCATGCCGAAGCCGGATTCGAACAGCACCGTGTACGGGCCTTCGCCCTGCATGGCGAGATTCACCTTGTATTGGCCCACGGCGACCATCGCCGGTTCCGCCGCCGTGGCGGTCAACGCTGCCAGCGCCAGGCCGGCACCGGCCAGCAGGCGCATCAGGGATGTTTTCATCGCGCAGTTCCTTGTCGTGATTGTTCCGGGTTATTCGGGATTCATGCTGCTACATCTGTAGCGTGCCACACTTGTAGCACCTGGGTCAACAGCTATTCGGGAAGGCGGGCGGTGCGGCATGGTGCGGGAAACTCCGCGGGAGTGCGGCGCAATATATCCATGCCAGCCGGTACACACATGCAATGCGTATCGCTTTTGCCGGATCCGCTGGCGGCAAACCGGCCCGGAGTGCCGTTCCGGCTGTCGTGCGCATTATTCGGTGTGGGGTTTTTTATTCTCCCGCCAATCTTTCGCACATTTAATGCGAATAAATGTGGAATACGATTGCACTCTTATGGTAAATTGGCGGCACATAGAATTCTCACAGATTGTCACACGCGTTTTTCACCCATAAAGGATTTGAGATGACGACCTACCAGGAATACCAGGCCAAGATCGCTGAATTGCAGAAGCAGGCCGAGCAGGCCCGCAAAAACGAAATTACCCAGGCCAAGGAACAAATCGCCACGATCATGCGCGAATATGGCCTGTCGATTGCCGACCTGGGCCCGGCCGTGAAAGCCGCCAAGCCGGTCAAGCCGCGCGCGCCGGTGCCGATGAAATACCGTGACGATGTCACGGGCCAGACGTGGACGGGCCGCGGCCGCGCCCCAAAGTGGCTGGACGGCCGCAAGAAGGAAGAGTTCCTGATCAAGCAGCAGTAATCCGCTGCGGCGCACCGGTGCCTCGCCGGCGTATTGTACAAACAATGCGGAAAAACCTGCGCAGCAAGAACGGTGCGTGGCGGGATTCTCGGCCACGTATCGTTCCTCGTTATTCCGGTCCCACGACGGTACCACTGAGTGTTCCCTTAAGTACTGCCTAAGTACATTCCGGTAACCGATTGCGGTAAAGCGCCGTAAAGCTTCGTAAAATTTCTTTGGGCGTTCGCTCAGCTCCCCACTATATTCAGGATATTCCCGTCCGGGTCGCTGAACCATGCGAGTTTCATCCCGTTCCCCACGTGGATGTCGCCATGCAGCGACAGACCCGGCATCTGGTAGTGCTCGAAAGTCACTCCCCGATCGCGCAGCGCAGTTACAATTTCCCCGATTTCATCGCCGACGCTCCACGTGATACCTGTCGCCTTATTCGTGCCGGCGAAATCCGAGCGATATACGATAATCACCGAACTGCCGCTCAGATAAGACAGCAGTTCCTCGCCCTCGCTGCCGTTTTGCCGCAGCCCCAGCACATTGCCATAAAACTCCCTTGCCGCAGCCATATCGCTGACGGCAACCGTTGCCATCGCTTCCGTATTTGCCAGCATGACGACCTCCTTCACAGTGGATATGCGGCCAGCTTAGCGATGCCGTGCTTGCGGCAGCGCGCCTTTGCTACGTATCATGTTTGCTTTTCAGGCAACGGGAGCCGCGATGCGTCCAACCTTCTTTCAATCCGCGTTCGCACTGGCCGTTGCGCTGGTGGCCACCGTCGCCGGCGCGGCACCCGTGCTGCTGGTGCCCGACCGCGTGTGGACCGGCGAAGGCCAGCCGCATGCCGGCTGGACGGTGCTGGTCGACGGTGGCCGGATCCAGGCGGCCGGCCCCGCCGCGCAGGTGGCCGTGCCGCCCGATGCCGAGCGCATCGAACTGCCCGGCAGGACGCTGATCCCCGGCCTGATCGACATGCACTCGCACGTGCTGCTCCATCCATACAACGAAACGAGCTGGGACGACCAGGTGCTCAAGGAAAGCATCGAATACCGCGTGCTGCGCGCCGGCCGCCATGCGAATGCGCACCTGCAGGCCGGCTTCACGACCTTGCGCGACCTGGGCACCGAGGGCGCCGGCTATGCCGACGTGGCCGTCCGCCGCGCCATCGACGAAGGCGTGATCCCCGGCCCGCGGCTGTTCATCGCCACGCGTGCCATCGTCGCATCGTCGAGCTATGGCCCCAACGTGAAGGCCTACCGGCCGGACATGGTGCTGCCGGTCGGCGCGCAGGAAGCCACCGGCGTCGATGAAGTGGTGAAGGCAGTGCGCGAGCAGGCGGCCCATGGCGCCGACTGGATCAAGGTGTATGCCGATTACCGCACGGGGCCCGACAACGGCGCGCACGCGACCTTCAGCCAGGACGAGCTGACTGCGCTGGTCCGCGCGGCGCACGAATCGGGCCGCAAGGTCGCGTCGCATGCCAGCACCGACGAAGGCATGCGCCGCTCCGTGCTGGCCGGCGCCGACACGATCGAACATGGTTATGGCGGCAGCGCGGCCACGTTCCGGCTGATGGCCGAGCGCAAGGTGGCGTATTTCCCCACGCTGACGGCGCCGGAAGCGTCGGGCGAATACTTCCAGCAGCACGTGCGGGGCGGGGCGCCGACACCGGCCATGCAGGCTGCCGCCGCCGCGTTCGCGCTGGCGCGGCAGGCCGGCGTGACGATCGGACTGGGCAGCGATGTGGGCGTGTTCGCCCATGGCACCAGCGCGCGCGAGGCCGCGTGGCTCGTCAGGCTGGGCATGACGCCGGTCGAAGCGCTGCGCGCCGCCACCGTCGTCAATGCCGCGGTACTGGGCCGCGCCACGTCGCTCGGCCAGGTGAAGGCCGGCTTCCTGGCCGACCTGGTGGCCGTCGATGGCGATCCGGTCGCGGACATCGGCGCGCTGGCCAGGGTGGCCTTTGTGATGAAGAACGGGACGGTGTATAGACGTCAATGAGAAACGTCAATGAGCGGCGCGGCGTCCGTTTCGGATGTGTGCGAATATCCGGCGATGATTCCACTGTTCCCGCTCAATACTGTGCTGTTCCCCGATGGCCGCCTGGCGTTGCAGGTGTTCGAGGTGCGCTATCTGGACATGGTGAAGAAGTGCATCGACCATTCCGAGGAATTCGGCATCGTCGCGCTGGCGCAGGGCGACGAGGTACGCAAGCCCGGCCAGCACGAGGTGCTGGCGCCCGTCGGCACGATGGCGCGCGTGGTGGACTGGACGGCGCCGCTGCCCGGCCTGCTGCAGATCACCTGCCTGGGCACGCGCCGCTTCCATATCGAGCACGCGGAACAGCAGCCGCACGGCCTGTGGATGGCCGATATCGTCCGCCTGCCGGACGATATGTCGGTGCCGGTGCCGGCCGACCAGCAGGATGTGGCGAACGCGCTGGGTTCGCTGATCCGTTCGCTGCAGCAGCGCGGCGTGCACGAACCGCAGATGCCGATCGCGACCCCGTACCGGCTCGATGAAAGCGGCTGGGTGGCGAACCGCTGGTGCGAACTGCTGCAGCTCGACCTGCCGCAGAAACAGCTGCTGCTGGCGCAGGACAATCCGCTGCTGCGCCTCGAACTCGTCCAGGACGCACTGGCCGAAAGCGGCTATCTGAACTAACCAGGTCGGGGACCGTCCCCGCTGTTGCCTTTTCTCCCCGACATGGCCCCACGCCAGCATCCCTCTCTGGCTCTTCGCAACCCGCCACCACCCCGCTAGACTGGCCGCTCCTCATCTCCCGGAGCCGCCATGTACAACCCCGCCCCGTTCGCCGAAACCCGCCGCGCCATCCAGCACGCCCTGATCCGCGACCATCCGCTTGCCACGCTGGTCGTCGCAGGCGCGGAGCTGACGGCGGACCTGGTTCCGTTCGTGCTGTATGCCGACGAGGGCGAGCACGGCACACTGCGCGCCCACGTGGCACGCGCCAATCCGCTGTGGCGCCAACTGCAGGCCGGGGCGCCATGCCTGGTGCTGTTCCAGGGCGCGCAGGCGTACGTGAGCCCGAACTGGTATCCCGGCAAACTGGAAAATCACAAGCAGGTGCCCACCTGGGACTACTGCACGGTACAGGTGCGCGGCACGGCGCGCGTGACGGACGATGCGGCCTGGCTGCGCCGCGCGCTGCACGACCTCACTTCCGCGCAAGAGCAGCAACTGCCGCAGCCATGGCGCATCGACGATGCGCCGGCCGATTACATTGCCGCGCTGTCGCAGGCCATCGTCGGCATCGAGCTGCCCATCGCGCATGTCGAGGCGAAGTGGAAGGTCAGCCAGAACCGCAACGCGGCCGACCGGGCCGGCGTCGCGCAAGGGCTGGCGGAACGCGTGCCGGCAATGGCCGCGCTGGTCCGCGATTTCAGTTAAGGCGCATCAGGCCGGGCTCAGTTGCTCTTCCGCCGCGTGCACGCGCACGGACCACGTCACGCCCGTCACCAGCAGCGCAATGGCCGCCGCTTCCAGCGGCCGTGGCCAGGCAGCGCGGTAGATGAAGCCGTACAGCAGCGCGAACAGCGTCTCGAACAGGATCAGTTGGCCGGACAGCGTGACGGGCACGCGCCGGCTTGCCACGTTCCACAACTGGTTGCCGATGACGGAAGCGCCCAGCGCAAGCAGCGCATTCCACGTCCAGAACAGGCCCCAGTCGCGGCCCGTGGCGACGCCTGCCGCACCCGTCACCTCACCACCCCAGATGACGAACGCCACGGCGCCGATCGCCAGCGCGATGATGCCGGACGCGAGGCCGTACAGCGCCGACCATTCGGCGCTGGTGAAGTGGGGATTCGTCTTCAGGTAGCGGGCATTGTCGACCGCGTACCACGTCCAGCACAGCAGCGCGCCGGCCGCCGCCGCGAGGCCGGCGACCGTGTGCAGCAGCGGCCGGCCCGTGTCGCCGGCGTGCATGAACACATCCACATTGATGCAGGCGATGCCGGCGGCAACCACCAGCAGCGGCAGTACCAGCTGCGCCAGCGGTACCGCGCCGTGGTCGTGCCGGCCCAGCAGCGTGACGGTGATCGGCAGCACGCCGATGATCAGCGATGTCGGGGCCACGCCGGCCAGCTTCACGCCCAGTGCCAGCAGCATGTAGTAGACGATGTTCCCGGCCAGCGCGTGGCGCACCAATGCCGCGTAATCCTTGCGGTCGAGCCGGTGGGCCAGCGCGGCCAGTTTCGGCAGCAGCAGGACGAGCGCCATCGCGCCGTAAGCGGTGTAGCGGCCGACGGCCAGTTCCAGCGGCGAGAAGGCAGGCAGCAGCACCGGCACGATGAACACCATTCCCCACAACGCGCCCGCGATCAGGCCGCAGAGTACCCCCATTCCCATTACGATCTTTCCATTCATTAAGGCTGCGCCAGTGTCGCACAGACTGCGCTATCTTGGACCATCGGATAACCGCAGGAGACACCATGATCGACCGGACAATCATCGCGGCGCTGCAGGCCGAGGCCCGCCCGTTCGGCGGCGCCGACGACTACGAGTATCTGCTCGACTGCATCGGCGATGCGTCGATCGTGCTGCTGGGCGAAGCCACCCACGGCACGCGGGAGTTTTACCGGCTGCGCGCCGGGATCACCCGGCGGCTGATCGTCGAGAAGGGTTTCGATGCCGTGGCGGTGGAAGCGGATTGGCCGGATGCGCTGCGCGTCAGCCGCTACGTGCAGCACGGCGGCGACGACATGGCGGCCGAGCAGGCGCTGTCCGGCTTCAAGCGCTTCCCGCAATGGATGTGGCGCAACCACGAAACCGTCGACCTGGTGAACTGGCTGCGGCTGCACAACGGCCACGTGGCCAGCCCGGCCCGCCGCGCCGGCTTTTACGGGCTGGACCTGTACAGCCTGCAGCAGTCGATGCATGCGGTGATCGCCTACCTGCAGGAGGCGGATCCGGCGGCGGCGCAGCGTGCGCGCGAACGGTATTCCTGCATCGACCACATGGCGGACGATCCGCAGCGCTACGGCCATGCCACCACGTTCGGCATGAAGGAGGATTGCGCCCGCGAAGTGGTGCGCCAGCTGACGGAGCTGACCTACCAGGCCAATGTGCACCTGAAGCTGTCGGGCGGCCAGGTGCCGGACGAACTGTTCTACGCGCAGCAGAATGCCCGCGTGGCGCAGAATGCGGAAACGTATTACCGCGCCATGTTCATGGGCCGCGACGAATCGTGGAACGTGCGCGACTCGCACATGGCGGAAACGCTGGAAGCGCTGCGCGAACATATCGGCCAGCGCACGGGCAAGCCGGGCCGCATCGTCGTGTGGGCGCACAACTCCCACCTGGGCGACGCGCGCGCCACCGAGATGGGCGAACACGGCCAGCTGAACCTGGGCCAGCTGGTACGCGAACGCTACCGGCCGGAGGATACTTTCCTGTTGGGGTTCACGACGCATACCGGCACGGTGACGGCCGCCACGGACTGGGACGGTCCGGCGGAGCTGAAGCAGGTGGTGGCGTCGCGGCCGGACAGCGTGGAGCGGCTGCTGCACGAGGCGTCCGTGGCCAGCGGCCTGCCGCAGCTGCTGCTGCCGCTGCGGGGCCGCGACAGCATGCTGGCCCGGCTGCCGTCGCGCCACCTGCAGCGGGCGATCGGCGTGATCTACCGGCCGGACACGGAACGCCACAGCCATTATTTTCACGCCGACGCGGCCAGGCAGTTCGATGCGCTGGTCCACGTGGACCGCAGCACGGCGCTGCAACCGCTGGAGCGGTCGGCGTTGTGGCGGCAGGACGAGGTGCCGGAGACTTATCCGAGCGGGTTGTAAGGGGACTGTCCCTGCAAGGGACTGTCCCCGGGGTTGCAGCCGTCTTTGCTCTGCTTAAAAAGCAAACGAGGGGACAGTCCCTGACAAGGCCGGGACAGTCCCCAGCGCGACGTTGGCGATGGCGGTCAGCCAGAACTTGACGAGAAACGACGTCTTGCCGGACTTGTGCCGCAGGACCTGCTGCGCGGCGAATCCGCCCGGCCAGCCGCCGAGGAAACCAAGCAGCAGCAGGGTGCGCTCGGGCGTGCGCCGCAGCCGGGCACGCGCGGCGCGCTTGTCGCGCGCATACGCGGCGAAGCACACGATGCTGAGCACCGCATACCACGCCACCGCCAGCAACAACATGGCACTCAGAAGTAGCTCAGGCCCAGTGCCGCCTTGACTTCGTCGGCCGTCTTGGCCGCCACTTCGCGCGCGCGGGCCGTGCCTTCCTTCAGCATCTGCATGACCTGGCCCTTGTCCTTGGCGAATTCCTCGCGGCGGGCGCGGATCGGCGCCAGCATCTCCTGCAGCACCACTTCCAGCCGCTTCTTGACGATCGAGTCGCCCAGGCCGCCGCGCACGTAATGCGCCTTCATTTCTTCCAGCGCGGCTTTTTCGGTATCGAATGCGTCCAGGTAGATGAAGGCCACATTGCCTTCCAGGTGGCCCGGGTCCTGCACGCGCAGGTGCAGCGGATCGGTATAAACCTTTTTCACGGCGGCGGTGATCTCGTCGGCGGAAGCGCCCAGATTGATCGTGTTGCCGAGAGACTTGCTCATCTTTGCCTTGCCGTCGATGCCCGGCAGCCGGCCGATTTCCGGCACCAGCGCCTTGCACTCGACCAGCACGTCGCGCTGGGCGATGCGGTTGAAACGGCGCACGATCTCGTTGGTCTGCTCGATCATCGGGATCTGGTCTTCGCCGACCGGCACGATGGATGCCTTGAAGGCCGAGATGTCGGCCGCCTGCGAGGCCGGGTAGGTGAGGAAGCCGGCCGGGATGTCGCGCTCGAAGCCGCGCAGCACGATCTCCGCCTTGACGGTCGGGTTGCGCTCCAGCCGGGCCACGGTGACCATGTTCAGGTAATAGAACGTCAGCTCGGCCAGTTCCGGGATCTGCGACTGGATCAGGATCGTCGACTTGGCCGGATCGATGCCGACCGCCAGGTAATCCAGCGCCACCTCGACAACGTTGCGGTGGACCTTGTTCGTGTCGTCCATATTGTCCGTCAGCGCCTGCGAGTCGGCCAGCATGATGAACTGCTGGTACTCGTGCTGATAGGCGACGCGGTTGCGCAGGCTGCCAACATAATGGCCCAGGTGCAGCGGACCGGTCGGACGGTCGCCCGTCAGGATCACGGCAGGACCGGCAGGAGCGGAAACGGCGGCGGGGGAGTCGGTTGGTACGGGCTGGCTCATAGGATCCTCGGGGTAGCACTCATTTGTGCCCCTGCCGGGATGCGCCATGAAAAACGCCACCAGACAAGGGCGGCGTTGATATAGAAATCACATCACTTCACAGTGGCCGCACTCTTCACGAGCGGCGCCACCAGCAAACGACAGAGGGATGCGATTGAAAGAAAATCATGCCGCTATGTTTGCAGGTTGGCGCCGCGCTGTCAAGGCGCGGCCTTGCTGGCTAAAACCGGTCAGTGACGACGCGGGTCGTTCGGCCGGTCGTCGTGGCGGTTCGGCACGCCGTCGCCATCGCGGTCGCCGCGGCGCCATTCACCGCGGTTGAATTCCCAGCGGCCGCCCCGGTCCACCCAGCGTGGCTCCGAATAGTAATAGCCGGCGCGCACGCGTTCGTAATGACCCTTCTGCCAGACGTAGCGGCGGCCGTTCCAGTTCCAGTAGCCCGGCGCCCAGACATAACCTTTACGGGCATGCGGGACGGACTCGTGGCGCGGTGCCGGCGGCGCGGTGCGTACGACGATCACATCCGCGCTGGCCGTCATTGGAACGGCGATCGACCCCATCGAACCCGCGATCAGCGCGGCAATCAGCAGTTTTTTCATGATGTACTCCTTTTTTGACTGGTGTGAAGCCATTATGGCCCGGCAGTTGTAACGGGAATGTGCTCGCACTAACTTGGCTTGTAAGCAATTGTTTCGCGCGGTACCATGGCGGATCGTTCAGCCTGGAGTCCTTATGCGTGTTGCCGTTGTCAGTGCCCTGGTTTCTTCCCTCGTTATCTCCGGCGCGTATGCGCAAACGGCGCCGATGGCGCCCGATATCGCCGGCAAGTTCGAAGCGCCCGTCGAGTCGGCCGATTATGTGAAAAAAGTGGTGATGGTGCCGATGCGCGACGGCGTCAAGCTGTACACCGTCATCGTCATTCCGAAAGGCGCGAAGGGCGCGCCGATGCTGCTGACCCGCACGCCGTACAACGCGGCCGGCCGCGCCAAGCGCAGCACGAGCCCCAGCATGGCGGCCACGCTGCCGCAGGGCGACGAGAACTTCGTCGAGGAAGGCTATATCCGCGTGTTCCAGGACGTGCGGGGCAAGTACGGTTCGGAAGGCGATTACGTAATGACGCGGCCGCTGCGCGGCCCGCTGAACAACACGAAGACGGACCAGGCCACCGATGCATGGGACACGATCGACTGGCTGGTCAAGCACGTCAAGGAATCGAACGGCAAGGTCGGCATGCTGGGCTCTTCGTACGAAGGCTTCACCGTGCTGATGGCATTGGCCGATCCGCACCCGGCGCTGAAGGCCGCCGTGCCGATGAGCCCCATGGTGGACGGCTGGCGCGGCGACGACTGGTTCCACAACGGCGCGTTCCGCGTCAACACGCTGGCCTATATCGCCGGCCAGACGACGGTGCGCGGCCGCGGCGAGCCGCTGGCCACCGGCGTCTACGACGATTACGAGGGCGTGCTGCGTGCCGGTTCGGCAGCCGGCTACGCGAAGCAGTTCGGTATCGACAAACTCACGTACACGAAGAAGCTGTTCGAACATCCGGCCTACGACAGCTACTGGCAGCACCAGGCGCTCGACAAGATCCTCGGCGCCCGCAAGCTGAAGGTGCCGACGATGATGGTGGTGGGCCAGTGGGACCAGGAAGACATCTACGGCGCCTATGCCGTGTATTCGGCGCTGGAACCGCAGGACAAGGACAACAACCTGAACTACCTGGTGGTGGGCCCGTGGCGCCACAGCGGTGTCAATTACGACGGCTCATCGCTGGGCGCGCTGAAATTCACCGGCGATACGGCGCTGGAATTCCGCCGCGACACGATGACGCCGTTCTTCAACCAGTACCTGAAGGATGGCGCGCCGAAGGCGGACACGCCGCCCGTGCTGTTCTACCAGACGGGCACGAACCGCTGGCAGCGGCTGCAGCAATGGCCGCTGGCGTGCGCGAACGGCTGCCCGTCGGCGTCGAAACCCGTGTTCCTGCAGGATGGCTTCAAGCTGTCCTTCACGGCGCCGGCTGCCGGTGCGGCCTTCGACGAATACGTGGCGGATCCGGCGAAACCGGTGCCGTTCGTGCCGCGTCCCGTGCGGATGGGCGACGGCGACGTGTGGAAGCCATGGCTGGTGCGCGACCAGCGTTTCATCGCCGACCGCCCGGACGTACTGAGTTATGTATCGGAGCCTTTGAAGGCGCCGCTGCAGCTTTCCGGCGCGCCGATCGTCAACCTGTTCGCATCGACCAGCGGCACGGACGCCGACTGGGTCGTCAAGGTGATCGACGTGTATCCGGACGAAGTGCCGTCGCAGCCGGAGCTGGGCGGCATGCAGCTGCCGCTGGCGATGGACATCCTGCGTGGCCGCTATCGCAACAGCCTGGAGAAGCCGGAAGCGGTCGTCGCCGGTAAAACGGAACGCTACCGCTACGCGCTGCCGAACGTGAACCACGTGATCCTGCCGGGCCACCGGCTGATGGTGCAGATCCAGTCCAGCTGGTTCCCGCTGTACGACCGCAATCCGCAAAGCTACGTGCCGAACATCTTCCACGCGCAGCCCGCCGATTACATCAAGGCCACGCAGCGGGTGTATCACTCGGCGGAGTTCAGCAGTTCGATCGAGTTGCCGGTGGTGGAGAAATAGGGGGCGGGCGGGGGGACCGTCCCCAACGGGGACTGTCCCCGGGGCTGGTTTTGAAGTCGGCCGCACATCGATAAATTCAACTGCAACCCCGGGGACAGTCCCTTGCAGGGACAGTCCCCAGCCTACTGCGCGCTGACGAAAGCGGCGGGGCCGCTGCCGGGCGCCTGCGCCAGCACGCTGCGCATCTCGCGCGCTTCCTCCACGGGCGTGCGGCCGAAGAAGCGCTTGAACTCGCGGGAGAATTGCGACGTGCTCTCGTAGCCCACGCGGCCGCAGGCGGTGGCGGCCGTCAGGCCGTCCTGCACCATCAGCAGCCGCGCCTTGTGCAAACGGGTCGTCTTCAGGTACTGGATCGGCGACGTTGTCGTCACGGCCTTGAAGCTGGCGTGGAAGGCCGTCACGCTCATGCCTGCCTCGTCGGCCAGCATGCCCACGTCGATCGGGCGGTGGTAGTCCGTGTGGATGCGGCGCAGCGCCTTGCCGATCTTGCCGAACTGGCTCTGGTGCGCCAGCCCGGCGCGCAGCGCGCCGCCCTGTTCGCCCGTCAGCACGCGGAACAGCAGCTCGCGCATGATGCCCGGCCCCAGCAGCCGCGTCTCCAGCGGCGACGTCAGCGCTTCCAATAAACGCAGCACGGTTTCGCCCAGGCCATCGTCCAGCGGCGACGACATGATGCCGCGCGGCGCGACGGGTGGCGCCTTGCCGGCCTGCGCTTCGTCGACGGCCAGCGCCAGTTCGGCGGCCAGCTGCAGGTCGACGGGGATCGAGATCGCCAGCATCGGTTCGGCCGCACTGGCGCGCACCGTCTCGCCCTCCATCGGCAGCGGCACGGACAGCACGAGGAACTGCTGCGCGTGGTAATCGAAGGCCTCGTCGCCCAGCCAGCCCCGCTTGTGGCCCTGCGCGACGATGACGATGCACGGTTCGTACAGCACCGGCGTGCGCGACCGCGTGCAGTTCGTGCGCATGAACTTGATGCCGCCCAGCGTGCTGACGGTATAGCCTTCCTGCGGCGCCAGTGTGCCCAGCAGCTGCACCATGCGGGCTTGTCTCTGGGCCGTTCTCGGACACTGTTCCATATATTCCCTCGGTTGATTCAGGCATGAATTATCCGCCCATTTGCCCCGATCTGCTCATCGGCGGGACGATTAGGCAATGGATCGACATGATTGCACAACCGCGCACGCGACCGCGCCCCTACACTGCATCCCATCGTTTCATCACTACCCGGGAGCCAGCCATGAACCAAGCAGACCAACAGAAAATCGTCCTGATCACGGGTGCCAGCAGCGGCATCGGCGAAGCCACGGCGCGGCTGCTGGCGGCCGAAGGGCATCATGTGGTGCTGGGCGCGCGGCGCACGCAGCGGCTCGAACTGCTGGTGGCCGACATCCGCAACGCCGGCGGCAGCGCCGAGTACCGCACGCTGGACGTGACCGATGCGGACGACGTGCAGACTTTCGTGCTCGCCGCGCACAAGAAGCACGGCCGCGTCGACGTGATGATCAATAACGCCGGCGTGATGCCGCTGTCCCGCCTCGATGCGCTGAAGCTGAAGGAGTGGGACCGGATGATCGACGTGAACATCCGCGGCGTCTTGTATGGCATCGCGGCCGTGCTGCCGCTGATGCAGATGGCGCATGCGGGGCAGATCATCAACCTGGCGTCGATCGGCGGCCACACGGTCAGCCCGACGGCGGCCGTCTACTGCGCCACCAAGTTCGCGGTGCGGGCCATTTCGGAAGGGCTGCGGCAGGAGGTGGGCGGCGACATCCGCGTGTCCGTCATCTCGCCGGGCGTGACGACGTCCGAACTGGCCGACTCGATCTCGGACGACGAAAGCCGGGCGCTGATGCAGGAGTTCCGCAAGGTCGCCATCGGCGCCGATGCGGTGGCGCGCGCCGTCAGCTATGCGATGGCGCAGCCGGCGGACGTCGATGTCAGCGAGATCATCGTGCGGCCGACGGCGAGCCCGTACTGACAACGCTTGCTCACTCGGGCACCTCGTGTGCCCGGAAATAATGCCGGGCCAGCACGATCGCCACCACCTGCATCGCCGAGCTGACGAAGAAGGTCACGCCGATGCGCCAGTCCGACGGCGGCAGGTGGCTTACTTCACCGAGCAGGAAGCCGCCCAGCAGCGGCATCACGACGACGCCGGCACTGCTGATCGAATGCAGCGATCCCAATAGTTCGCCCTGTTCCTCGGCCGGCGTCAGCTTCGAGATCAGGGCCTGCAGCGCCGGACCGGCGGCAAACGCCAGCAGGTTACACAGGATCAGCACGTACATCATCCAGCCCTGCGTGGCCAGGCCATACAGCAGGAAGGTGAGGGCGCCGGAGCACATGCCCAGCATCGCCAGCCGCACTTCACCGAAGCGGCGGATCCAGATGCCCAGCAGGCCCGCCTGCACAACGACGGCGGCCACGCCGACGCAGAACAGCGCGAGGCCGTTCTGCGCCGGCGTCCAGCCGAAGCGGAAGTGCGTGTACAGCACCCACGTCGTCTGCAGCATCACCTGGGCCAGCGTCATCAGCGCGAACACGATGACGAGGCCGCGCACGTCGGTACGGCCGGCCAGCTTGACGAGGCCGGCCAGCGGATTGACCTTCTGCAGCCGGAAGCTGCCGCGCCGGTGCGCCGGCAGCGATTCGGGCAGCACGAAGAAGCCGTACAGCAGGTTGGCCAGCGACAGGCCGGCCGCCACGTAGAACGGCAGGTGCAGGTCGACGCCGCCCAGCAGCCCGCCCAGCATCGGGCCGGCGATGAAGCCCATGCCGAACGCGGCGCCGATCTTGCCGAAGCTCTTGGCCCGATTCTCCGGCGTGGACACGTCGGATGCATAGGCCGACGCGACCGACATGCTGGCCGACGACATGCCGCCGATGACGCGGCCCAGGAACAGCCAGGCCAGGCTGGGCGCCCACGCCGTCAGCAGGAAGTTCAGCCCCATGCCGAACATCGAATACAGCAGCACGGGGCGGCGGCCGACCCGGTCGCTGATCGCGCCCAGCATCGGCATGAAGATGAACTGCAGCAGGCCGAACGTGGCGCCGAGGATGCCGTACCACAGGGCCTGCTGCTCGCGCCCGCCGACGAACTCGCCGACGAGAATGGGCAGCACGGGCACGATCAGACCGACGCCCAGCATGTCGATGAACACGCAGACCAATACAAAATTGAGGTTGCCAGGTGAAGCCGGCGCAGTCTCGTCGCGCATTGTGCCGCCCCTATTGATTGCGCTCTTTGGCGGCAGCGGCAGCCACCTCGGTCTCGTTCAGCACGAACACGAGCCGGCCATGCATCGCCTTGCTGATGCGGTTCATCGCCGGCCGCAGCGCCTGGTACTCCTGCGGCGTGCACCAGCCGCGAGGATTGCTGGCGCGGACGCGCCGCTGCAGGTGGTAGCGGTTGCCGTCGCGCGTGTAGTGCGCTTCGTAGGTCAGGCCGTCCTGGCGGATATCGAGGTTCTTCGGCACGTACAGCACCTGCATCGCATGCGGCAGATCGATCGTCATGCTGTCTTCAACGGCGAACGGTTCGCAGCGCGTGTCGTGCAGCCGCTGCGCTTCGGTGAAGCGTCCCGCCACGGCGGCCATCGGCACAGGGCCGTTCATGCCGGGCAGGAAGGACAGCACGCCCGCTTCCGGCTGGCTCACATAATTGCGGATGCGTTCCGTGAAACGCACCGCCAGCACGTTCTTTTCCGCCGACTGCAGCAGTTCGAGCTTGCCGTCGCCCTCGTAGCCGTTCGATGCCATCGTGCGGCGCACCCAGTCCGCTTCGCCGCCGGGGCCGACACTTTGCAGGAACTGCTGCACGGCGACGGCGCTCTGGCCGTGGCCGCGGATGTCAGTGGTGCGCACGGCCGACCCGTCCAGCGCCACCTTCAGCG
>DKJA01000113.1:0-21736 GCA_002454505.1 Oxalobacteraceae bacterium UBA6704
CCGCGACGAGCGGCGAGCTCAGTTGCCGCCTTCCTCGCGCAGCCGGCGCCACAGCGTCGTGCGGCTGATGCCGAGATAGTCGGCGGCCGCATCGCGCCGGCCGCCGAAGCGCCGCAGCACTTCGGTCGCGGTTTCCTCGACACGCGATGACGAAACGTTCGCGGCAAGCTCCGGCGCCACGCCGAGCACGAAGGCGGGTGTCAGTGCCTGCAGCGGTTCGGCGGCCAGGAACAGCGCCAGCCGCTCGGCCAGGTTGCGCAGTTCGCGCACATTGCCGGGCCAGCCGTGCCGCAGCAGCACCGGCGCGCACGCCTGCAGTTCCGCATGCAGGTTCGGATGCGCGCGGGTGCCCAGCGCGGCGAGGGCAGTGCGCAAGGTCCACTCGGCCAGCGGCACGATGTCGGCGGCACGCTCGCGCAGCGGCGGCAGCGCCAGCCGCAGCACGGCCAGCCGGTAGAACAGGTCGGCGCGGAAGCGGCCGTCGCGCACGCGCTGCTCCAGGTCGCAGTGCGTGGCGCTGACGATGCGCACGTCGACGGGAATCGGCCGCGTGCCGCCGACGCGCACCACCTCGCGCTCTTCCAGCACGCGCAGCAGCCGCGTCTGCAAGGACAGCGGCATTTCGCCGATCTCGTCGAGGAACAGCGTGCCGCCGCTGGCCGCCTCGAACAGGCCGGCCCGGCCGCCGCGGCGCGCGCCGGTAAATGCCCCTTCCTCGTGGCCGAACAGTTCCGATTCAAGCAGCGATTCGGCGACCGCGCCGCAGTTGATCGCCACGAAAGGGCGGTTGCCGCCCTGCGCGCCGGCACGGTGGATCGCCTGCGCGGCCAGCTCCTTGCCGGTGCCCGTCTCGCCCTGGATCAGCACCGTCGCCCGCGACCGCGCGTACAGCACGACCGCCTGCCGCACCTGTTCCATGGCCGGCGATTCGCCGCGCAGGTCGGCCAGGCCGTGGCGGGCCCGCAGCGTGTCCGGCACGGCGCCGGCGCGGCTCTTCCGGCGGCCTGCTTCCAGCTGGGCGAAGCGGGCGATGTCCAGCGCATCGTCGAACGCCTGCCGGATCGACGCGGCCGAATACACGAACACGCCCGCCAGGCCGGCGGCCGTGGCCAGGTCGGTGATCAGCCCCGCGCCGACGATGGCGCGGATGCCGGCCGCCTTCAGGTCGGCGATCTGCGCGCGCGCATCGTCTTCCGTCACATACGTGCGTTGCGTGACATCGATGCCGAACGTGGCGGCGAAGTCGGACAGCTCGGCGACCGGCTGCTGGTACGTGACGACGGCAATGCGGTCCGACGCGCGCCGGGCGCGGGCCAGCGCGCGCAGCATGTCCGAGCCGCTGGCCTTCGCGACGACGACGGGCACCGGCAGCCGGCTTTTCAGGTAGGCCGCATTGGAGCCGGCCGAGATCACCGCATCGCAGCGTTCCGTGGCCAGCCGCTCGCGGATGTGGCGCACGGCGTCGTCGAAGCCCAGCTGGATCGGTTCGATCGTGGCCAGCCCGTCGTATTCCAGCGTGATGTCGCGGAACAGGTCGGACAGGCGGGAGACGGACACGGTCCAGATGACGGGTTTGTCGCCGTCCGCTGCCGGCAGAGTGGGATAGGCCATGTTTCAATTATAGTTCAATCGCGTTTCACTGTTTCAAGCTGAAACGCCTTTACTGTGAAGGTTAATGTTGCAAGTGCTTGATTTCGTTTGTAATCGCCGCCCGTTGAAACATGGCACGGCCCTTGCGATACAGGACGCATCATCCACGCCAACGAAAGTCCACCATGAGTCAACAGTCCGCCGGCGCCGCGTTCCGCCAGGCCGTCCGGGAAGAAGCGCCGCTGCAGGTCGTCGGCGCCATCAATGCCAACCACGCACTGCTCGCCAAGCGCGCCGGCTTCCGCGCCATCTACCTGTCGGGCGGCGGTGTCGCCGCCGGTTCGCTGGGCCTGCCGGATCTCGGCATCTCGAACCTGGACGACGTGCTGGTGGATGTGCGCCGGATCACGGACGTGTGCGACCTGCCGCTGCTGGTGGATGTCGACACGGGCTTCGGCGCTTCCGCCTTCAACGTGGCGCGCACGGTGAAATCGCTGATCAAGGCCGGCGCCGGCGCGCTGCACATCGAGGACCAGGTGGGCGCCAAGCGCTGCGGGCACCGGCCCGGCAAGGAAATCGTCAGCAAGGCCGAGATGGTGGACCGCATCAAGGCGGCCGTCGATGCGCGCACGGACGAGAATTTCGTCATCATGGCGCGCACCGACGCGCTGGCCGTCGAGGGCATCGATGCCGCCATCGAGCGCGCCGTCGCCTGCGTGGAGGCGGGCGCCGACATGATCTTCCCGGAAGCGATGACGGAGCTGGCCATGTACCGGCAGTTTGCCGCGGCCGTGAAGGTGCCGGTGCTGGCCAACATCACCGAGTTCGGTTCGACGCCGCTGTTCACCGTCGACGAACTGCGCACGGCGGACGTGGGCCTCGTGCTGTATCCGCTGTCCGCATTCCGTGCGATGAACAAGGCCGCCGAAAACGTGTACGGCGCGATCCGCCGCGACGGCACGCAGCAGAACGTGCTCGACACGATGCAGACGCGCAGCGAACTGTATGAGCGCATCAACTATCACGATTTCGAACAGAAGCTCGATGCCTTGTTCGCTGCGCAGAAAAAATAACAGGAGACCACCATGACCGAAGCAGTCCCGTTCAAACCAAAAAAATCCGTCGCCCTGTCCGGCGTCGCCGCCGGCAATACGGCGCTGTGCTCCGTCGGCAAGACCGGCAACGACCTGCACTACCGCGGCTACGACATCCTCGACATCGCCAGCACCTGCGAGTTCGAGGAGATCGCCTACCTGCTGGTGCACGGCAAGCTGCCCACGCACGCTGAACTGAAGGGATATAAAGCCAAGCTGAAATCGCTGCGCGGCCTGCCCCAGGCGGTGAAGGCGGCGCTGGAAGCGCTGCCGGCCGGCGCGCATCCGATGGATGTCATGCGCACGGGCGTGTCCGCGCTGGGCTGCGCGCTGCCGGAAAAGGACGACCACAACCTGGCCGGCGCGCGCGACATCGCCGACCGGCTGATGGCCTCGACCGGCTCGATGCTGCTGTACTGGTACCACTACAGCCATAACGGCAAGCGCATCGAGGTGGAGACCAACGACGATTCGATCGGCGGTCACTTCCTGCACCTGCTGCACGGGCATGCGCCGCAGGAGAGCTGGGTGCAGGCCATGCACACGTCGCTGATCCTGTATGCGGAACACGAGTTCAACGCGTCCACCTTCACGGCGCGCGTGATTGCCGGCACGGGTTCCGACATGTACTCGGCCGTCACCGGCGCGATCGGCGCGCTGCGCGGACCGAAGCACGGCGGCGCCAACGAAGTGGCGCTGGACATCCAGAAGCGCTACGAGAATGCGGACGAAGCGGAAGCGGACATCCGCACCCGCGTCGCCAACCGTGAAGTGGTGATCGGCTTCGGTCACCCCGTCTACACGGTGTCCGACCCGCGCAACGTGGTGATCAAGGAAGTGGCCCGTTCGCTGTCGCAGGAAGCAGGCTCGATGAAGATGTTCGACATCGCCGAGCGCCTCGAATCGGTGATGTGGGAAGTGAAGAACATGTTCCCCAACCTGGACTGGTTCTCCGCCGTGTCGTACCACATGATGGGCGTGCCGACGGCGATGTTCACGCCGCTGTTCGTCATCTCGCGTACGTCGGGCTGGGCGGCCCACGTCATCGAACAGCGCATCGACAACAAGATCATCCGTCCGAGCGCAAACTATGTCGGTCCCGAGGATCTGCAGTTCGTGCCGATCCGCGAGCGCAAATAAGGAAAGACCGTGAGCATTCAACTCAATACCGCGTACCGGACGAACCTGCCCGGTACGACGCTCGATTACTTCGACGCGCGCGCCGCCGTCGAAGCGATCGAGGCGGGCGCTTACGACAAGCTCCCCTACACGTCGCGCGTGCTGGCCGAAAACCTGTGCCGCCGCTGCGATGCCACGCAGCTGACGGCCTCGTTGCAGCAGCTGATTGGCCGCAAACGCGATCTCGACTTCCCGTGGTTCCCAGCGCGCGTCGTCTGCCACGACATTCTCGGCCAAACGGCCCTGGTCGACCTGGCCGGCCTGCGCGATGCGATCGCCGAGCAGGGCGGCGATCCCGCGCTCGTCAATCCCGTGGTGCCCACCCAGCTCGTGGTGGACCACTCGCTGGCGGTCGAATGCGGCGGCTTCGATCCTGATGCGTTCCAGAAGAACCGCGCCATCGAGGATCGCCGCAACGAAGACCGCTTCCACTTCATCGACTGGACCAAGCAGGCCTTCCGCAACGTGGACGTGATCCCGCCGGGGAACGGCATCCTGCACCAGATCAACCTGGAGCGGATGTCGCCGGTCATCCAGGTGGACGGCGGCGTGGCCTACCCGGACACGCTGGTCGGCACGGATTCGCATACGCCGATGGTCGATGCGCTGGGCGTCATCGCCGTCGGCGTCGGCGGGCTGGAAGCGGAGACGGTGATGCTGGGCCGCGCATCGTGGATGCGGCTGCCGGACATCGTCGGCGTCGAATTGACGGGCCGGCCGCAGCCGGGCATCACGGCCACCGACACGGTGCTGGCGCTGACGGAATTCCTGCGCCAGCAGAAAGTGGTGTCGGCTTATCTGGAATTTTATGGCGAAGGCGCCGCCGCGCTGACGCTGGGCGACCGCGCCACGATCTCGAACATGGCGCCGGAATTCGGCGCCACGGCGGCGATGTTCTACATCGACGAACAGACCATCAAATACCTGAAGCTGACGGGCCGCGAGGACGAGCAGATCGCGCTGGTCGAGCTGTACGCGAAGCAGGCGGGCCTGTGGGCGGATCGCATGACGCAGGCGCAGTACGAACGCGTGCTGCGCTTCGACCTGTCCACGGTGACGAGGAATATCGCCGGGCCGTCGAATCCGCACAAGCGCGTGCCGACCAGCGAACTGGCGGCGCGCGGCATAGCGAGAAGTAATGCGGACGTAGCGGAAAACGAGCCGGGCAGGATGCCGGATGGCGCCGTCATCATCGCGGCGATCACCAGCTGCACGAACACGAACAACCCGCGCAACATGATCGCGGCCGGCCTGCTGGCCCGTAATGCCAACAAATACGGGCTGCTGCGCAAGCCGTGGGTCAAGACGTCGCTGGCGCCCGGCTCGAAGGCGGTCACGCTGTACCTGGAAGAAGCGGGGCTGCTGCCGGAGCTGGAGCAGCTGGGCTTTGGTGTCGTCGCCTATGCTTGCACGTCTTGCAACGGCATGTCCGGCGCGCTCGATCCCGTGATCCAGCAGGAGATCGTCGCACGCGACCTGTATGCCACGGCTGTCTTGTCCGGCAACCGCAACTTCGATGGCCGCATCCACCCGTATGCACAGCAGGCGTTTCTCGCTTCGCCACCATTGGTGGTGGCGTACGCGATCGCCGGCACGATCCGTTTCGACATCGAGAAGGACGTGCTGGGCATTGACGCCGATGGTCAGCCGATCACGCTGAAGGATCTGTGGCCGGACGATGCGGAGATCGATGCGATCGTCGCCGCCAGCGTCAAGCCGGAACATTTCCGCAAGGTGTACATCCCGATGTTCGCGCGCAGCGATGCGGTTGCCGAAAGCGTCAGCCCGCTGTACGACTGGCGCGCGCAAAGCACCTACATCCGCCGGCCGCCGTACTGGGAAGGCGCGCTGGCCGGCGAGCGCACGCTGCGCGGCATGCGGCCGCTGGCCGTCCTGGGCGACAACATCACGACGGACCACCTGTCGCCGTCCAACGCGATCATGCTGGACAGCGCGGCCGGCGCCTACCTGGCAAAAATGGGCCTGCCGGAAGAGGACTTCAACTCGTACGCCACGCACCGCGGCGACCACCTGACGGCGCAGCGGGCCACGTTCGCCAACCCCACGTTGAAGAACGAGATGGTCGTCGTCGACGGCAACGTCAAAGCGGGTTCGCTGGCGCGCATCGAGCCGGAAGGGCAAATCACGCGCATGTGGGAAGCGATCGAGACGTACATGGAACGCAAGCAGCCGCTGATCGTCATTGCCGGTGCCGATTATGGCCAGGGCTCGTCGCGCGACTGGGCTGCGAAAGGCGTGCGGCTGGCGGGCGTGGAAGCGATTGTCGCCGAAGGCTTCGAGCGCATCCACCGGACGAACCTGGTCGGCATGGGTGTGCTGCCGTTGGAATTCACGGCCGGCATCGACCGCCGCACGCTGGGCATCGATGGCACGGAAACGTACGACGTGGTGGGCGAACGCCAGCCGCGTGCCACGCTGACGCTGGTGATCCACCGCGCCAACGGCGAAAGCGTGACGGTGCCGGTGCTGTGCCGGCTCGATACGGCGGAGGAACTGGCGATCTACGAAGCGGGCGGCGTGCTGCAGCGCTTCGCGCAGGACTTCCTCGCCGCCACGACGGTGCAGGCGGCATGATGAAGCATCCACCTCAAGTCAAAATCGCCGCCACTTATATGCGGGGCGGCACCAGCAAGGGCGTGTTCTTCCGGCTGCAGGACCTGCCGGCAGCAGCCCGCGTTCCCGGCGCGGCGCGCGACGCCTTGCTGCTGCGCGTGATCGGCAGCCCGGACCCGTACGGCAAGCAGATCGACGGCATGGGCGGCGCCACGTCCAGCACCAGCAAGACGGTGATCGTGGCGCCGAGCGAACGGCCGGATCACGACGTGGATTACCTGTTCGGCCAGGTGTCGATCGACCAGCCGTTCGTGGACTGGAGCGGTAACTGCGGCAACCTGTCGGCGGCGGTGGGGCCGTTCGCGATCGCCAGCGGCATGGTCGATGCCGCGCGCATTCCGCGCGACGGCGTGTGCGTCGTGCGCATCTGGCAGGCCAATATCGGCAAGACGATCGTCGCGCACGTGCCGGTAACGAACGGCGCGGTGCAGGAGACGGGCGACTTCGAGCTCGATGGCGTCACCTTCCCGGCCGCCGAAGTGCAGCTGGAGTTCATGGACCCGGCCGCGGAAGAGGAGGGCGGCGGCGGTGCGATGTTCCCGACCGGGCAGCTGGTCGACGAGCTGGAAGTGCCCGGTGTCGGCACGTTGCGCGCAACGATGATCAACGCCGGCATCCCGACCATCTTCATCGATGCGGCGGCCGTCGGCTACACGGGCATGGAACTGCAGGATGCGATCAACGGCGACCCGCGGGCGCTGGCGATGTTCGAAACGATCCGTGCCCACGGCGCCGTGCGCATGGGCCTCATCGCGCACGTGGACGAAGCGGCGAAACGCCAGCACACGCCGAAGGTGGCGTTCGTGGCGCCGCCTGCTGCGTACACGGCATCCAGCGGCAAGGCGGTGGCGGCGGAAGACATCGACCTGCTGGTGCGTGCCCTGTCGATGGGCAAGCTGCATCACGCGATGATGGGCACGGCGGCCGTCGCCATCGGCACGGCCGCGGCGATTCCCGGCACGCTGGTCAACCTGGCGGCGGGCGGCGGTGCGCGTACGGCGGTGCGGTTCGGTCATCCGTCCGGCACGCTGCGCGTCGGTGCCGAAGCGGCCGAGGCCGACGGGCAGTGGCGCGTGACGAAGGCGATCATGAGCCGCAGCGCGCGCGTACTGATGGAAGGCATGGTGCGCGTGCCTGCGGACGCTGCCTGAAACAGTACCCGCAAGCCAACGCTGTTGTAAAAAGGTGTGAACCAGGGCCGGCCATGCCGGGCTTTGTCGTTGCGAAGATGGCTATTGCCGGGGGGCTGGGCTATGATCGTCGGGCTGCATTGCTTCCAGGCAGTAGAAATTGCTGGGTAATCCATGAAACTCGCGTCCATCAAAACTGCCCACATCGCCGACGACTTCCTCTCCGCCGCGCTTGAACTGATCGGCATGCCTGCCTGCGCATGCGATGGCGGCGGTACCGTTGTCGCGGCCAACGGCGAGCTGGCCGCACTGCTGGGGCACGATCCCGCCGGCCTGCCGGCGGCCGCGCTGTTTGCCGGCAGCGTGCGCGAAGAAAGCGTGCGCGTGCTGGGGGCCGCACTGGCCGCAGGCGGCGGCGCGGCCAAATGGAACAGCACGATGGTGACCGACGGGGGCCGCGACTGTGCCGTGCAGGTCACCGTCAAGCCGCTGCCCGGCGTGGCGGGCCGGCCCGGTGCCACGCTGCTGTTCCACGACATCGGCGCGATGCGCAACGACCAGCGCGCGCTGCGCAAGGCGCTGCTCGAGCAGCAGGCCATCCTGGAGAATGCGGCGGTCGGCATCATCTTCAGCCGCGGCGACCGGATCCAGGGCTGCAACCTGCGCGCGGCCGAAATGTTCGGCTACGACCGCGACGAGATGGAAGGCTCGCACAGCGTCGCGCTGTATCCGGATCACCAGCATTTCTACGCGATGCGCGCGCAGTGGCTGCCGGTGCTGGCCGAAGGCCGTTCGGTGACGCTGGAATGCCCGATGAAGCGCAGCGATGGCCACCTGTTCCGCTGCCGCGCGCACGGCCGCGCGATCGATCCGGCCGACGAAGCGGCCGGCATGGTGTGGATCATCGAAGACGTCAGCGAGCAGCATGCGGCCGGCGAGGCCACCCGCAAGCTGCTGCTCGAGCACCAGGCTGCCGAGGAATCGCTGCGCAACGCGCTGCAGGAAAACCAGGCGATCCTGGACAGCGCCGTGCTGGGCATCTGCGTCGTCGAACAGGGCCGCAACCTGCGCTGCAACGCCAAGATGGAAGAAGTGTTCGGCTACCCGCCGGGCGAGTTGTGCGGCGTGTCGATCCAGGCGCTGTATCCCGATGCGGCAGCGTGGAATGCGGCGCGCCGCGAAACGACGACGGACTTCCTGGCCGGCCGCGTCAGCTCCTCCGAGCACCAGCTGGTGCGCAGGGACGGCAGCCGGTTCTGGGCGCGGCTGTCCGGCCGGCCGTTCGACTGGCACCAGCCGAAGGGCCGCACGCTGTGGATGATCGACGACGTGACGGTGCGCCGCGAAGGGGCCGAAGCGATCCGCCGCGCCCGCGACGAACTGGAAGTGCGCGTGCTGGAACGCACGGCCGAACTGGCCGGCGCGAATGCCATGCTGCAGGGCGAGATCGTCGAGCGGCGCCAGGCCGAGGCGCGCGTCCATCACATGGCCTATCACGACAGCCTGACCGGCCTGCCGAACCGCGCGCTGCTGGCGGACCGGCTGGACCGCGCCATGCTGACGGCGCAGCGCACGTCGCGCGGGCTGGCCGTGATGTTCCTCGACCTGGACCGCTTCAAGACCATCAACGATTCGCTGGGCCACCTGACCGGCGATGCGCTGCTGAAGGACGTGGCGGGCCGGCTGTGCCGCGCGGTGCGCGCCAGCGACACGGTGGCGCGGCTGGGCGGCGACGAATTCGTCGTGCTGGTGCCGGGCATCCGCAACAACGAGGAAGCGGCGCAGGTGGCCGAGAAGATCATCGAAGCGCTGGCCACGCCGTTCCCGCTGGACGGCCACACGCTGCACATCACGCCGTCGATCGGCATCTGCGCGTATCCGGACGACGGCCAGGATGTCGAGACGCTGATGCGGCATGCCGATGCGGCGATGTACCACGCCAAGGCGGCGGGCCGCAACAACTACCAGTTCTTCACGCAGAAGATGAACTCATCGCAGGCGCACTTCGAACTGGAGAGCAGCCTGCGCAGCGCCCTGGCGCAGGGCCAGTTCGAACTGCACTACCAGCCGATCATCGAGATCGCCACGCGGCGCCTGCATACGCTGGAAGTGCTGCTGCGCTGGCGGCGGCCCGGCATCGGGCTGGTGGGGCCGGACAAGTTCATTCCCATCATCGAGGAGAACGGCCTGATCGTGCCGATCGGGGAGTGGGTGATCCGCCGCGCGTGCGAGCAGAGCATGGAGTGGAAGCGGCAGGGCCTGCAGCCGGTGCCGCTGGCGGTGAACCTGTCGGCGCGCCAGTTCATGCACGGCGGCCTGGTGCCGGCGATCCGCCGCATCCTCGACGAGACGGGCATCGATCCGGCGCTGCTGGAATTCGAGATCACGGAAACGGCGCTGATGGAGCATGGCGAACAGACGCTGGACATTCTCGGCCAGATCAATGCGATGGGCATCCGGCTGTCGATCGACGATTTCGGCACCGGCTATTCCAGCCTGGCTTACCTGAAGCGCTTCCCGGTGAAGAAGATCAAGATCGACCGCGCCTTCGTCAAGGACCTGCAGGAAAGCGCGGAAGACCGCGCCATCGTGGCGGCGATCATCGCGCTGTCGGCCAGCCTGCAGTTATCGGTGGTGGCCGAGGGCGTGGAAACGGAAGGGCACTTCGAACTGCTGCAGCGGCAGGGCTGCCAGTTCGCCCAGGGCTATCTGTTCTCGCAGCCGGTGCCGCGCGCGAATGCGCAGAATTTTCTCGACAGGGCAGACGGTCAATCCAGCGTGGCGATCACCGGCGTGTGATCCGACGGCTGCTGCCACTTGCGCGGCGCCCGGTCGATGGTGCACGCCGTGCAGCGTGCCGCCAGCGGTGCGGACAGCAGGATGTGATCGATGCGCAGGCCCTGGTTCTTCTGGAAGCGCAGCATCCGGTAATCCCACCAGCTGTAGGCCTTCTCCGGCTGGTCGAACAGGCGGAACGAATCGACGAGGCCCAGGTCCAGCAATGCCTGCAGGGCGGCGCGTTCCCGCGGCGACACGTGCACTTCGCCTTCCCATGCCGCCGGGGCGTGCACGTCGCGGTCTTCCGGCGCCACGTTGTAGTCGCCCAGCACGGCAAGGTTCGGGTGCTGCGCCAGCTCCGCCGCCAGCCAGTCGCGCAGCGCCGCCATCCAGCCCATTTTGTACACGTATTTGTCGGAATCGACGGCCTGGCCGTTCGGTACATAAGCGCAGACGATCCGCATGCCGTCTATCGTTGCTGCCAGGATGCGCTGCTGCTCGTCCGGATAATGGGGATTATTGCGGACGATGTCCGTCATCGGCAGGCGCGACAGGATGGCCACGCCGTTATACGTTTTCTGGCCGGAAAATTCCACGTGGTAACCGGCCGCGCGGATGGCGTCGGCGGGGAATTTGTCGTCGGTCAGCTTGGTTTCCTGAATGCAGATAACATCGACGGGATTTTCCTCAAGCCATTTCAATAAATGGGGCAGGCGGACGTTCAGGGAATTGACGTTCCAGGTAACCAGCTTCATAGTGTTCCTTGTGCGAATATTGTCTTGTTTGGACGGCACGCATCTTACCGCAAACGCGTGCGCCATAAGTTGTCAAAAACGAATACAATATCGCCGCAATCAATTGCAAAGCAGAAGCAATTTCATATAACTAGACTACTCTCAGACGCAATTTCTGTTGCAAAATGCGACATCATCCAAAATAATTGCCGCTATAGCCTCAAAGTTATCAAAATAGTACAAAAATACGATTATCGGAGACCGGAAAGCCAATATACTGAGCGTATTCGCCTTCAATCGGTTTCCGCCCAGCGTGGCTTGCCGCTGCGTCGCCGACGCAACAACATTGCTCGAATGGTGTTGTCTTGCGTCAATAAGTGGTACTATTTAGAAATACTTGGTTAAACGTGCAAAGCATTTGTAAAGGAAGAAAATGCGATCTGCATTCGAAGCATGGGCTCAGAAGGACGGACACATCGTCCGCCGCCGCGAAGACAAGCCAGAGGAATATCTGGTGTACGAAACGCAGCGCCGCTGGCTGATCTGGCAAGCGGCACTGGAACACGGCAAGCTCCCTGGCGGCCGCAAGGCGGTTGCCAAGGAAGCCGTGGAAAAAAACACCGCCAGGACGGCCACGCTGCAGCGGCCTGTCGCGATGGCGTCGGACGAAGCCGCGGTGCGCACCCAGGTGCTCAACGAGGTGCTGGATGCGTTCTCGGCCCTGAAAAGCCGCGACGATACGGCGATGGATGACATCATGCACGTCATCCAGGGCCTGAAGCAGAAGCAGAAGTCGCAGCAGAACGGCGGCTGACCGCTTCATGCCTCTCCGGCGGAAGTCCGTTGCCGGCACGGTAGCTTCCCGTTACCGTGCCAGCTTGGCTGTTGCCGCGCTTGCCGCGGCGGTGACCGGCTGCGCGACGATGACCGAAAGCACGGAACAATATGTGATGATGCAGACCGTGCTCGACCACCAGCAGGTGGCCGGGATCGGTTGCGTGCTGTCCAACGACGTGGGCCGCTGGTTCGTCACCTCGCCGGGCCGCGTGCAGATCCGCAAGAGCACGAAACCGCTGGCCGTCGATTGCCGGCAGAACGATGTGTGGGCGGTCGACGAGATCGACCCGAAACAGAATGGCTCGCGCTGGGGCAATATCCTGCTGACGGCAGGTGCCGGCCAGTTCGTCGACAAGCAGACGGGTGCCGGCTTCGATTACCCCACCACGCTGACGGTGATCCTGCACAAGGGTCCACCGCCGCCGCCGCCCGGTGCAGCGGTCACGCAGCAGGCGCAGCCCGCACCGCAAGTTCCTCCAGCTGTGCCGACCCCCGCCGCTGCTCCCCAGCCCGCGCTGCCGCCGGGCGGATCGCCGATTTACTGATCCCATGTAAAACGGGCACCTGATTCAAGCCGTGCCCGAAACAGGTGCCCGCTGCTGTCGCCGCAGGACGATCCGCGGCGACCTTGCTTCGACGGTCAGGTGCGATTGATCAGGAAGTTCGTCAGCAGCGGTACCGGCCGGCCCGTCGCACCCTTGGCGGCGCCAGATTTCCATGCCGTGCCGGCGATGTCCACGTGGATCCACGGGTATTTGCGGGTGAAGTTTTCCAGGAACGCGGCGGCGGTGCACGATGCGCCGCCCGGCGAGCCGATATTGGCCAGGTCGGCGAAGTTCGATTTCAGCTGGTCGTTGTACTGTTCGCCGATCGGCAGGCGCCAGGTGGTGTCGCCCGTCGCGCGGCCGGCAGCGGCCAGTTCCTCGGCCAGCGCATTGTGCTGGTCGTCGTCGCGCGTGAACACGCCGCTGTGGTGGTGGCCCAGTGCGACGATGCAGGCGCCGGTCAGCGTCGCCACGTCTATCACGGCGGCCGGGTTGAAGCGTTCGGCATACGTCAGCGCGTCGCACAGCACCAGGCGGCCTTCGGCATCCGTGTTCAGCACTTCGATGGTCAGGCCGTTCATCGACGTGACGATGTCGCCCGGTTTCGTGGCGCGGCCGGACGGCATGTTCTCGCAGGCCGCCACGATGCCGATCACGTTCAGGTCCAGGTTCATTTCGCCGATCGCGCGGAAGGTGCCCAGCACGGAGCCGGCGCCGCACATGTCGTACTTCATTTCATCCATGCCGACGCCGGGTTTCAGCGAGATGCCGCCAGTGTCGAACGTGATGCCTTTACCGACCAGCACCACCGGCGCGTCCTTCGGCTTGCCGCCCATGTGCTTCAGCACGATGAACTTCGGCGGCTGCTCGCTGCCGTTCGTCACGGACAGGAAGCTGCCCATCTTCAGCGCCTCGAGCTGCTTGCGTTCCAGGATCTCGACGCCGAACTTGTAGTCCTTGCCCAGTTTCTTCGCGGTGTCGGCCAGGTAGGTCGGCGTGCAGACGTTGGCGGACAGGTTGCCCAGGTCTTTCGTCAGCTGCATGCCGTTGGCGATGGCGATGGCCTGTGCCAGCGCGGCCTTCGTGGCGGCATTGCTGGTCACGGCCAGCGCGATCTTCTTCACGCCGGCGGCGGCCGGATCCTTCTTCGACTTCTGCGCATCGGTGCGGTAGGCGCCGTCGCGGGCGGCCAGCACCACGGTGCGGATCGCCCAGTTGGCGTCGCGCTCTTTCACTTCCGCCATTGGCAGTGCGATAATGGCGTCCGCCGCGCCCAGCGTGGCGAACACTTTCACCGCGGCCTGGACGCCGGACGTGAAGGCTTTCTCGCCGACGCTGTCGGCATTGCCCAGGCCAACCAGCAGCACGCGCTCGGTGCTCGCGCCTTTCAGGCCGCGCAGCAGCAGCGTGGTGCCGGCCTTGCCGGTGATGTCGCCGGACTTCAGCGCCGCGGTGATTTCGCCGGCGGTGTCGAGGGCCTGGGCGGCCTGCGACAGTTTCTTGTTCTCGAAGACAGCAACTGCGACACAGCCGGTCTTGGCCGACGCGAGGGTGTTCTTGGTGTCGAATGCTTTTATGCTAAAGTCCATTTGGTTCTCCGTAGGTAGGCGTCATGGACGCCAGTAACTGTATGACTAATCTGCTTGCTAATCGAATTATAAACGTCGAATGATTTTCCAACGCGCCTTGCGGCGGGAGCTGATCAGCTCCGCCGGGGCTACCTTCACGGTGCTGTTCACCATCATCCTGACGTGGACCCTGATCTCCATCCTCGGCAAGGCCGCGGGGGGCAAGGTCGCGTCGGCCGACGTGCTGGCCCTGATCGGCTTTGCGGCGCTGAATTATCTGCCAACAGTGCTGATCCTCACCAGCTTTATTTCCGTGCTGATGGTCGTCACGCGCTCCTACCGCGACTCGGAAATGGTGGTGTGGTTCGCGTCCGGCCAGAGCCTGACGGCGTGGATCCGGCCCGTGCTGACGTTCGGCCTGCCGATCATCATCGCCACCGCCGGCCTGGCCTTCTACGGCACGCCGTGGGCCAAGCAGAAAAGCGCCGAATACGTGGACCGCTTCGCCAAGCGCGAAGACCTGCAGAAGGTGTCGCCCGGCCAGTTCAAGGAATCGTCGTCGTCGAACCGGATCTTCTTCGTCGAAGGCACGTCGGGCCAGACGGCCTCGGTGCAGAACGTGTTCGTCAACCAGGTGGACCAGCGCGGCACGTCCGTCATCGTCGCCAAGGAAGGCGTCATCGAGACGGGCGACAATGGCCAGCGCTACCTCGTGCTGAAGAACGGCCGCCGCTACCAGGGCAATCCGGGCCAGGCCGATTTCCAGACGATGGAGTTCGATACCTACAGCATGCGCGTGGCGCAGCAGGCCACCGAACTCGATCCCACGCAGGAAGCGAATGCGATCCCCACGCTGGCGCTGCTGAAGATCCCCACCAATGCGGCGCGGGCCGAGATCCTGTGGCGCATGTCGCTGCCGATCTCCTGCCTGATCCTGATGCTGCTGGCGATCCCGCTGGGCTTCGTCAATCCCCGCGCGGGCAGTTCCACCAACCTGATCATCGCGATCCTGATCTTCTTCACCTATAACAATACGATCAAGGTGCTCGAGTCCAGCGTGCGGCGCGGCAGCGTGGCGTTCGGCGCCGGCTGGTGGCCGCTGCACCTGTTCGCGGCGCTGACGGTGCTGGCGCTGTTTGCCTGGCGCCTGAACGTGAACAGCCGCTGGCATCCGCGCGCGCTGCTGTCGGCGCGCAAGCGCAACAAGGGGCAGCCATGACCGTCCTCCAGCGTTACCTGGCCACGTCGATCACGCAGGCCGTCACGTTCGTGCTGCTCGCCTTCCTCGCGCTGCTGGCCTTCATGGACTTCACCGGCGAGCTGCCGGGCGTGGGCCGCAACGGCTATGAAATGCAGCACGCGCTGCTGTACGTGCTGGCGATGGTGCCGCAGCACGTCTACGAAGTGATGCCCGTGGCCGCGCTGATCGGCACCATCTACACGATGGCGCAGCTGGCATCGAGCTCCGAATTCACGATCATGCGCGCGGCCGGCATGTCCACGCGGATGGCGGCCGGCATGCTGTTCCGCGCCGGCATCCTGTTCGTGCTGGTCACGTTCCTGTTCGGTGAGTTGATTGCGCCGCGCACCGCGCTGATGGCCGAACGCCTGCACCTGACGGGCCGCGGCACCACGGTGTCGTCCGAGTTCCGCTCCGGCCTGTGGACCAAGGACATCGTCAAGAGCGACGGCCTGACGGGCACCGTGCAGGGCTCGCGCTTCTTCAATGTGCGCGAAGTGCTGCCGGACGGTACGCTGATGGGCGTCAAGCTCTACGAATTCGACAACAGCTCGCGCTTGCGCACGCTGACGGTGGCCAAGAGCGGCACCTACCAGGGCAACAACACATGGCGCTTGCAGGAAGTGACGGAGAACCAGTTCACCAATCCCGCGCTGCTCAAGGGCGAGGCGACGGTGCAGAACAACTACGCGCAGGAGACCAGCGCGATCGCCACGCAGACGTATCCGACGAAGAACCTGGTGTCCGAGATCACGCCGAAGATCCTGTCCGTGTCGGCCTCCGATCCGGAGCGCATGTCGGCCAACGAACTGGCCGTCTACACCCGCCACTTGCAGGAAAACCGCCAGGGCACGGAGCGCTTCAAGATCGCGTTCTGGAAGAAACTGATCGACCCGCTGGCGATCTTCGTGCTGATGGCGCTGGCGCTGCCGTTCGCCTACCTGCACGCGCGCAGCGGCGGCATCAGCCTCAAAATCTTCATCGGCATCATGATCGGCGTGAGCTTCCTGCTGGTGAACACGCTGTTCTCGCACATCGGCGTGCTGTCCACGTTGCCGGCCTATGTGATCGCCGTGATGCCGAGCCTGATCTTCCTGGCGTTCGCGATCGGCGCGCTGTACTGGGTCGAGCGGCATTAGCATGGCTGCCAAACGCGCACTGGTCCTGTTCGCACATGGCGCCCGCGCCGCCGGCTGGGCCGCACCGTTCGAACGGCTGCGCGACCTGGTTGCCGCGCGCGAACCGGAGGTGGACGTGTCGCTGGCCTTCCTCGAACTGATGGAGCCCCGGCTGCCGGCACGCGCCGCCGAACTGGTGGCGCAGGGCGTGACGGAATTGACGGTGGTGCCCGTGTTCCTGGGGCAGGGCGGCCACGTGCTGCGCGACCTGCCGCTGATCGTCGATCGGCTGCGCACCGATCACCCGGGCCTGACGGTACGCGTCGTCGATGCGGCCGGCGAAAGCCCGCAGGTGCTGCAGGCCATCGGCGACTACTGCGTGGGCGCGCTGGCGGGCGGCGATGCGGCCTGACCTGGCGCCGTTCGTTGTCGCGCAAAGCATTGCCATCAAGGGCGATGTCGCTGCGAACGTTGCACGCCACGTGCAGCTGGCTGCCGAAGCCGCGCACCACGGCGCGCGCCTGATCCTGTTTCCCGAACTGTCGCTGACCGGCTACGAGCCGGCGCTTGCTTCATCTCTGGCGCTGCTTCCCGGCGATGCGCAGCTCGCGCCGTTGCGTGAAGCGGCGACAAGCGGGAACATAACGATCGTCGTCGGTGCGCCGCTGGCCACGGCGGGCGACAGGCCGCGCATCGCCGCGCTGTCGTTCCTGCCTTCCGGCGAAGTACAGGTCTACACAAAGGCGCACCTGCATCCCGGCGAGGAGACAGCTTTCTCGGCGGGTTCCGGTGGCGCGGGGCTGGTGCTGGACGGCGCGCCGGTGGCGCTGGCCGTCTGCGCTGAAATCTCCCATGCCAGCCATGCGGCGGCGGCCGTGCAATCCGGAGCGACACTGTATGCAGCCAGCATGCTGGTGTCGGTGAACGGCTATGCGCACGACGCGGGTCTGCTGCGCGGCTATGCTCGTGAGTACGGCATGCCGGTGGCAATGGCCAATCATGGCGGCGACACAGGCGGCTGGACCCTTGCCGGCCGCAGCGCTGTGTGGGATGAGGAAGGGCAGCCGGTGGTGGCTGCCGATGGCACGGGCGAATGCCTGCTGCTGGCGCGCCGCACGGCGGGCGCCTGGCACGGGCAGGTGCTCCCGACTGCGGACTAGCTGCCCCCGTTCTCCGCTTCAATGCGAGCCTTGTGCTCGCCCACCGAACGGCTGATCCAGCCCGGCTCGGCGATTTCCCGGCCGGCCGCGGCGCGCAGGTCCGGCGATTCGATACCGGCCAGCGCCGCAACGCGGCAGGCGGCCGCCTCGGCCTGACGGTCCAGTCCCGCCAGGATGGCCATGCGCAGGCCCACCTGCCGCGCATAATTCGACAGATCGGCAGCCAGCCGCGGCGCTTCGCCGGGTGCGGGCAGCAGCGGGGCGCTGCGTGCGGTGGCGTTCAGCTCCGCCAGCCATGCCATGGGATCGGGCAGGAAGCGCTCGGCCAGCGCGAAATCGCGCACCGCCACGATGGCGGGCAAGGCCGTCAATGCGTACTGGTCGGCGATGTGCGGCGTCCGCTGCAGCATCGTCAGGAACAGGGCGTGGCTGGCGGCCGGGTCGGCAAGGTCCTCGTTGAGCCGGGCGATCTCCGGGAACGGTGACCGTTCATGGTCGCCTTCGAAACGGGGCGGGAACATGCCGCCGGCAAGCGCATAAGCCACCAGCTCGTCGCGTACCGCAGCCAGCGCCGTCAAAGCCGGCGGATGGGCCGCTGCCAGCAGCTTCCAGACGAACATGACGATGAATTCGGGCGGCTGGCGGACACCGTCGGCATCGACGACGGGCTGGCTGGCCGGCACGAGCAGGCGCACCGCTTCGTCGTAGTCGCCGGCCTGGTAAGCCGCGATGGCACGATCCGTGTCGTCCACTTCAATGCTCCGTGACGTTGGCGCGCGCATGCGCCACCATCGCGGCGATCGTCGCGCCGGGCGTCTCGAATTCGCGCTGCACGGCGTCGCGCAAGGCATCGGACTTCAGTTCGTCCAGCGCCGCCTGCGAGATCAGTTCCGGCTCGTCCTCGGCGCCTTCGTGGCGCAGCACCTCGACGATCAGCCGCACTTCCTTCGTGTAGTTCAGCACGAACGACAGCAGCGCCGGCGCGGACGACGTGCTGCCGCTTTTCGCCAGTTCGGCCGTGTAGCCGTTCAGGTCCGCCGCCAGCGCCGCGATGCGGGCGCGGGGATCGGGCAGGTAGCGCCTGGCCAGCGCAAAATCTTCCGCCACCACCAGTGCCGGCAGTGCCATGTCGGCACTCTGTTGCGCCAGTGCCGGCATCTGCACGTCCATCCGCTGGAACAGCTCGTGCGTGGCCCGTTCCTCGCCCAGCGCGCTGTTGATGGCGACGATGTCGCGGAACAGTTCGCGGGTAGCTTCGCCGTCCAGCAGTCTTGCCGTGTCGCGGTCGCGCAGGCCCTGCAGCGCGCGGCGCGCCAGCGGGAATTTCTCGGCCAGGTAGATCCAGTCGCGCAGCGCGAACGACAGCCGCACGCCGGCCATGCCCGGCTCGACTTTCAGGGCATTCTCGTGGAACCACAGGTGGTCGCGCAGGGCGTCTTCGTATTTACCGTCCAGCCGGGCCGCGCGGGCCCGTTCCAGTACGTCGTGTGCTTGTCCCATGCTGCCCCCGGAAAAATTGCAAAGGCGATATTCTAGCAGTGCCGGCGCTTGGCTAGATCGGTGTATTCCGCTTCAGCCACACGGGCAGCAGCCACCAGACGACGATGACCATCGCGCCCATCAGCCCGGCAGCAGTCAGGCCGACCACGTGGCCGAACACTTCCGATACGACGAGGTTCGTGCCCAGTACCAGCGCGATGCCCAGCGCGAACGAGCCGGCCACCACCTGCCGCGATGCGTAATGCTTGAAGCGTTCGCGGTCCAGCAGCGGGCGCATGACGCGGTGCTGCACGGCCGGCGCGGACAGCAGGATCAGGCTCGTCAGCGAGAAGAACAGCGTGGCGATGAACACGTATTTTTCCGACTGCACGATGTGGCGGAAGCCGCCGTTGAACGGCAGGATGATCAGGAATGCCGTCAGCATCTGCGCCCCCGGCAGCAGGATGCGCATCTCGCTCAGCATATCCGAGAAGTCGCCGTCGTCGGGCAGGTCCGGCGTGTTGTCGTCGTTTGGTCCGCTTTTCATGCCTTCGATTATAGGAACAATCACGGACCGGTGGCGCCGGCTACTCTGCCGTGGCCAGCTCGGGCAGCAGGGCCGTGGCGAGGGCCTACAGCGGCTGGTTCGACCTGGCCGCCATCGCCTCGCCCAGCATCACCAGCACGGGGCCGTGCGGCGTGTCGAGGCCTTCGGCCAGCTGCGCCAGCGTGATGCGGGCGATGCGCTGGTCCGGGCGGCTGACGTTTTCCAGCACCAGCACGGGCGTATCGGGCCGGCGGCCCTGGTCCAGCAGGCGCTGCGCGGTGGCGATCGCCTCGCGGCCGCCCATGTACTGCACCAGCGTGTCGGTCGACGGAATGGCCGGCTGGTCGTCGTGGCCCGGGGCCGTGCTCGATGTGAAGAAGGCAACGCTGCGGGCGATGCCCCGTTTGGTGAGCGGCTGCCTGGCTGCTGCTGCGGCGGCAACGGCGGTGGTGATGCCGGGGACGACCTCCACCTCGATGCCGTGCGCTTCCAGCGCCGTCAGTTCCTCGTCGGCGCGGCCGAACAGCATCGGGTCGCCGCCTTTCAGGCGCACCACGCGCGCATATTTGTGCGCGCAGTCGATCAACTGCTGATTGATGAAATCCTGCGCCGCCGAACGCTGGCCGGCGCGCTTGCCGACATTGATCAGGTCCGCCTGCGGACACAGTTCCAGCATGTCTGCGGTGACCAGCGCGTCATACAGCACCACGTCCGCCTCGCCCAGCAGGCGGGCGCCACGCACGGTGATCAGGTCGCGGGCACCGGGACCGGCGCCCACCAGATAAACTTTTCCCGCTGCTGGCAAACGCGACTCCCGGCTGGCTTGGTTGAACGAAGGTCAGGCGCCCAGGCGGATCATGCCCGCCGCGACGGTCTGGTGCGTCACCTCATCGATCAGGATGAAGGCGCCGGTCGCGCGGATGTCGTCGTAGGCATCGGCGGCCAGCGGCTGCTGGACGGTCAGCGCGATGCGCGCCACGTCGTTCAGCTTCAGCGATTCGCCATCGTGCCGCTGCTGGGTATTGATGTCAAGGACGGAGTCGACCTTCGTCACCTTGGCAGCGGTCTGTTTGGTGCCGTGCTTGAGCCAGTACTTGCGGCGCAGGTCCAGCGGTTCCTCGGACAGCCAGCACACGTCCGCGCTGACCTGCTTCAGCAACGTGGCCGGCTGTTCGCTGGACGACAGCACGTCGCCGCGCGACACGTCCACGTATTCGTTCAGCACCAGCGTGACGGACTGGCCGGCCACGGCCGACTGCAGCGAGCCGTCGAACGTGACGATCTCCTTCACCGTTGCGGCGTGGCCGGACGGCTGCACGACCAGCCTGTCGCCGACCGACACCTTGCCCGCCTCGATGCGGCCCATGTAGCCGCGGAAGTCGTTTGCTTCGTGGCCGTTGTGGCGCGCCACCAGCTGCACCGGGAAGCGGAATGGCGATGCGTGCGATTCGTCGTAGACGGACAGCGATTCGAGCAGCTCGATCAGCGTCGGGCCCTGGTACCAGCCCATCTTCGCGCTTGGCTCGACGACGTTGTCGCCGGTCAGCGCCGACAGCGGGATCGCCGTGATGTCCTTCAGGCCCAGCGTCTGCGCGAACTCGCGGTAGGCCTGGACGATGCGCTCATAAACCGTGCGGTCGTAGTCCACCAGGTCCATCTTGTTGACGGCGACGACCACGTGTTCGATCTGCAGCAGGTGGGCGATGGTCGAATGGCGCTTGGTCTGGATCAGCAGATCGACGCTGCCGTCGTCATGCAGCTTCACCTTCGACACGTCGATCAGGATGATCACCGCATCGGCCGTCGAGGCGCCGGTCACCATATTGCGGGTGTACTGTTCGTGACCCGGCGTGTCGGCGATGATGAACTTGCGCTTCGGCGTGGCGAAGTAGCGGTACGCGACGTCGATCGTGATGCCCTGTTCGCGTTCCGCTTCCAGGCCGTCCGTCAGCAGCGAAAGGTCGATCGTGTCGCCCACCGTGCGCTTGTGTTTTGCGCGCGACACGGCGGCCAGCTGGTCGGCGAAGATGCCTTTGCTGTCGAACAGCAGGCGGCCGATCAGCGTGCTCTTGCCGTCGTCGACGGAACCGGCGGTGATGAAGC